>MGWR01000062.1 GCA_001801085.1 Gallionellales bacterium GWA2_60_142 | reverse complement strand
CTGAGTCACGCGATTTCGTTCTTTAATTAGCGGCATTGCCGCATACATGCAAGAGAATATTATGCAAAGTCAAAAAATTCGCATTCGCCTCAAGGCGTTTGACTATCGCTTGATTGACCAGTCGGCTGCGCAGATCGTTGATACTGCGAAGCGTACTGGTGCTGTGGTGAACGGTCCGGTGCCGTTGCCTACCAAGATCGAGCGTTTCGATGTGCTGCGTTCCCCGCACGTCAACAAGACTTCTCGCGATCAATTCGAGATTCGCACCCATTTGCGCCTGATGGACATCGTCGATCCGACCGATAAAACGGTTGATGCATTGATGAAGCTGGATCTGCCGGCTGGCGTGGATGTTGAAATCAAGTTGCAGTAATTGTTGTATCGGGCAGTAAAAGAATCGGCTGACCAATTGTAGTCGGCCCCTTAACAAGAGGAAATAAAATGAGCTTAGGACTTGTCGGTCGCAAGATTGGCATGACCCGCGTTTTCACCGAGGACGGTTCGTCGTTGCCGGTGACAGTGCTGGAAGTGTCCAATAATCGTGTCACTCAGGTTAAATCCGTGGATACCGATGGCTATACCGCTGTGCAAGTTGCGCATGGTGTTCGCCGTCCGGGTCGCGTGACCAAGGCAGCTGCCGGGCATTATGCCAAGGCGGGTGTCGAAGCCGGAAGTGTACTCAAGGAATTCATCGTAACCCCTGAACAGTTGTCTGGCCTGCAGGCTGGCTCCACTATCAGTGTGGAGATTTTCCAGTCGGGACAGCTCGTCGATGTGACGGGTATCTCCAAGGGTAAGGGTTACGCCGGTACTATCAAGCGTCACAACTTCAAATCCGGTCGCGCTACGCACGGTAACTCCAAGTCGCACAATGTTCCGGGCTCTATCGGTATGGCGCAGGATCCGGGTCGCGTGTTTCCAGGTAAGCGCATGACGGGTCATCTGGGTGATGTGCAGAAGACTGTGCAGAATCTGGAGATCGTGCGCGTCGATGTTGCGCGTCAATTGTTGTTGGTCAAGGGTGCCGTTCCCGGCGCACAGAACGGCAGCATTATCGTTCGTCCGGCAGTTAAGGCAGGTGCGTAATGGAACTTAAAGTCATTAACGATAAGGGTCAGGCGACCGCGAATCTGAATGCGTCCGATGAGTTTTTCGGTCGCGAATATAACGAAGATCTGGTGCATCAGGTTGTTACTGCCTACATGGCGAACGCCCGTGCGTCCAATAGCAAGCAGAAGGGACGCAGCGAGATCGCCAAGTCCACCAAGAAGCCGTTCGCCCAGAAGGGCACTGGCCGCGCTCGCGCCGGTATGGCTTCCAGCCCGCTGTGGCGTGGTGGTGGCAAGATTTTCCCGAACACCGGCGAAGAGAACTACACCCACAAGGTAAATCGCAAGATGTATCGCGCGGGTCTGGCGTCGATCTTCTCCAGGCTGGTTAGCGAGAATCGCTTGGTGGTGGTTGACGATCTGACTGTCGACGCGCCGAAGACCAAGCTGCTGGCGCAGAAGATCAAGGGTATGGGGCTGGATGGCCGCCTGTTGATCATCACCGACAATCTGAGCGAGAACCTGTATCTGTCTTCGCGCAACCTGCCGAACGTGCTGGTGCTGGAAGCCAATCAGGCCGACCCGGTAAGTCTGGTTCGTTTCCCGAGCGTGGTGGTGACCCGCAGCGCCGTGGCTAAAATCGAGGAGATGTTCGCATGAGTAACCAACAATTCAGTCAAGAGCGTCTGATGAAGGTTTTGCTCGCTCCGCAGATATCTGAAAAGGCGACCCAGGTTGCCGAGAAGAACGAGCAAGTGATCTTCCGCGTTGTTCCCGATGCAACCAAGCCGGAAATCAAGGCTGCCGTCGAGATGATGTTCAAGGTTAGCGTGGACAGTGTGCAAGTGGCCAATGTCAAGGGCAAGGTCAAGCGCATGGGTCGTTACGTCGGCCGCCGCAACAACTGGAAGAAGGCTTATGTATGTCTGGCTTCCGGTCAGGAGATCAATTTTGCCGCTAGCGAGCAAGGATAACCATCATGGCACTGATTAAACTGAAACCAACAACTCCAGGTCAGCGTGCAGTAGTGCGCGTCGTGAACCGTGAGTTGCACAAGGGCAAGCCGGTTGCTTCCCTGCTGGAAAAGAAGACGAAGACCGCCGGTCGTAACAACAACGGTCACATTACCACTCGTCATATGGGTGGCGGCCACAAGCAGCACTACCGTCTGGTGGATTTCAAGCGCAACAAGGACGGTATCCCGGCCACGGTTGAGCATCTGGAATACGATCCGAACCGCAGTGCGCACCTGGCGTTGTTGTGCTACGCCGACGGCGAGCGTCGTTACATCATCGCTCCGAAGGGTGTTTCCGCCGGTGCTACGCTGGTGAGCGGCTCCGAGGCTCCGATCAAGGCCGGTAATGCATTGCCGCTGCGCAACATTCCGGTCGGTTCGACGATCCATTGCATCGAGATGCTGCCGGGCAAGGGAGCTCAGCTGGCGCGTTCCGCAGGCACTTCCGTGCAGCTGCTGGCGCGTGATGGCAGCTACGCTCAGTTGCGTCTGCGTTCCGGCGAGATCCGCAAGGTTCACGTCGATTGCAAGGCAACGCTGGGCGAAGTCGGCAACTCAGAGCACAGCCTGCGTTCCATCGGCAAGGCCGGTGCGATGCGTTGGCGCGGTGTTCGTCCGACCGTTCGCGGTGTGGTGATGAATCCGGTCGATCACCCGCACGGTGGCGGCGAGGGCAAGACTGCAGCGGGACGTCATCCGGTCAGCCCGTGGGGTACTCCGGCTAAGGGCTTCCGTACTCGTCGCAACAAGCGTACTAGCGGCATGATTGTGCGCCGTCGCTTTCAGGTTTAAGGGGTAGGTAAATATGGCACGTTCCGTTAAAAAAGGTCCATTTGTCGACGCGCACTTGATCAAGAAGATCGAGACTGTGCGTGCGACCAACGATAAGCGCCCGGTTAAGACCTGGTCGCGTCGCTCTACCGTGCTGCCTGAGTTCGTCGGTCTGACGATCGCTGTGCACAACGGCAAGCAGCACATTCCGGTGTATGTCTCCGAGAACATGGTCGGGCACAAGTTGGGCGAGTTCTCCCTGACTCGTACCTTCAAGGGTCATGCGGCCGACAAGAAAGCGAAGAAGTAAGGAGCCATGATGAAAACGACTACTGCAGTTGCAAAGAACATTCATCTCTCCGCACAGAAAGGCCGTTTGGTCGCCGACCAGATCCGCGGTCTGCCGGTTGCGCAGGCGCTGAACATCCTGGCTTTCAGCCCGAAGAAGGGTGCAGGCATCATCAAGAAGGCTCTGGAGTCCGCGATTGCGAACGCCGAGCATAACGATGGCGCAGACATCGACGAGTTGAAAGTGACGACCATCTATGTCGACAAGGCTGCTTCGCTGAAGCGATTCATGGCGCGCGCCAAAGGCCGTGGCAATCGCATCGAAAAGCAAACTTGCCACATCACGGTCAGCGTCGGGAGCAAAGGATAATCATGGGACAGAAAATTCATCCAACCGGTTTCCGGTTGAGCGTTCGTAAAAACTGGGATTCCAAGTGGTATGCCAACAGCAGCAATTTTGCTGACCTGCTGCACAAGGATATCGAGGTTCGTGCATTCCTGAAGAAGAAGCTGGCTTCCGCCGGCGTTTCCAAGGTGATCATCGAGCGTCCGGCCAAGAACGCCAAAGTGACGATCTACACTGCGCGTCCTGGCATGGTGATCGGCAAGAAGGGCGAAGACATCGAGGCGTTGCGCGCAGAGTTGCGCAAGCGCATGGGTCTGCAGGCCGTCGATCTGGCGATCGAAGAAGTTCGCAAGCCGGAAATCGATGCGCAACTGATCGCCGACAGCATCACCGCGCAACTGGAAAAGCGCATCATGTTCCGCCGCGCAATGAAGCGCGCGATGCAGAACGCGATGCGTCTGGGTGCTCAGGGCATCAAGATCATGAGCGCGGGCCGTCTGAACGGTATCGAAATCGCCCGTACTGAGTGGTATCGCGAAGGTCGTGTGCCGTTGCACACACTGCGCGCCGATATCGACTACGGCACCTCCGAGGCGAAAACTACATACGGCATCATCGGTGTGAAAGTTTGGGTGTTCAAGGGTGAGATCACTGGGCAGGAATCCGCTGCTCCGGTCGCCGCTGAACCGGAAAAGAAAGTAAGAAAGTCGGGAGCAAAGCATGCTACAGCCAGCTAGAAGGAAATTCCGCAAGGAACAAAAGGGCCGCAATACCGGTGTCGCCACACGCGGTAACAAGGTGAGCTTCGGTGAGTTCGGTCTGAAGGCGGTCGCCCGCGGCCGTCTGACAGCGCGTCAAATCGAAGCGGCGCGCCGTGCGATGACTCGTCATATCAAGCGCGGTGGCCGTATCTGGATCCGTATTTTCCCGGACAAGCCGATCTCCAAGAAGCCGGCCGAAGTTCGTATGGGTAACGGTAAGGGCAATCCGGAGTACTACGTCGCCGAGATCCAGCCGGGCAAAATGCTGTACGAAATGGATGGCGTGGATGAGACATTGGCCCGCGAAGCTTTCAAGCTGGCTTCCGCAAAGTTGCCGATCGCGACTACGTTCGTTGTTAGACAGGTAGGTGAATAACATGAAGGCGAGTGAACTGAAGACCAAGTCTGCTGCAGATCTGCAGCAGGAACTGCTGTCCTTGACCAAGGCGCAATTCGGTCTGCGTATGCAGGTTGCAACGCAGCAGATGACCAATACCAGCGAGCTGCGCAAAGTGCGTCGCGACATTGCCCGCGTGAAGACTGTATTGAAAGAGAAGGGTGCCCAGAAATGAGCGAATCAAAGACACTGAAACGTACCCTCACCGGTACCGTAGTTAGCGACAAGATGGACAAGACCGTGACGGTCCTGGTCGAGCGCAAGGTCAAGCATCCGTTGCTGGGCAAGATCATTCGCGTGTCCAAGAAGTATCATGCTCACGATGAAGCCAATGAGTTTCATACTGGCGACGTGGTGATGATCGAGGAATGCCGTCCTCTGGCCAAGACCAAGGCATGGCGTGTAGCCAAGCGGGTAGAAAAGGCTGCGGCTTAACCGAAATTTCGCTTGCGTCTTTTCAAAATTCGAATATAATGCGCGGCTTCGTTTCATCGCCGCTTGCGGCGACCTAACCCGAACGGGTTCCAAAACTGGCCGCTGCAGGCGGAATAAGTTGGAGATTAAATAATGATACAAATGCAGTCTGTTTTAGATGTGGCTGACAATACCGGTGCACGCTCCGTAATGTGCATCAAGGTGTTGGGCGGCTCCAAGCGTCGCTATGCTTCCGTTGGTGATGTTATCAAGGTTAGCATCAGGGATGCGGCTCCGCGTGGTCGTGTGAAGAAGGGTGAAGTTTACAACGCCGTGGTGGTTCGCACTGCCAAGGGCGTGCGTCGCACCGATGGTTCTCTGGTTAAGTTTGACGGCAATGCTGCGGTGCTGCTGAATGCGAAGCTGGAGCCGATCGGTACGCGTATCTTCGGGCCGGTGACGCGCGAGTTGCGTACCGAGAAGTTCATGAAGATCGTTTCGCTGGCACCGGAAGTGCTGTAAGCGTCTACGGATCGAGTCGAGGAAAATCATGCGCAAGATCAAGAAGAATGATGACGTCATCGTCATCACTGGAAAAGACAAGGGTAGTCGCGGCAGTGTGCAGCAAGTGCTGGGCGAATACCTGTTGGTGGGCGGTATCAATAAGGTCAAGAAGCACCAGAAGCCGAATCCGGTGAAGGGCTTGAGTGGCGGTATCGTTGAAAAAGAGCTGCCGATCCATATCTCGAATGTGGCGATTTACAACGCTGCCGCCAAAAAAGGCGATCGAGTCGGGATCAAAACGCTGGAGGACGGGCGCAAGGTGCGCGTGTTCAAGTCCAGCGGCGAAATGATTGACGCTTAAGGGGTAAGGGCATGGCTCGTTTGTACGAATTTTACAAAGACAAGGTCGCCAGCGATCTGATGAAACAGTTTGGCTACAAGTCCGTCATGGAAGTGCCGCGCATCGAAAAGATCACGCTGAATATGGGTGTGGGTGAAGCGGTTGCCGACAAGAAGGTGATGGAGTTTGCAGTTGGCGATATGCAGAAGATCGCTGGCCAGAAGCCGGTTGTGACGCTGTCCAAGAAGTCCATCGCGGGCTTCAAGATCCGAGAGGGTTATCCGGTCGGTTGCAAGGTGACGCTGCGCAAGGAGCGTATGTATGAATTTTTGGATCGCCTGATCTCTGTTGCGATTCCGCGTATTCGCGACTTCCGTGGTATCTCCGGCAAGTCTTTCGACGGTCGCGGCAACTACAACATGGGTGTCAAAGAGCAGATTATTTTCCCGGAAATCGAGTACGAGAAGATTGATGCGCTGCGTGGTATGAATATCACGATCACCACTTCGGCGAAGACCGATGAGGAAGCTAAGGCGCTTCTGTTGGCTTTCAAACTCCCATTAAAGAAATGAGGGAATACTAATGGCTAAGATGGCATTGATTAACCGTGAGCAGAAGCGTCGCGCTACCGTCGAGAAGTTTGCGGCAAAGCGTGCGGAGCTGCTGGCAGCGATTTCCAATATGAGTCTGAGCGATGAAGAGCGTGCCGCTGCACGTTTGAAGTTCCAGGCGCTGCCCCGTAATGCAAGTCCGGTTCGTTTGCGCAATCGTTGCGCATTGACAGGGCGTCCGCGCGGCACTTTCAGGAAGTTTGGTTTGGGGCGTATCAAGGTTCGTGAATTTGCGATGCGCGGTGAGATTCCCGGTGTTGTTAAGGCAAGCTGGTAGGAGCTATTAAATGAGTATGAGTG
>MGWR01000061.1 GCA_001801085.1 Gallionellales bacterium GWA2_60_142 | reverse complement strand
CAGGTCGGTGCAAATAACATCGGGTTGCAAGGCTGGAATAATATCCAGCGCCTCCTGGCCGTTGGTGGCTGTGCCCACCACCTGAATTTCAGGGGCGGCGGACAGCATTCGTTTAAGAATAGCCAGAGTAAGCAACGAATCGTCCACCAGCAGCACGCGGATGGGGGATTGAGCATTTGGGCCGAGGTGGTTCATGGCCTAGATGAGCCGAGCCAGGCAATCCAGCAGCACCCGCTGGTCGAACGAAGGCTTGGAGACATAGGCGTTTGCTCCCGCCTCCAGGCCGCGCCGCTGGTCTTCCGCCGAAGCCAGCGCGGTCACCAGGATGATCGGCAACTCGGCGTATTTCCTGTTGGCGCGGATTTTTTCGGTGAGCGCCAGTCCGGTCATGTTCGGCATCTGGATGTCGGATACCACCGCGGCGAATGAACGTGTGCCGAGTTTGTTGTAGGCGTCCGCCCCGTCGACGGCGGTGACCACCTCGTAGCCCGCACCTTCCAGGATGCGCTTTTCCTGCGTGCGCGTGGTAATGCTGTCTTCGGCCAGCAGCAGCACTTTTTTCGCCGGAGCGGTTTTGGTTACAGCCACCGGGGCGGCGGAAACGGATTTCTTGCACAGGGTCTTGAGCAGGTCGTGCGGATTCAGCACCATGCACACTTCCCCCGTTTCCAGTATGGTCGCCCCTGACACATTGCGCACCCGCTTCAGCAACTTGCTCTGCGGCTTCAGCACGACCTCCAGTTCATCGACGACTTCATCCACCATCAAGCCAAAACGATCCTCGCCTACACCGAGGATCACGCAAACCACAGTGGTTTGCGGATTGCGGGAAGATTTCGGATTCCTCACTCCGGCATCCGCCATCCCAAGCAACTCATCGAGCCTGGCCACGGAAACGGGGTGGCCGTCGATTGAAATAGTCTGCCGCCCTTCCATGGTATACAGCTCATGCAACGGCACCTTGCGCGAGAATTGCACATACTCAACCGGCAGCGCATAGCGGCGGCCGCTCGTCGTGGCGACCAACACCCGCACCGTCGCCAGCGAGATCGGCAGTTGCGCGCGCAGCGTCAGTCCCTTGCCGGGAACGGACTCGATCTGAAGCGTCCCTTTGAGGCGTTCCACATTGTTGCGCACCACATCGAGACCGACGCCGCGACCGGAGACATCGGTGATTAAGCTGCTGGTGGAGAAACCGGGCGCCAGGATCAATGACTGTATCTGCGCCGCACTCATGCCGGCCAATTCATCCTCACTATGCATGCCGCGCTTCAGCGCAGTGCGCCTGATCTCTTCGATGTCCAGGCCGCGGCCATCATCGTTGACCTCGATGACGATACTGGCGGGAGTCTGGCTGGCCTTGATGCGAATGGTGCCGGCACGCGGCTTGCCCGCCTGTTCGCGCGGGTCCGGGGCTTCGATGCCGTGGTCGATGGCATTGCGCAGCATGTGCATCAGCGGATCTTTCATTTCCTCCAGTACGCGCTTGTCCGCCACTGCGTCCTCGCCCTCGATGACCAACTCAACCTCCTTGTGCTGATCCCGTGCCAGGTCGTGCACCAAACGCGGGAACAGCCCGAACAGGGTAGACATCGGCAACAGACGCAGGGTGCGGATGCCGTTTTCGAGCTGGTCGGCTATGAAATCAAGCCGGGCGCTGTCTTCATAAACGTCAGTGCGCAACTGGTTCAACCTCTCCTGCAGCGGTTCCAGTCGTTGCGCGATTCGCTCGCCCGCATTGGTGGAGAGTTGTCCGGAATGCACCGCTCTGCCCCATTCCTCGCAATAATCGAGCAACTCGTCCATCTCGGTCAGACGGCGCGCAATACGGATCTTTGTCACCGTCAACTCGCCGGCCTGCGTCAGCAACGCATCCAGTTTTTTCGGGTCAACGCGTATCATCTCGATGCGGAAGGCTTGCGGCTTCGGAACGTCCGCTTGTGGAATGGCTGGTATAGCTTCCACCCAGGGGCGAGCGGCAGATGTCAATTCCGGTTCCTGCACGCCGGAATCTGTCCCGGCCGTCTCCCCGATTGCCATTTGCACCAACCGGCGTATGGTCTCCAGCGTCGGGTACATCCCCGCCACGGCTTCCGGCGGCAGCACCGCCTCACCCTTCCTGGCCGCCCCCAATGCGTCTTCAAGCTGGTGCGCCAGAGTCTGGATTTCGGCCAGTCCCAGCATGCGCGCCGCGCCCTTGAGGCTGTGCGCTTCCCGAAACAGATCTTCCAGCAAGGACTGGTCGGACGGCGTTTTCTCCAGTCGCAGCAAGCCGTCATCGAGGTGCTGCAAGCGCTCCTCGCTTTCAATCTTGAACAGGCTGCGCAGTTCCTTGTCTTCAATCATTTATATTTCGCCATCCGCAATTGACTCAGACCAGCGCCTTGAGCGATAGCGCCACCTCGTTCAGTTTCACCACACCGATCTTTGCCTGCGCCGTACCTGCGGCGATCTCCTTAGAGCCGTTGCTCAGGTTCTTCATCGCTGCCGAAACCTGGGTCAGCGCGCCGAACTGCTGTTTGCTGTTCAGCATAACCTGCTGCGCACCCTCATAGACTTTGTTGGCCACTTCCGCGAGGGAGGCGAAGGACTCGCCGGACTGCTTGGCGATGGCCGCTACTTCTTCAGCCGTCCTGGTTCCCTCCTCGGTCGCCATCACTGCCGAGTTGGTGGCCTTCTGCACTTCTTCCACCAGTGTGTTGGTGCGCTCCGCCGATTTCTTGCTCTGGTCGGCAAGCTTGCGTATCTCGCTGGCCACGACGGCGAATCCCTTGCCGTGCTCTCCGGCGCGCGCGGCTTCCACCGCAGCATTCAGCGCCAGCATGTTGGTCTCAGAGGCGAGTTCGCCGACTACCCTGGCGATGGAACCGATCTGTTCGGCCTGTTCGGAAAGATGCAAAATTTGCTCGGCAACCGCCCCGACCTTGTCTTTCATCTGAGTGATGCCGCTGTAAGAACGGTTGGCCAGCTTGATGCCTTCTTCGGTCAGCGCAAGCGATTGATTGGCCAGGGCGGCCGTATTTTCCGACTGCTGGGCCGAGGTCTGGGCAGAGGCGCCCAGCTGTTCGGCGGTGGCCGAGACTTCGGTGACCGCCGCGGACTGTTCGCCAACCGTCCGCTCGTGCTCGGTCATCGTGGCCGCTATCTCGGTCGAGGAGGAGCTAACCGCGGTGATTTGTTCCTTGATCGAGCTGCTGATGCGTGCGGTAATCCACAACCCAAAAGAGAGTGATACTACTATTGCCAGCGAAATTCCTATCCATAATTCCCTCACGGTTTCTCTGATGGCATCTTGCTGCTGCTCCACTCGCATCTTCAGAACTTCGTTTTCCTCCGCATCGAATTTAATAAGCATCTCTTCCAATGAGTCCCAGAGCTGATATGTCTCACCGCTCATGAGCAGTGTCGTCGCCGCCGCCAGCTTTCCTTCGTCAACCAGCGATACTGCCTGCCGCCCAGCCGCAATGATGGCTTGTTGTTTCTCGGCCATTTTGGCTATAGCCGCCTGTTGCAGTGGATCTTCCACCAATGTTTCCAGGGCATCGATCGCCGCCGTGAACAGATGCTCTCCGCTCTCGGCACTCCTGAGGTGTTTGCTTTCCCTGGTCAGTAGATAGCCGCGTAGCGAACGCACTGACTGGCTTATTCCCACCTTTGCATTCTCTGCTTGAAGAAGGATCTCATAAGCCCTGCTTTCCTGATCTGAGTAACGCGATATCTTTCCCGCATCATGAATCACCATCACGCCGCCGCTGAAAAATATCACCAGGGGTACAACGGAAGTCAGCAGGATGCGGTAACGCAGTTTCATATTCTTGAACATTTATATTCCCCTTTCCGTAACCGTTACACTTCTTCCTCGACCTCAAGGCCGCCCTGAGCCAGGATTTTTTGCATGTCCAGGATGTTGGCCATGCTTACACCGTAGCGCGCCACACCCTTGCAGTATTCGTTCTTTTCTTCATGCATTGCCGACAGGGGAGCAATATCGGCGGGTCGCAGGTAGATCACTTCGTGCACCCTGTCCACAGGCACACCAACGGACAATTCGCCCGACTCGATCACCATGACTTCGGCAGCGCTGTTTCCTGCCGTGATGTTCAGCAGTCCCCGGATGTTCACCAGGGTCAGGATATCGCCACGCAGATTCATGTTGCCGATGATGTGCGATGGACAGCAGGGGATGGCGGTGACACGACGCAGATGGGCAAACTCGCGCACTATATTCAACTCAACGCCGAAATATTCTTCGCCGAACTGGATGACGGATAGCGGTATCCGTTCGGCGGCATCCAGGCTTTCCATCGCCTGCATCTGGTTATGGGCGCGGGTGCGAAATACCGCGCGTTCTTCATCGGTGCTATCCGGGCAGAAATGGGCAAATGGTTTTGCGGGAACATCGGATGCGGAAATGTCCGGCGCATGAGTCAGGGGGAAATGGAGCAGGCGCGGCACATCCAGCAGCATGACGATTTCTTCGCCAACCTTGGCGTGTCCCGCCAGAAAATGGATATGTGCGGGTGTGTCGCCATCGTAGCGCGGCGGCGGCTCAATCGCAGAGGCTGGAATTCCGACGACATCGCTGACATCGTTGACGATCATGCCCATGGTCATGCCGTTCGCTTGCAGCACTACAATGCGGTCGCTCAACTGGTAGCCCATGAACGGATGACCGAGGCGCAATCCAAGATTCATCACGGGCTCGATATTGCCGCGCCGGTTGAACACCCCGGCAATATAAGGCGGCGCCTCTTCGGCGGGAGTAAGTTCCGGTAGCCAGACGATCTCCAGCACAGCCCGGGCTTCCACCCCATAGCGCACGCCATTCAGATCGAACAATAAGTAGGGGATCATGGCAAGGGCTCCCATGGAGTTCAGCCCGCAGGGGGGAGTGCAATGGATAGGCGGTTCCTTCCCGCATTCTTTGCCCGATAAAGCGCTTCATCCGCAAGTTTGATGAAGTCGTCCGGGGATGAGTTGACTACGGGCACGATGGTGGTGACGCCCAGGCTGACGGTGATGAACGGGCCGACGAAGGAATCCGGATTGGGCAGATGCAAATCCTCAATTTCGACACGGAGTTTTTCAGCTACTTTCAGCGCGCCGCCGGAGTCGGTCTCCGGCAGCAATATGATGAATTCCTCGCCGCCAAAGCGGGCCACGGTGTCCGCCGGACGGCTGAATATCTCCTGCGCGGAATGGGCGATCCGCTTCAGGCATTCATCCCCCTCCAGATGGCCGAACTTGTCGTTGTATTGCTTGAACCAATCAACATCGAACATGATCAGCGTTAGCGGATTTCTGTTGCGCATGGCGCGCAACCACTCGGCTGCCAACCGCTCATCGAAGAAACGACGGTTCGCGAGTCCGGTCAGGCCATCGAGATTTGCCAACTTCAACAACCGTATGTTGAGCTCTTCCAGTTTTATCTGGCTCGCGCGCAATGCGCGGTAGGCATCGTCCCGCTGCAGCTTGTTGATATAGGAAGCGGAGTGGTAACGCAGCCGCGCAATCAGTTCCACCGAATCGGGAAGCTTGACCAGATAATCGTTGGCTCCCGCAGCAAAAGCCGCTGCTTTGGTGACGGGATCGTCATTGCTGGAAAGCATGATGACGGGGATGTCGCGGGTGGCGGGATGGGCGCGGATGAATTGGCAAACGGTGAGGCCGTCGAGTTCCGGCATGGCGAAATCGAGCAGGATGACGGTCGGGCCTATTCTCTCGGCGGTGCTGACCGCCAGAGATGGGTCTTGGCAGTAGTGGAAATTAATGTCTTTTTCATTGATGAGTTGATGTCGCAACAATTCGGCGACAAAAGTCTGGTCGTCCACCAGCATGACCATGAATGGGTGCGCTATCTCCTCAAGGGCCGCAGATGCAAGTTGGGGATCCATGTACGCATTCTCCATTGCCGTCCTGAAAAACTTCTTCCTGACCGTTCCGGGCAACCGTCACGAACAGCAAGGTGGATATTGATGTGGCACAAAATAAAACCGCCTCTCGGGCTTGCGCTTGCCGAAGCGCCATGAGGCCAAGCATACTTTAACAAGTCTACCGGATTAATGATTGCCGATATTCAGTAAATGCTCGACATACTGCAATACGGCATTCACCGTAGAATCGCCGTAAAACTGGATCTGACTGTCTCCGGGCAGAGATTTCAGAAGAGTGCGCGCGGTCGCGCGCATTTTGCCGGCCCGCACATCATCGCCTTCCTGCGCATACAGGTCGCCAAGATCAAGGTAGGCGGCGATAAACGAGGGATCGAGATAAATGACCTTTTTCAGCAGGATTTTGGCATCTATGAACTCTCCTCGCTCATGGGCGAGCAAGGCCAGCAGGTAATGCGGAGCCGCGGCCAACGGATTTTTTTCAATCAATTCCCCGCAAGACTTTGCGGCCGTGTCTTGCTGGCCCTGGTTTGCGTATTGCCAGGCCTGATGGATTTCTGATCCGGTCATTTTCTGGCATATCTCTGCTGCAGCCTGCGGCACTGGCAGAGTTGCCGCGGCAGGGGATTTTCGTATGGCAGGCGATAATGCTGCCGGATTTTTCAGTATTGGATGTGGTTTCTCGGCAAGAGGCGACGGGGTTGGCAAGCAGAAAGGAACCGAAACTTTCTGATAAACGATGGATACGGGAAACACCCGCGTACGCAGTTTCCCCAAGTGATGGGCATGCAGTTCACCGTGGCCGGTGATCAGTATTCCACCTTCGGTCAGCGTTTCGGCAAACTTGTCCGCGATGCGGAAAACCATCCGGTCCGTCATGTATATGAACATGTTCCGGCACAGGATCAGATCCATGCCGTACAGATCGGAGGCGTAATCCGGAAACTTGTCGGTTACCAGATCGCCCGTACGAAATGTCACCCTGTTGCGGATGGAGTCATCCAGCGCCCATGAATTCTTGTGCGGATGAAAATAGCGCTGCCGCCGCTCATCACTCATGCCACGGAACGACCACTCGGTGTAAGTTCCCTGCCGCGCCCTTTCAATGAAGTCCTGGTTGATGTCCGTTCCGAGAATGAGAATGTTCCACGAGGACTGGTCAGCCATTAACTCATCTAATAGGATGGCCAGAGAATAAGCTTCCTCCCCGCTGGAACAGGCAGCGCACCAAATGCGTAATGTGCGCTCCGCCTTTCGGCGTTCGAGCAATTCCGGCAGGATTATGTCCTGGAGCAGCACATGCTGCTCTCTGTCGCGGAAAAAATAGGTTTCGCCCACACTCAACAGGAGGGTGAGCGCTTCCCGCTCATGCCGGATGTCTGCATCCGAGCTCAGAAACTGGCAATATTGCTCCGCACCGGAAAGGTTCAGCGCTTGTACCCGCTCGGAGACCACCTTGCGCAGCAACACATCATCCTGCTCGCGCACCAGCAAGCCTACATGAGTGGCAATTAGATCTCTGATGCGCTTGAGGGAAGTGTCTTCCATTGCTTACCTTTTTGTTCTGGCGTCAAGTTACACAAGGAACACATCGTTAATAAGCGTAACAATACTTGCAGGCTGAAGTCTGCACCAGAATAGAGTGTGATCGGCATTTTGTGTATTTTTCGAATGGTCGGTCGGCACGGAGTGGAAGTTCTCATCAATATTCGCCATCTGAAAGCTGCCCTTTTCGGTTCAATCACCAAGTCTGTCGCAAAGCAGCAAGTCGCCAATTTTTGCTACCCACTCAGACCGGCCAGTCAATTTTCTCAAAAGCGGAAGTTCCACGTTTGAGTTTGGAGGCTGCCGAAGGCGGTTCGCGGGAACGATGAGGTTGGCAGGCAAGCGATATCTACCTTGCCTTCCGGAGGATCACATGGGTGACATTAGGTGTGGCCATGTGTTCGACACATCGGTAGCCAAGCGACAGCATGTCGATATCTGCAAAGAGATTCTCCCCGGAGCCGAGCAAGATAGGCGAGATGGCAACATGCATCTCGTCTATCAGTCCCGCGCGCAAATATTGCCGGATCGTGGCTATGCCACCGCCCAGCCGGACATCCAGCCCGTTTGCCGCGACGGTGGCGCGCCCCAGTGCGCTGAAGATGCCGTCGGTGACGAAGTGAAAAGTAGTGCCGCCTTCCATGGTGACGGACTCGCGGGGATGGTGAGTCAACACAAAGACCTGCGTGTGATAAGGCGGATTATCGCCCCACCAGCCTCTCCATTTGGCGTCAGGCCACGGGCCGCGTATCGGCCCGAACATGTTGCGGCCCATGATCCATGCGCCTATGTTGCTGAATCCGCGCGCGGCAAAGTCGTTGTCGATGCCCGTTGTGCCGCCGGCATTCCCGAACATCTGCTGGAAAGTTCTGGTCGGGAAGGCCCATTGATGCAGGGCCAGCCCTCCAGCGCCTAGCGGGTTTTCCAGACTCTGGTTCGGCCCCGCGCCGAATCCGTCGATGGATATGGAAAAACTTTCCACACGTAGCTTGGGCATGGCTGCCTCCTTTACACCCCAATTGACGCAACGCGATCCGGCGACACAGGCAGCACCCTGGCATCAATCTCTCGATATGAGTAATTCCCTGCCTTGTTGGGTGAACATCCACCAAGGGATGGCCTCTCCGCTGTCGAGAAAATGCTTTGCCGCCAGCAAGGTGTAGAGCACGCAAGGGGCGTGACGCCTCCCCATGCTTGCTTTCAGCTTCAGGAAGGTGGCGAGCGGATCGCGCTTCGCCAGTGAAAGTCCATGCTCGCGTGTTTTTGGCATTCGGCATGACGAACGGTCGCGGTGTATCGCATCCCTGAGAACAGCTCATTCCATGGAATGCAAGGCCGATCATGTTGCCCTCGGTATCCACGACATAGGCAACGCAGCCATATTTTCCGATAGACGTTTTTTCGCGATGGATCCGCCCGCCATACTGGGCGGCGCGAGCCGCTTCGACAGCACAGTCCAAGCAACTGAAGTAAACCAGCGTGCTGTTCCCGCCTGAATCCACTCCGGCTTTCTTGGCTAGCGCGCCGCTGGCCCCGGGGCCGTTCATGTCCATCGAAAACCCCCAGATCTCGACTTCCTGACTGTCCAGTCGTGTCAGCCTGGTCTGAAACACGGATTCATAGAATGTTTTTGCACGATCGAGGTCTTGCACATAAATTTCGAACCAGACTACCGGATTCGTGTTCATGGTTTTCTCCTGATGGTTGCCTTGCAACTGCAGGAGATGAATTTATCAGGCGGCTTGCCATCGACCTATGCATTAGATAGCTACGTTTCGCGGAGGGATGTGCGTAACGGCAGGGGAGGGGGTGGCTGCCCATCATGATGCCGACGGCGCAGACTTCCGGTTTCATCCTGTGTCGCACCGGCGTGCTTGCCGGTGCGGATAGCGGCGCGGTACTGGTATTGCGGGATCAGCGCATGCTGCGAATCGCCTCGGCGCACTCGGCGACCAGCGCGGGGCCGCGGTAGATCAGGCCGCTGTAGATCTGCACCAGCGCGGCGCCTGCCTGTATTTTCTCCACCGCATCCGCGCCGTTCAATATGCCGCCGACACCGATGATGGGCAGCGCGCCCTGCAGTTCGGCAGCGAGTTGGCGGATCACCGCGGTGGATTTGTCGCGCACCGGTGCACCGGAGAGGCCGCCGGTTTCGTCGCCGTGCTTCATGTTTTCGACGCCTTCGCGCGACAGCGTGGTGTTGGTGGCGATCACGCCGTCGATGTGGTGGCGCATCAGCAGCGCGGCGATATTTTTGATCTGGTCGGCGTCGAGGTCGGGGGCGATTTTCACGGCTACCGGCACATAGCGGCCATGTTGCTGCGCGAGCTTTTCCTGCTCCGCCTTCAGTTGCGCGAGCAATGCGTCGAGTTCGTCTCCGCCCTGCAGCTGGCGCAGGTTTTTGGTGTTGGGCGAGGAGATGTTGACCGTCACGTAGCCGGCGTGGGCATACACCTTGCGCAGGCAGATCAGGTAATCGACCGCGGCCTTTTCGATAGGTGTGACGGCGTTCTTGCCGATGTTGATGCCCAGCACGCCTTTGAAGTTCGCGCGCTTCACGTTTTCAATCAGCGCGTCCACGCCCTCGTTGTTGAAGCCCATGCGGTTGACGATGCCCTGCGCCTCGGGGATGCGGAACAGTCTTGGTTTCGGATTGCCGGGCTGCGGCAGCGGCGTGATGGTGCCGATTTCGACGAAGCCGAAGCCGAGCGCGGCGAGCGCGTCTATCACCTCGCCGTTCTTGTCCAGTCCGGCGGCGAGTCCTACCGGATTGGGGAAGGTCAGTCCCATCACGGTGCGCGGATCGGCGGCGGGACGGCTGGCAGCCAGCGACATCAGGCCGAGTTTGTTCGCGACATTCAGTCCGTTCAGCGTGAGGTGATGCGCGGTCTCGGCATCGAGCGCGAACATGGTGGGGCGGAGCAGGGTATACGGATTCATTTTTTGACGACGGGAATGGGAAACGGTTTTTTCTTGAACACTTGCGCGCGGGTCTTGCCGCGCCAGTTTTCGGCGACGACATCGCCGAGCTGCAGGCACAGCAGGCCGAACAGCAGGTAGCCGGGTTGGGCGGACAGCGGATCGATTTCTGCCATGCCGCCGACCGCGCGGTAGAGCGTTACGCCGAGGTTGCCGACGATCAGTCCGGCCAGCGCGGCGCAGATCAGCCGACCCCAGTCGCCTTCGCGCAGCACGTCGAATATCGTGCTTTCGTGCCACAGCAGTTGCAGCGCGAGCAACAGGAACAGGGGCGATATCCACAGCAGCCAGGACGCTGATAGCACCGCGCCGCCGAGCAGGCCGAATGCGGCGATGGATGCGCATGCGAGCGCGGCGGTTTCGCCGCGAGGCATCGCCAGCGACGGGCCGCGCGCGAGCGTCTTGAGCAGGCCGCGGAAGGAGCCGAGCAGTGCGCGGGTGACCAGCACCGCCGGCACCGGCAACGCGAACAGCAGTGTGTCGAGCGCGATCTGCCAGACGGAGTTCTTCTGCATCGATGTCCAGCTTGCGGCGTAGAAATTCAGGTAGACCAGCAGCCAGACCAGCATTGCGCCGGCCGCAGCAAGGGCGAGGAAATAATCGCGCTGCGTCGTCAATGGGTTGTTGCCGGTGCGCAGCTTGACGAGTATTCCGGTCAGCAGCATGTAGCCCAGCAAGGCGAGCAGCGTCAGTGCAGTCGCGGCGAGGTTGTCCTGCGTTTCGTTGGCGGCGAGTTCGGCCCACTCATGGCTGCCCAGCAGGAAGCCGGCCGGCGGCAACAGCAACAGGGCGGCGACGAAGATCATCAATCGGGTTTGCATGGGGCTTCTTCCTTGGCGAGTGCGATCCACTCGCTGTTCACCAGTCCTTGTGCGGGCTGGTATTGGGTCTTGTAGGACATCTTGCGGCTCTCGGCGATCCAGTAGCCGAGATAGACGTAGTCGAGATCCAGTTTGCGGCATAGCTCGATTTGCCACAGCACGTTGTAGACGCCGAACTGGGCATGCGGCAGATCGGGATCGTAGAAGGTATAAACCGCGGACAGGCCGTCGTCGAGCAGATCGATCACGCTGACCATGCGCAGTTCGCCCCGCTTGTTGTGCGCATGATCGAACGGTTCGCGGAATTCCACCAGCATGGTATCGACGTGGCTTTGCAGCAGGAAGCTGCGGTAGGACTCGGGATCTTCGTTGTCCATGCCGCCATCCTTGTGGCGGGCGCGCTGGTAACGTTCGTAGAGCTCGTAATATTCCGGGTTGTCGTGCAGCGGATGCAGTGTGGCTTCCAGATGGATGTGGCGTTTCCAGGCGCGCAGTTGCGAGCGGTTCGGCGCGAACTCCCTGGCCTTCACCCGCAACGAGACGCAGCGCTGGCAGGCGTCGCAATGGGCGCGGTAGGTGTGGGTTCCGCTGCGGCGGAAGCCTTTGCGCATCAATTGGGAATAGACCGGCGTGCTGATCAGGAAGGTCGGTGTCGCGACCTGCGAGCGCGCCTCCCGCTCCGGCAGGTAGCTGCACGGATAGGGCGCGGTCAGGTAGAAATGCAGCGCGGTGAGCGGGATGTCGTGTAGCAGGTTCATGCGTACAGGTCGGCGTCGAAGCGCCAGTTGGTTACCGGCGCACAGTTTACCAATTCCTGCAGCCGTTCGACGAATTCGGCGCGCGGGATCTCGCGCGCACCCAGCGAGGCGAGGTGCGGCGTGTTCATCTGGCAGTCGATCAATCCGAAATCCCTGCGTTCGAGTTGGCGGGCAAGGTGCGCCAGCGCGACCTTGGATGCGTTGGCTTCGCGGCTGAACATCGACTCGCCGTAGAACATGCGGCCGATGGCGACGCCGTACAGGCCGCCGACCAGTTCGCCATCGCGCCAGGTCTCGACCGAATGCGCATAGCCGAGCTCGTGCAGCGCGCGGTAGGCCGCGATCATGTCTTCCTGTATCCAGGTGCCGTTCTGTCCGGCGCGCGGGGCGGCGCAGGCGCGCATCGCCGTTTCGAACGCGGTGTCCATGCGTACTTCAAAGCCGCCGTTGCGTATGACTCGCGCCAGCGAGCGCGACAGCTTGAATTCTGCGGGGACGAGCACCATGCGCGGATCGGGGCTCCACCACAGGATGGGGTCGCCGGGGCTGAACCACGGAAAAATGCCGTGGTGATAGGCGTTCAGCAGTCGAGCGGGCGACAGATCGCCGCCCGCCGCGAGCAGGCCGTTCGGTTCGCGCAACGCGGTCTCGACCGCAGGGAACGGAGTGCTGCCGCTCAGCCAGGGAATCATGATCGGAGTTCCTTTAACCTAGAAACCGTAGTTGAACGAAGTGTAGTGTGCGTTCATCGTGGTGCAGGGCAAGGCGCGACGACGAGGAATGGTTGTTCCATTCCGAGGAGAAGCAACGCCGCCATGCGCCGCGAGGGACGTGCAATACGCTTCGTAGCGACTCACCCCGATGGGTGAGCGTGGATAAATATCGAAGTTTGTTTCGGCTCATTTGCTTGCGGCCTCCATGGAGCGGTCAACTGCGGTTTCTAGGTTGTATTCATCGAATGGTTTTGCGGTTATATTGCCACGAACGAAGGCTATCGGTTGACGAGGTGCGAGATGTTATCGAATTTGTTCGGAAAGAAGTCGGATCATCCCATGGCGGACATGAAATCCGCCATGGCGCTGCTGGAAGACTTGCCCAGGAACGACCCGCGCAAGATGTTGATGGAGCTGACCGAGTGGGTGGAGTCGGTGGGCGACAACACCGACTTCAAGCTGGATCATCAGTTCGCCGTGCTGAGCTTGCTGGACGAGACCGCGCAGCCTTTTGTGCGCAAGCTGGCGCGCGAGTATTTCGTGCCGCACGAACTGGATCGGTTTCAGGAGAATCGGCTGTGGCTGCTGCTCGGCAACTGGTCGCATCATGCGGCCAAAGCTTATGTGGCGGTGTTCGATCGCTATTGCAACGGCGACAAGGGAGCGGGGGCGATCAAGGCGCAGTTGCCGCTGCTTGCGGTGCGCGCCCTCCATACCTTGACCGGGCGACTGAAGTACATCAGCGCACATTACGGCCCGCTGGATCCGGGGCTGTGGGGCATGGTGGCGCGGATCGGTCGCCATGCCGAGCAAAATCAGTATCTGGATACGCGAGTCGAGCTTTATCCCGGCTCCGCCGACAGCGCGACGGCAAGGTGCGAACTGGCGCGAATGCTCGGCTGGTATGGATGCGGAATCGGCGCGCTGAGCCCGTTATACATGCATCTCACCGAACGCATCGTCGGCCAGTACTGCAATAGCTTGACCATTGCTTCGCAGCAGTCGCTCGACAGTCTGTTCTGTTTCGATCTGGATCATCCCGCTGCGCCGTTGCGGGTCAAGGCGGGCGCGCGCGTACAGCCATCGACGCGCTTCGTCGGCATGGCGGGGATGCTGTCCCTGTTGGAGGGGTTGCTCAAGGAACTGGATAGGAACGTCGTTCCGCAGGAACTCAATCTGGGCGGAAGCTATGCCGCAGAGGTGGTGCGCGAGGCGGTGCAATATCTGCTGGACTATCTGACCGATCCGCCGTTGCGTCGCAGCCCGCGGCGCGGCATCAAGGTCAATCTCGCGGTTGCGAACGGATTCGGCCGGCTGCTGGAAAATACCGATGTGAGCCTGGACTTCAATGCGGAGCAACTGCATTGGGAGATCGAGGATATCAGCGCCAGCGGATTCCGCACCGTGATTTCGTCTCAGGGGACGGACAGCATCCGCATCGGCAGCCTGCTCGGCATCCAGCCGGATGGCGTGGCGCATTGGGGGGCCGCGGTGGTGCGCCGGCTGATGCGCGACGACGCAAACCGGCTGCATGTCGGCGCCGAGGTGCTGGCCAACCAGCTTGCCAGCGTAACGTTGGGCGGCGCTCTGCGTGATGATGGCATGTATGCGCTGTGGCTGATGGCGAAACCCGGCGAGCCGGCCGGCGAGGTTAGATTGCTGATGAAGGCGGATACGTTTTCGGCGCAACGCAGCCTGCAAGCCAGCCTAGGAGACAAGCGCTATTTGTTGATGCCGATAGGGCTGGACGAAAAGGGCGACGATTACGATTTGGCGCGCTTCCGTGCAATCGAGCAGGAGACCGGCGAAGATTGAGTGCCTATGCGGCTCGCAGCCGTTCTGTCAGCCAACGCTGGATATCCTGTAATTCTTCCGTACATACCGAATGGGGCATCGCGTATTCGTGCCATTCGACCTCGCAACCGAGTTTTTCCAGTGCGTCTTTCGATGATTTTCCCAGGGCATATGGCACGACGGTGTCGTTGCTGCCGTGTGCCATGAATACCGGCGTGCGCAATGCGTCCGGCCGTGCTTCGCCGGAAGCCATGTCGGCCAGCGGCAAATAGGTGGAGAGCGCCAGCACGCCGCCCAGCGGCTCTTTCTGGCGCAACGCGGTGTGCAGCGCGATTGCGCCGCCTTGCGAGAATCCGGCGAGGTAGATGTTGCGCGGAGCGATACCGCGTGCGACTTCCTGTGCGATCAGCGCTTCGATATCGGCTTGCGACGCGCGAATGCCGGCTTCATCCTGTCGCGCACCGATATCTTGGGCGGCGATGTCGTACCAGGCGCGCATCACATATCCGCCGTTGATGGTGACCGGACGTTGCGGCGCATGCGGGAAGATATAGCGAATCGCGGCGGGCAGCTCCAGCTCGCCGGCGACGGGAACGAAATCATTTCCGTCCGCCCCGAGCCCATGCAGCCAGATAAGGCTGTGTCGGGGGTGCTTTCCTGATTCGAGTGCAATATGGGATAGGATGCTATTATTGAACATGTTTGATGGGGTTCGGCGAGAGGTATAAACGGACACCATATTAAAACATTACATGATGCTCCGGTGCCGACGGCAACCGGGGACGACCAGAGTCAGCAGGGAGAGAGAATGAAAAGAGCAATTACTCCGACCTCGGTGGAGCGAGTCATGCGCGAGAACGATTTCATCGTCTCGATGACCGATCTGAAGGGGCGTATCACCTACGGCAATCGAATCTTCATTGAATTTTCCGGATACAGCGAGAAGGAGTTGCTGGGTTCCCAGCACAACATCGTTCGCCATCCGGACATGCCGCGTGCCGTATTCCAGTTGCTGTGGGACAAGATACAGAAGCGCGAGGAGTGTTTCGCCTATGTGAAGAACATGGCGAAGGACGGCAGTTTCTACTGGGTGTTCACCAATGTCACGCCGACTTTCGACGAGTCCGGCAATCCCACCGGCTACCTGTCGGTGCGGCGCAAGCCCAAACGCAGCGGGGTGGAAACCGCGAGTGCGGTTTATGCGGCGATGCTGGAAGCGGAGAAAAAAGCCGGGCCGGCCAACGCCATCGCAGCAGCCACCAAGTTGTTGGTCGACATATTGAACGAAAAGGGACTCAGCTATGACGAACTCGTCCTTGCAATTTAAGCTGGCCGCATTGCTGTGGTCTTTCTCGGTTGGCACCCTTGCGATCATCCTGACCAGCTTTGCTCTGCACGGCGTCGATGTTTTCATGGTGACGTTCCTGGTGGCCAGCATTGCGGTGTCGGCGTGGGGGCAGATGCTGGTCAGGCACTGGCTGGCGCCGGTGCAGAAACTCAAGAAAGTCATCGACGATGTTTCCCAGGGTAAGTTCAATAACCGGGTCGTCGGAATCGCCGATGAACGCGACGAGATCAGCCTGTTGTGTTGGAGCGTGAACGACATGCTCGACCAGTTGAATACCTTCTTCCGCGAGCAGGAGACCAGCTTTCGCGCCAACCTGTCCGGCAATTTCTACCGCCGTGCGGTCAGCGGCGGTTTGCATGGCGGCTTCGCGAAAGGACTGGAGAACCAGAACATCCTGATCGACGGCATGACCGAGCAGAAGCTGGGTGCGATGCGTACCGCGATGTTGTCACGCGCGCATTCGCTGAACACCGAAAATCTGCTGAATAATCTGATGTCGAACCAGCGCGACCTGAAGACGATCACCGACAACATGGAAGACCTGGCTGCGTTGGCCAGACGCACCCGTGAAGATGCGGACGATAGCCGCGAATCGGTCAAGGATGTGGTGCAACGGCTTTCCGGTATCGTCGAGCGTGTGAACCATGCCAACGTCGCGATTACCCAATTGAATGCGCGCAGCAGCGAAATCAATAAGGCGGTCGGCCTGATCACCTCGATCGCGGATCAGACCAACCTGTTGGCGCTGAATGCGGCCATCGAGGCGGCGCGGGCAGGCGAAGCGGGGCGCGGTTTTGCGGTGGTGGCGGACGAGGTGCGCAAGCTGGCGGAAAACACCAAAAACGCTTCGGAGTCTATCGGCCGCATCATGGGGATGTTGCAGCTAGAGGCGACCAAGATGCTGCAGGATTCCGACGAGATGCACGAGATCGCCAACTCCTCGCAGGGTGTCATCGGCAGGCTGGAGCAGAAATTCGGGCAGTTCTATGAGTCCGCCGTCACCACACTCGATGGCGCGCGTTATGCGCAGGATCTCAGCTTCGCCTCGCTGGTCAAGGTGGATCACGTCATCTACAAGCAACGCGCTTATGTGCTGATCGACGATTCCAGAAACGAAGAGTGCAGGAAGGCGGTCAGCGTGGATCATTCCGGTTGCCGTCTGGGCAAGTGGTATAACGGCCACGGCGCCGAGGTGTTCGGCGGCACTGCGGCCTTCCGCAGCCTGCTCGAACCGCACAGCAAGGTGCATGAGTGCGTGCACCAGATGGTCGGCTATCTGGATCAGAACTGGGCGCGCAGCTCGGCGGTGCAGGACGAAATCTTCAATGCTCTCGATTGCGCCGAGAAGGCCAGTCAGGATGTGATGACGGTACTGGATCGCGTGGTCGCCGAGAAACACCCGCACATGGTCAAGGCGGCATAGTCTCGGGACATCGGAAGACAAAAAAAGCGGAACCCTAGGGGTTCCGCTTTTTATTGGGGCTCCGCCTTATACCGGAAAGATTTCGCGGTAATTTTTTGGGGGGCGTAGGGGCACGGCGTGCCTACCCGTGTTCGGGAATCAACTCGCGCAATACCTGAAAAATTTCGCGGTAATTCTTAGGCGGCTTCCCGGCCTCCTTTTCCTTTTGCGCGTTGCGGATCAGCGTGCGCAGGCGCTGCACGTCGGTCTCGGGGTGAGCGGCGAGCAGTTCGGTTAGAGCTTGGTCGCTTTCCAGCAGGCGATCGCGCCAGCGCTCCAGTAAATGCAGGTGGACGGTGTGCTCTTGCGATATGCCTTTCCATGCGTTCAGTTTCGCGACGATGGGGGCGGTGTCTTCGAGGTCGCGCATCAGTCTGCCGATGTACTGCAACTGACGACGTTGTGCGCCGAATTTGTTGATTCTGTGCATCTCGCGGATGGCGTCGCGCAGGTTGTCGGGCAGATCGAGCTGCGCCAGTTGATCCTTGCCCAGTGCGACCAACTCCTCGCCGAGCGCTTGCAGGTCGTGCATTTGCTGTTTGATCTTGGTCTTGCTGGGCGGCAGGTCTATGTCCTGATCTTCTTCGTCTTGGAAATGTTGGCGGTCACTCATGGCAGGGATGGGGAAATTGCGATGCTGCTATGATAACGCCTTTCTCCATATCGTTCGTTCAGTTATGAGCCATCCAGTATCGACCGCGTCCCGTTCCATCGAATCCTCCAAGGCCAGATTCTCCCATTCCGCCGATACGCTGCGCGACATCGCGCAGGATATGCTGGACTATGCCAGACAGCGCGGCGCGACTGCTGCCTCCGCCGAGGTGTCGGAAGGTTTCGGGCAATCCGTCACGGTGCGTCACGGCGAGGTCGAAACCATCGAATACAACCGCGACAAGGGCCTGGGCATCACCGTTTACATCGGCCAGCGACGCGGCAACGCCAGCACCTCCGACTTCTCGCGGCAGGCAGTGCGCGACACCGTGGACGCCGCGTTGTCCATCGCGCGCTACACCGCCGATGACGATTGCGCCGGGCTGCCGGAAGCCGACAAGCTGGCGCGCGACTGTCCCGATCTCGATCTGTACCATCCGTGGGATTTGCCGGTGGACGATGCGATTGCATTGGCGCGCGAATGCGAGCAGGCCGCGCTGGCGCGCGACAAGCGCATCAACAACTCGGAAGGTGCGACGGTGAATGTGCATGAGGCGCAGTTTGTGCATGCCAATAGCCTGGGCTTTATGGGCGGTTATCCGACTTCGCGCCATAGCCTCAGTTGCGCGATGATCGCCGGTCGTGATGACGCGATGGAGCGCGACTACTGGTACAGCGTGGCGCGGGACGCGAGCGAGATTCTGCGCGCCGACGAGGTCGGGCGCATCGCCGCCGAGCGCACCGTGCGCCGGCTGAATGCGCGCAAGCTGAACACGATGCAGGTGCCGGTGCTGTTCGAGGCGCCGATCGCTTCCAGCCTGCTCGGCCATTTTGTCGGTGCGGTCAGCGGCGGCAGCCTGTACCGCAAGTCATCGTTCCTGCTCGGACAGATGGATCAGCCCGTCTTTGCGCCGCATATCAACATCGAAGACGTGCCGGACATCCGGCGCGGCCTGGCTTCCAGCCCGTTCGACGACGAGGGCGTGCGCGTGCAGAAGCGCCGCATCGTCGAAGACGGCGTGCTGCGCGGCTACTTCCTCGGCAGCTATTCGGCGCGCAAGCTCGGGCTGAAGACTACCGGCAATGCGGGCGGCAACCACAACCTGATCCTGCAATCGGGCGAGCTCGACTTCGCCGGGCTGTTGAAACAGATGGGGCGCGGCCTGCTGGTCACCGAACTGCTGGGCCAGGGCGTGAACCAGGTCACCGGCGATTATTCGCGGGGGGCCGCGGGCTTCTGGGTGGAGCACGGCGAGATCCAGTATCCGGTGCAGGAGATCACCATCGCCGGCAACCTGAAGGATATCTACCGCAATATCGTCGCGGTCGGCAGCGACGTGATGGTGCAGGGCTCGCGCCAGTGCGGGTCCATCCTCGTCGATGGCATGACGGTCGCCGGACGGTAGCGCCTCGCGGGGCGTTATAATGCGCCCCGTTTATCGATACTTCTGAATCATGCGTCCCTCTTCGTATTCCTCATCGCCTAAAGATCGTCCTGCGGACTGGCAGGCGATCCGCTCGCTGCTGCCTTATCTGACGGAGTTCAAGTGGCGCGTCGCGATCGCGCTGGGCCTGCTGGTGCTGTCCAAGCTCGCCAACGTGTCGGTGCCGCTGGTGCTGAAGGAAATTATCGATGCGCTGGATGCCAAGCATGCCGTTCTGGCGGTGCCGGTGGCGCTGGTCGTCGCCTACGGCGTGCTGCGACTGTTCAGCACCCTGTTTGGCGAAATGCGCGACGCGGTGTTCGCCAAGGTGACGCAGCGCGCGATCCGGCGCGTGGCGTTGCAGGTATTCCAGCATCTGCACAGCCTCAGCCTGCGCTTCCATCTGGACCGGCAGACCGGCGGGGTGTCGCGCGACATCGAGCGCGGCACGCGCGGCATCGGCTTTCTGCTGAACTTCATGCTGTTCAACATCCTGCCGACGCTGCTGGAGATCGGGCTGGTGGCGGCTATTCTGTTCACCAAGTACAACGTCTGGTTTGCGGCGATCACCTTCATCACCCTGATCGTCTACATCGCGTTCACGCTGTTCATCACCGAGTGGCGCATGGTGGTGCGCCGTTCGATGAACGATCTCGATTCCAAGGCGAATAGCCGCGCGATCGACAGCCTGTTGAACTACGAGACGGTGAAATATTTCGGCAACGAGCGCTACGAAGCAGGGCGCTACGACGAGAACATGCAGCGCTGGGAAGTCGCCGCGGTGCGCAACACTACCTCGCTGGCGCTGCTGAACGCCGGGCAGAGCTTCATCATCGCCATCGGCATCACCGCGCTGATGCTGCTGGCCGCCGACGGCGTGGCGAAAGGGACGCTGACGCTGGGCGACCTGGTGTTGATTAACGTGTTCATGATCCAGCTCTATATGCCGCTGCATTTCCTGGGCTTCGTGTATCGCGAAATCCGTCATGCGCTGGCGGACATGGAGAAGATGTTCGGCCTGCTGCACGAGCACCGCGAGATCGCCGATGCGCCCGACGCGCAGGTGCTGAATCCGGGGCGCGCCGAGGTGAATTTCGAGCGGGTCGATTTCGGCTATGGGCCGGATCGCCAGATATTGCATGAGGTGAGTTTCGCCATTCCTGCGGGACACACCGTCGCGGTGGTCGGCGCCAGCGGTGCGGGCAAATCCACGCTGTCGCGTTT
Source organism: Gallionellales bacterium GWA2_60_142 (assembly GCA_001801085.1). Taxonomy (GTDB): domain Bacteria; phylum Pseudomonadota; class Gammaproteobacteria; order Burkholderiales; family Gallionellaceae; genus Gallionella. Next base: position 122,718 of record MGWR01000061.1, on the reverse strand, counting down.
GCTGTTCCGTTTCTACGACGTGCAAGGCGGCAGCATCCAGATCAACGGACAGAACATCCGCGCGGTGACGCAGGCCAGCCTGCGCGCGGCGATAGGCATCGTGCCGCAGGACACCGTGCTGTTCAACGACACGATCTATTACAACATCGCCTATGGTCGTCCCGATGCCTCGCGCGACGAGATCATCGCCGCCGCGCAGGCCGCGCATATCCACGATTTCATCGAATCGCTGCCGCAAGGTTACGACAGTATGGTCGGCGAGCGGGGGTTGAAGCTGTCCGGCGGCGAGAAGCAGCGCGTGGCGATTGCGCGCGCGATCCTGAAGAATCCTGCGATTCTGATCTTTGACGAAGCGACTTCCGCGCTCGACTCCAAGTCCGAGAAGGCGATACAGGCCGAACTGCGCGCCATATCGCAAAACCGTACCACGCTGATCATCGCGCACCGATTGTCCACGGTGGTTGAGGCCGACCAGATTTTGGTGATGGATCAAGGGCGTATCGTCGAACGCGGCACGCATCGCGAACTGCTGGCGCAGGATCGGATGTATGCTCAGATGTGGAATCTTCAGAAACAGGAAGAAATAAGCGATTCTGACTATTGATTAATATAGGTGTAAAGGTATCCTGTCGCCTGCCGAAAATATGCTTATCTTCCAAAATAAGCTTCAGGGAGTTTCAATGAAAAAACGATTGCTGACGACTTTACTGCTGGGTTCCGCGTTCGTCTCGCAAATGGCTTGGGCTGAGCGCAACGCCAACCACCTCCAGCTGGATCGCGAGTTATCCGGCTCCATGCACCGCGCCACGTCCACACCCAAGCTGCGCTCCAATATCGCGCTGATTCTGGACGAAAAAAGCCTGCGCCCTCTGTACGCCAAGAATGCCGACACAGTCGCGCCTATCGCCTCGATCACCAAGCTGATGACGGCGATGGTGGTGCTGGATGCCAATCTGCCGCTGAACGAAGAAGTGAGCGTGGATGTTGCGGACCTGGATACGCTCAAGGGCACGCATTCGCGTTTGCGCATCGGTATGACCTTCACCCGCAGCGAGTTGCTCAAGCTTGCGTTGATGGCTTCCGAGAACCGCGCCGCCTCGGCGCTGGCGCGCACTTACCCCGGCGGCACTGCGGCTGCCATCGCGGCAATGAACGCCAAGGCGCGCTCGCTGGGGATGTACGACACGCAGTTCCACGACTCGACCGGCCTGAATAGCGACAACGTCTCGACCGCGCGCGACCTGTCCAGGATGGTGATGGCGGCGCGGCGATACCAGTTGATTCATCAATACACCACCACGGCATCGCATTCCGTTGATGGCTGGGGCGGTCGCGAATTGCGTTTCAATAACACCAACCCATTGGTGAAAAACGCGTCTTGGGACATCGGCGTCAGCAAGACCGGTTTCATCAACGAAGCCGGACGCTGTCTGGTGATGGAAGCGAAGATCAATAACCGTCCGGTCATCATCGTGTTGCTGAATTCCATGGGCAAGAGCACCCGTATCGGCGACGCTAACCGCATCAAGAAGTGGATGGAAAGCAGCAACACCCGCACCCGCATCGCCTCCTCGCGCAGTTGATCGCGTCGCATCCTTGTTCATCGAACTCATCATCCTGGCGGTGCTGGTCGCGGTCGTGGTGATCGCGTTGCGCGGTCACTGATCGCAGTTTTTCCTATGTCGCCGCACTTTCCTGTACGTGCCTTACGTTAATTCTCTCGTTCGCCTGCGCTGGACGACCTTTTTCATCGTCGGGCTGGCGTATGTCCTGTCCTTCTTCCATCGCTTCGCGCCTGCCGCAATTTCCGGCGATTTGCAGCAGGCCTTCCACGCCAGCGGCGCGGAACTGGGCGGACTGGCCGCGACGTATTTCTACGTTTACATGCTGATGCAGATTCCCACCGGGGTTCTGGTCGATACGCTGGGTTCGCGTCGCGTGGTGGTCATCGGCGGATTAATTGCGAGCATAGGCTCGATACTGTTCGGCATGGCGGACACGCTGGCGATAGCATCCACTGGCCGACTGTTGGTCGGGCTGGGCGTGTCGGTCACCTTCATCGCGCTGCTCAAGCTCAACGCCGCATGGTTCCACGACCGCCATTTCGCCACCATGACGGGCGCGACCATACTGCTGGGCAATATGGGCTCGCTGTTGGCCGCTGCGCCGCTGGCTTGGGCGTTGACTTATGTCTCATGGCGCACCGCGTTCGTCGCGGTCGGCGTGCTTTCGCTGCTGCTCGCTTTGCTGGCATGGCGGCTGGTGCGCAACCATCCGGGCGAGGCCGGGTTGCCCAGCCTGCGAGAACTCGACGGCAAGGCCGCGCATCCGCCCCACGAGGGGCATTGGTACGACGGCCTGCTGATCGTGCTGAAAAATCGCGCGACCTGGCCGGGGCTGTGGGTGAACATGGGGATTGCAGGATCGCTGTTTGCCTTCGGCGGACTGTGGGCCGTGCCGTTCCTGCGCGATGCCTACGGCATGGATCGGGCCGCCGCCACCGACCACACCACCTTGCTGCTGGCCGGATTCGCCATCGGCGCATTCTTCATCGGTACGCTCTCGGACCGCATCGGGCGACGCAAGCCGCTGATGATCGCCGGCGCGCTGGCGTACAGCCTGTGCTGGTTGCCTTTGTTGTTTGGTGTGGAGTTGGGCGCTGTCGCCAGTTACTCGCTGTTCTTCGCGATGGGACTGTTCGCGCCCAGCTTCACGCTGAGCTGGTCCTGCGCCAAGGAAGTGAATCCCCCTGCGCTTTCCGGCATGTCCACCAGCGTGGTGAACGTCGGTGCCTTCCTCGGCACGGCCATCATGCAGCCGCTGGTCGGCTGGGCCATAGATCATGCGCATGCCGGTTCGCCCAGCGCACCGTTGGGCTTGGGCGACTATCAGGGCGGGATCGCGATCCTGCTCGCGTTCTCGTTGATGGGGCTGATCGCCACGTTGTTCATCCGCGAGACTTATTGCCGGTACGCGGAGACCGGACAGATCGACTAGCCGTCTGCCGGGGCGGGCCGGAGTGGCTCGCAGGTGATAGAATGCGCCGGTCATAAACCCCTGGGTCGCGCGCCTGACGGCGATGGGCGGCTTTGCAATGGATTTAGTTTTACTTCTGTTTCTCATTCTTCTCAATGGCATATTGGCGATGTCGGAAATCGCCGTGGTCTCTTCCCGCAAGGCGCGTCTGCAAAAACTGGCGGATGACGATAGCCCCGGAGCGCAGTCGGCACTGGCGCTCAGCAACGAACCCGCCACTTTTCTTTCCACGATACAGGTCGGCATTACCACGGTCGGCATCCTGAGCGGCGCAATCGGCGAGACCGCGCTCGCCGATCCGCTGACGCTCTGGCTGGCCGATTTCTCGCTGATCGAACCCTATGCGCGAGGCATCGCATTGACGGTCGTCGTGATCGGCCTGACCTACTTCTCCGTCGTCGTCGGGGAACTGGTGCCCAAACAATTGGGCCTGCTGGCCCCCGAGAAAACCGCCTCCTTCATTGCGCCGCCGATGAATGTGCTGTCGCGTCTGGCTGGCCCCCTGGTCTGGTTGCTTTCGGCCTCTTCCGGCTTCCTGCTGCGTTTGATGGGCGCTTCCCGCAAGGAGGAGTCGCCCGTCACCGACGAGGAAATCAAGGTGCTGATGGAGCAGGGCTCGGAGGCGGGCGTGTTTCACCAGAGCGAACAGGCCATCGTGTCCAATGTGCTGCGTCTGGACGACCAGCGCATAGGCGCGATCATGACGCATCGCACCGACATCTATCTGCTCGACCTGGCCGAACCCGAAACGGCGATTCGCGACCGCATCGCCGAGAGCCCCTACACCCGTCTGGTGGTGTGTCGCGACGGGCTGGACCATATCGTCGGGATATTGCGCACGGCGGACATCCTCAAGGACGCGCTGACGGGCAAGCCGTTGCAGATCGATCCGTACCTGCGTCCGCCGCTGTATGTGCCGGAAGGCGTGTCCACCACGCACCTGCTGGAGAACTTCCGCAAGTCGCGCCAGCAATGCGCGCTGATCGTCGATGAATACGGCGAGCTGCAAGGGCTGGTCACGCTGACCGATGTGCTGACCGCGATTGTCGGGGAGCTGCCTTCTTCCGATACGCCCGAGGAGCAGGACATCATCGAACGCGAAGACGGCTCTTTGCTGATCGACGGCAGCGTGACCATAGAGCGCCTGAAGTCCGTACTGGAAGTCTGCGAAGACTTGCCCGGCGAGGACGAGAACGCCTTCAACACCCTGGGCGGTTTCGTCATGTACGTGCTGGGCCGCATCCCCACGGCGGCCGATCATTTCGAGGTGGCCGGCTGCCGTTTCGAAGTGATGGACATGGACAAGAACCGGGTGGACAAGGTATTGGTTTCGCACATGGCTCCGCTTGAGCCGGAGGGCGGGACGGATGTGAACGGATAAGGCGGAGTCCCCGTTCGGGAAAAACGCCTGCTGCGCGCCGGCAGGCGGTTTCTGGCCGATATGCCGAAGAGTGGGTTGTAGTCTGACCGCATGGGTGCAATCGAATCCAGCATCCGGTAACGAGTGCGGGACATGAACATTCACAGGCGGCTCAAGATGCCCAAAGAACCAATTGAGAACAATTTCGATCGCGTCATTCGGCGCGACGGCACATCCAGTCTCAAGTACGACGCGCGCCGCGAGGTGTTCGGCCGGGAAGACGTCGTCCCGCTGTGGGTGGCCGATATGGATTTTGCGGTGCCGGAGGCGGTGCAGCGCGCGCTGACGCAACGCGCCGCGCATCCCGTGTTCGGTTACACCATCTATCCGGAATCGCTGTACGAGTCGCTGATGCTCTGGCTGGATACGTGCCATGGCTGGCGCATCGAACGCGCATCCATCCTGTTCTGTCCCGGTGTCGTGCCTTCATTGCATGCCTGCATCATGGCGCTGACACAGCCCGGCGACGGCGTGATCGTGCAGCCGCCGGTGTACGCGCCGTTCCTTGCCGCGCCGCAGACCTGCGGGCGCAGGCTGCTGACCAATCCGCTCAAGCTGGAAGGCGGGCGCTACCGTTTCGACCTCGACGATCTGGAACGCTGTGCGGAAGAGGGCGGACGCCTGCTGATCCTGTGCTCGCCGCACAACCCGGTCGGTCGCGTGTGGCTGCGCAAAGAGTTGCAGGCGCTGCTGGCGGTGTGCGAGAGACATGGCATCGCCGTGGTGTCGGACGAGATACACGCGGACCTAATTTACCCCGGCTACCAGCATCTGCCGCTGGCCACACTGAACGACAAGGTGAAGATCGTCACCGCCGCAGCACCCAGCAAGACCTTCAACATCCCCGGCCTTGGCCTGTCCGCGCTCGTCGTACCGGAAGCGTCGGATCGCAAAGCCATCACGCAGGCTTTCGAGACCTTGCACGTCAGCGCCAGCAACCCGTTCAGCATCGCTGCATTCGAAGCCGCGTATCGCGAGGGCGCCCCCTGGCTGGATGCGCTGTTGGACTATCTCGCCGTGACGCGCGACATGGTGCGCGAATTCCTGCAACAGCAATTGCCGCAGATCAGGATGATCGAGCCGGAAGGGACTTACCTGCTGTGGTTGGATTGCCGCGCGCTGGGATTGAACGACAAACAGTTGAAATATTTTTTCGTGCAGAAGGCGGGCGTGGGTTTGAGTCCGGGAGCCATGTTCGGGACAGAAGGCAGCGGCCACATGCGCATGAACATCGGCGCACCGCGCAACGTGATCAAACAGGCGCTGGAGAATATTGCTGCCGCACTGCGCGGCTGAGTCACCTCCTGCCGTAACGCAGCACCAGCCAGATCCCGCCCAGTATCAACACCGACGACACCAGCAGATCGCGCGTGAGCGCTTCGCCCAGCAGCAGGATGCCGCCGACGGCGGCAATCACTGGTGCGGCGAGTTGCACCGTCGAGGCCGTCATCGCGCGCATGTGTTGCAGCACGCGATACCACAGCACGTAGCCCAGCGCCGAGGTCACCGCGCCGGAGAGCACGGCATACAGCACGCCTTGCATATCCAGCCGCAGCCAAGGCAAGGCCAGCAGCGAGAGCGCGACGGTCATCGGCGCGGCGCGCAGGAAGTTGCCGGCAGTGGCGGCGGCAGGGTTGGTCTGGCCGCGGCCGAACATCGAATACATCCCCCAGGCGACGCCGCTCGCCAGCATCAACAGGGAATCCAGCACCGAGGGTGCCTCCACACCCGGCGATACCAATATCACCAGTCCGATCATCGCCGCGACGAAGCCCGCGCTCTGGATGGTCGTCATGCGTTCGCCCGCGATGAAACCGGCGATGAGCATGGTCGCCTGTACAGCACCGAACAGCATCAGCGCGCCAGCGCCGGTGTCTATGCTGCGGTAAGCGAAGGAGAGGGCGACGGCATAGATGAACAGCGCAGTCGCGCTGCGCCAGCTGCCGTGCGCCAGCGGCAACTGCCGTTGCCAGCGCATCAGCAGCCACAACATCGCCGCACCGGACAACAGGCGCACACTGGTGAAGGTGGCCGCGTCGATGGCGGTCTCCTTCAGTGCCATGCGACAGAACAACGAATTGCCCGCGAAGGCGATCAAGGTCAGCGTGGTGTAGACGGCGAGGCAGAGGCGGGTCAAGATCGTCGCTCAGCGCGCCAGCTTCAGCGGCTCTACGGCGGACTGGCTGAGGTAGTGCACGTTGAACAATTCGTGCGCGTCGTGCCAGGTCGATTGCAGGTGCCAGCCCGCCGTGCGCGCCAGTTGCTGGAATTCCTGCGCGGTGTACTTGTAGGAGTTCTCGGTGTGGATGCTCTCGCCCTCGTCGAACTCGAACGATTCCCCGTTCAGTCGTATCGCTTGTTTGCAGCGGCTGACCAGATGCATCTCGATGCGTCCATGCGTCTCGTTGTAATACGCATGATGTGCGAACTGATCCACATCAAGTTGCGCGCCGAGTTCGCTTTGCATGCGCGTCAGCAGGTTGCGATTGAACGCGGCAGTGTGACCGGCGGCATCGTTGTAGGCGGCATTCAGCGTCTCGGTCGATTTCTTCGCATCCACGCCGATCAGCAATCCACCGCCGGGGCCGACCAGCGCGGCGACGCGCTTCAATAACTGCACGGCTTCGTCCGGTGTGCAGTTGCCGATGGTGGAGCCGGGAAAGAACACCACTTGTCGCCGACCCGCATGACGCTTGATCGCATGGCCGGGCAGTTGATGGTAGTCGGCGCACAGCGGCTGCATTTTCAGCGCGGGGAACCTCGTTTGCAGACGTTGCGTGCTGTTGAGCAGATGCGGTTCGCAGATGTCGATCGGCACATACACGGCATCGTGCGCCAGATGCTGCAGGATCAACGGCGTCTTGATCGCGCTGCCGCTGCCCAGCTCGATCAATGTGCTGGAGGTGTCTATCATCCGGGCCATCTCCGCGCCGTGCCGTTCGAGGATGGCGGTCTCGGTGCGCGTGGGGTAATACTCCGGCGTGGTGCAGATCAGGTCGAACAGCTGCGAGCCGTGCGCGTCGTAGAAGTATTTCGGCGGGATACTCCTGGGGCGACTGCGCAGACCTTCGCGCACGCTGCAGAGAAAATCGTCCTCGCCCAGAACCTGCGCAGGGGTGGGGGATTCGTTGCGCATCAGATGTCCTCCGCCAGACGCAGGCCGGAGAACATCCAGCGGTCTGCGGCCCGGAAGAAGTTGCGGTAGCTGGCGCGCATGTGATCCTGCGCGGTGACGCAGCATCCGCCGCGCAACACCATCTGGTCGCACATGAACTTGCCGTTGTATTCGCCCAGCGTGCCGGGCAGCGGCTTGAAGCCGGGGTAGGGCAGGTAGGCGCTCTGCGTCCATTCCCACAGGTCGCCGAACATCTGGGTCATGCCGGAATGTTGCGCAGGCTGCGGCACATACAGGCCGTTGTTGAGGAAGTTGCCGGCGATGGTCTGCGTGCCGGCGGCATGTTCCCATTCTGCCTCGGTCGGCAGCCGCTTGCCCGCCCAGCGCGCATAGGCGTCAGCCTCGTAATAACTCAGGTGCGACACCGGCTCATCCAGACGCAGTGCATGCGCACCGGTTAGATCGAAATGCAGCCAGGCGCGGTCTTGTTTGAACCAGTATAGCGGCGCCTGCCAGCTTTGTTCCTTGAGCGCGCGCCACGCATCGGACAGCCACAGCTCGACGCGGTCGTAGCCGCTGTCTTCGATGAAGGCCAGATATTCCGCATTGCTGACCAGCCGAGTGGCGAGACGGAAATCCTGCACGTAAGTCTTGTGCCGGGGACGCTCGTTGTCATAGGCGAAGCCGTCACCGTTGTGGCCGATCTCTACGATGCCTGCAGAAAAATCCTGCCAGCCCATTGCGGGCAGCGGCGCGGCGGGTGGCAACGCGATCTCGTGATAGACCGGGTGCAGCGGGTTGATGGAGAAGTTGTAGCGGATGTCCATCAGCAGCAGTTCCTGATGCTGGATCTCGTGCTCGATCCCCAATTGCACCCGCTGTCGGATGTCGGTCACATGCTGTTCCGGCGGCTGCGCCAGCAGTTCCAGCAGCGCGGCATCGACATGGCGGCGATAGCGGTACACGTCGTCTACCGTCGGCCGCGACAGCATGCCGCGCTGCGGGCGCGGGAAGAACGTGCCCGCCGTTTCGTAATAGGAATTGAATAGGTGCGCGTATTCCTCGCGCAGCATGCGGTACTGTTGCGCATAGGGCACGAGGATGAACATCTCGAAGAACCAGCTGACATGCGCCAGGTGCCACTTCGGCGGACTCGCGTTCTCCATCGCCTGGATGCAGAAATCCTCGATCTCCAGCGGCCCGCACAGTGCTTCCGTGCGCGCGCGCACCGCGCGGTAACGTTCGATCAGTTCATCCATCGTCTCGTCAGTCCTCTATCTTGACGCCGTGCCAGAACGCGACGTAATCCTTGATGCGGGCCGCCATCGCGGACGGTTCGGGGTAATACCAGGCGGCATCCTCGTTCACCTTGCCGTCGACCACCACGTCGTAATAACTGGCCTCGCCTTTCCAGAAGCAGTGCGTGTGCGTTTCGCTGTCCCGCAGGAACTCGCGCTTCACTGCAGACAGCGGAAAGTAGACGTTGCCTTCCACGCGGTGTATCTCGTTGCTGGGCGCTTCGGCGATGACCTGGTCGTTCCAGATGGCTCTGGGCATGACGTTCTCCTGAAAGTAAGTAATACGATGCGACCGTTGGTCGGTCAATACAGCGAAGACCTTACAAGGCAGGATGGAGCGGGAGTTCAGTCCTGTCCGTCGCAACGCTGCAGCTCGTTGCGCGCGGCGCTGTAGCTGGATACGCAGAAAGGCACGAGATAGTTCAGCAGCATCTGCGTCGCATTGAGCGGCATACCCTCCAGCAGATTCCCGCCCTGATTCACCAGATTGAGCAGGGTGCCGACCACCAGCGCCACCTTCAAGGCAGGTAGCGCGATCCGGCGGCGACCGGCGATGCGGAGCAGGCGTATCAAAGCCATGGCGCGTGCCTAGCGGAAATGACGGCGCAGGATGTTTTCTGCGGCGCCGTTCGTAATGTCCTCCTTGTTCAGGAACAGGAACACGTCGCGCTCCCCCAGACGGGTGTTTTGCTCAGTGCTGCCATTGAAAGGCAGGATGGTCGCGCCGGGATGCACGTCACGCACGATGCGCTGTATCGTGGGCAGGGTGGAATCGAATCCGGTCAGTCCGGCGAACATCACAGGCAGAGACGGATAGTGCTGGCGCAATGCGGCGAACACCTCTGCCGGTTTGGCCGCGATGGACGACACCACCGCCGTCGAGATGATCGCGCCGCTGAACGTGCCCAGCTTGCCGGACTGCATGTCGTCCAGACTTTCCAGCCGGGTCGGCTGGTAGCCGCTGCGTTCCAGGAACGGGCGCATCTCAGCCACGATGAATGCGTGCGGTCGGGCGAGTAATACTTTCTTGCTCATGCTGTATCTCCTTGATGTTGGATTCATGCCGCGACTACGCCATGCATGCACAGCACTCCCAGAAAAGTGTCCGGCTCGGGGCGCACCCGGTAGTTGTCCGTCTCGTGCGCCCACAATATCCTGTCGTTGTGGTCGGTGATGACGAGGGGGCATCACCGTGTCGCTGTCGTAGTCTATTATCAGGAAGTTATGTTGCCGCCTCCATGATCGCGAGAGCGGGATTTATGTCTGATCGTCCACAGTTCTGTATCTGCATGGGTGTATTACTGCCAGACGGTTATATCCATTGTTCCGCTCTTCACTGCGCATCAGAAGTCCACCTCGATCTTCATGGCTCTGGCGAAGCGGTTGAATCCGGCGAACAGTTCCATGACGCCCAGTGCCTCGACGATTTCGGCTTCCGTGTATCCCGAGGAGACCAGTCTGTCGATTTCATCCTTGTCGATGTCATGGTGACGCTGGTTGGCCTTGCGGGCGAAGAGAACGAGCTCGATATCCCGTTTGTGCAAATGGGGTGCGAGGTTGCCCTGAATCATCTCTTCGATCTGGCGCTCGCCCACGCCCATGCTTTTCAGGGCGGCGGAATGTGCCGCGATGCAATAGCTGCAGCCGTTGTCATGCGACACGAGCAGCGCGATGACCTCCTTGGGAAGGCGGGCCATCTTGCCGTTCAGCAGCAACTGCTTAACTTTGTTCCAGTTGGCTTGCAGCAAAGGGGGATGTTTTGCATAGGCCTGGAAGAGATTCGGAATGCACCCGAACGAACGGCCGATCTCGTGAAGAATGGCCAGAGATGCATCCGTCGAATTATGCGAAGTTTGATTCATTGCTTGGTCTCCATCATTTTCATTTCCCTGGAAAAGACGGGGCGAACCATGTTGTCGCAGCTGCGCCCAATCGGCCGCCATCCGTCAACGCCGAATTCCTGTCAGGCTCCGGCCACCACGCCGTATCTGCGCAGGATGTCGAGATAAAGATCCGGTTCCGGACGAATGCGGTAGTTGTCGGTTTCGTGAGTCCAGACGATCTTGCCGTCACGATCGGTGATGATGACCGTCGGAAGAACCGATTCGCTGTCGTACCCGAGCGCCTGCATTCCCATCGGTATGCCGTTCGGATTCTCGATCCCGAGCGCGCGCGCGGCGGCATTGCCTTCGTCGGTCAGGAAGTCGAACTTCACATCGAATTTGTTCGCCAACTCAACAGTGTTGCTGTGCGGCTGCGGGGCGATCATCGCAACCCGCACGCCGAGCGCGGAGATTTCCTTGTAGTGTGCAACGAGCTCCTTGATTTGAGCCATGCACAACGGGCACCAGTTGCCGCGATAGAAAATCAGGATTGCCGGCTTGTCGGTCAATTGCGACGAGGTGACGAAAGCGCCATCGGTTCCGCGAACGCTGAATTTTGGCAGCTTGTTTCCCACGATCATTTTCATGCTCGGCTGTCGTCCGCCGAAGGTCGAAAACCAGTAGGCATAAAGCCAGAAGCCAGCCCAGGCAATCATGGACAGGGCGGGAGCAAGAATATCCGCATCCATGTTTATCCATGCCCATGCGGAAAGCAGTACGCCGCTTGCGCCGAGGAGGTTCGGAACGGGGAAGTGGACGCTGGTTCGCGCGGTGTTTTTCAGCATCATGAGCTGGCTGAGCACCATCAACATCGGTAGTGAAGTCAGCATCGCTCCGCCCCAGGACAGTGAGTTATCGCCTTGATAGAGCATCCAGCCAGAATATGCCGTGACACCCATGATCAGCATCATGTAACTGCTGATGAAAATCGACTTGATCAGATTCATGATAATTCCCTTCTTCGATTCGGTTGAGACATCCCGCAGGGACATGCCTTGCGGGACGTGAACTGATTGATGGCGGCCTTCGCCGACTGCACCTCGGACGCCATCGAGAATCAGGCCTTGCTCATCGCACGAAGATCGTCCGAGCTGACAGGCGTACCCCCCACGCCCCATGCGCCGGATGGAACATCCTCGATCAGCACCCAGGTTACGGAGCGCAGGCCTTCGCCTTCCACCGACAGCACGGCATCGGTGACCTTGCGGATGATTTCCTGTTTTTGCTCGATGGACAGATAACCGCTGATCCCCTTGATTTGTACGAGTGGCATGATTGATTTCCTTTCATTGGTTGAATTTGAACTGATGCCCTTGAGTGGCGACCACACACAAACTTCGCGTGCGAATTACCCCTCCCGGATTAATGCCCGCAGCACGCGGCCTTGCTTGTCGCTTCCCATTCTTCGCTGGCGAATACGACATCCAGCGGCGTATCCATCAAATGGTTGGCGTAGTTGCTCAGGGTCTTCATGGTGACGCCCAGCACGACTTCAAGCGCATGTTGGCGGCCGTAGCCGGCGGCGAAGAAATCCTTGAGCGCCTGACTGTCGGCGACCCAGCCGCGCTCACGCACGACAGCCTTTGCGAACAGGGACAGCGCATTCAGCTTGGGGCTTGAAAGCGCCTGGTCATTGCGGAGTGCCGCGACAACCTCGCCGGCGACATTGACCATGTTCTTGGCAATGAACGAGTGAGCCGCCACGCAATATGAGCAGTTGTTCTCGACGCTGACGGCAATCAGGATGACCTGCTGCTCTTCGGGGGTGAAGGCACTCTGTTCGAGCAGGGCGCCGAGTTGCTTGTATGCTTTCAGGGTCGAAGGCGACTCGGCCAGGTTGGCATACAGGTTGGGGATGAAGCCCAGGCCTTTGTTGGCCTCTTCGAGGATGGGGGCGGATGCCGCAGGGGCAGAGCCGATGGTATGCAGCTTGAATGTACTCACGATGATCTCCTGAAATTGGTTAAGCAACGGGACGAGTTGCTGGAATCCATTGTCAGGATTCGGAGGGGAGGTCTCCATGACTGCCAGAGCGGGATTTATGTCCGATCATCCAGAGATGTGTTGCGGCGGGTCGGCCGCGAACCTTGTCCGGCGGAACGGCGACGATGCGCCCGCGGCCAAGTCGCTGGTTATCCCGCAAGCGGGCGAGAGGGACAAGATCCCGCTCGATTCACGTTAATAGAACGACTCTTGCTGCACCCGCTCCGGTGCGATACCCAGCCGGTTTGCGGCCGTGCGCGCAGCCTCGATCAGCGCGACCGGGCCGCAGACGTAGAACACGGCGCCGACGGCAGCATGCTCCATCACTTCGGCAACATCGAGGCGTCGGTGGCCCGGCACGCGGCTGAAATAGGTGAAATAGCCGTTCGTAAATTCGACTGCGAGCCGGTCGCGGTAGGCCATGTCAGCGAGCGACCGCCCCGTGTAGTGCAGTTCGAACGGTACGTTGCGCCGCTTCAGTGCCTGTGCCATGGCCTTGATCGGCGTGATTCCGATCCCGCCGGCAATCAGCACCGCAGGGCGCGAATCGGCGTGCAGCGGAAAGTGGTTGGCCGGCGGTGCGACGCGCAGCCGCGTGCCGATCTGCCAGGTCTCGTGGATCGCCCGCGAGCCGCCGCGTCCGTCGCTCTCGCGGAGCACGGCGATCTCGTACATGTCGCGGTGTCTGGGATCCGCCGCGAGCGAGTACTGTCGCGTGACCACCGATCCGTCGACAAGACGCACCGGCACATCGAGGTGTGCGCCGGCCTCAGCCGGCGGCAGGTCGCCCCAGTCTTCGGCATGCAGTTCGTAGGCGCGGATGCGCGGGGTCAGCTGGCGGACACCGGTGACCGTGAGCGCAAGCGCGCCGTTGCCGAGCGCTTCCTCAGGCCGTGCGTTCTGCCGCGAAGCCTGCGCTGCCAGCGCCGACGTGGCCTGCTTGATCCTTTGCACGACTTCGCCTTCCGTATAGCGGGGGGTGATGTACTTCGGGCAGTTCCAGTCGAAGCCCTCGATACGGATGACAATGCCGCGCTCAACGCGCGCCCGGTAATGGGGATTGTCCAGACGTGCCAGCAGTCCGGAATCGCTGTCCTCGTCGATCACCTGCGCCCGGCCGAATATCTTCAGCCGGGTCTGGTGCGGGTAGTCCATCAGGAACAGGCTGACGCGGTTGTCGCCGGCGAGGTTGCCCGTCGAGATGTACTGACGGTTTCCGGCGAAGTCGGCGTAGCCGACGGTGTGTGCGTCGAGTACTTTGAGGAAGCCGGCAGGCCCCCCGCGATGCTGGACATAGGGCCAGCCGGTTTCGCCTGCAGATCCTTGATAAAAACTGTCGCGCGCCTCGATGAAGGCGATCTCGTTCGGACCAAGTTCGGGTTCTTCCACCGGGCCCTGCTCATGGAGGCCATAGGCCTCGCGGCTTCCCATGCGGGTCTGCACGGCCTTGACGTTCGGTGTGAACGCAGTATGGAAAAATGCGTTGGCCATGGATGTCTCCTTTCGTAGGCGGAAGGGTTCCCTTCCGCCATCGCCTCGTTCTCAGGCGGCGAGTTTCAAGTCGACTTTCGGAAAGTCGATTTCGACGCGGCTGGCCCTGCCGATGAGGTTCGTCAGGATGTTCATGCCGACGTGAGTGATGATCTCGACGATTTCCGCCTCGCTGTAGCCGGCGCTGCGAACTTCGTCCAGTTCGTCGGTGGTGACGTCGCCGGTGTGATCATTGATGGCCCGGGCGAACCTCACGGCGGCAGCGGCTCTGGCATCCTGGCTGGTGCCGGCACGGTTGGCATCCATCTCGGCACCGTTGAGGCCGGCCTTGCGACCGATTGCGGTGTGCGCCGACAGGCAGTATTCGCAGGCGTTCTGTTGCGCCAGCGCAAGGGCGATGCGTTCGCGGGTCTGGGGATCGAGGCTGCCGCCGTTGGCGATGCCGTGCAGGCCGAGGAATGCCTTGAGGGCATCCGGCGAGTTGGCGAACACCTTGAGAAAGTTTGGGACGATGCCGAGTTGCGATTGGATCGCGTCGAAAAGCGCCTTTTGTTCGGCGTTGGCGGTTTCGTGGGTGACGACGTTGATGCGGGCCATGATATTCATCCTTTGCGTGATGTTGAGGTTGGGGTGTCGCTGTGTTGCCGACGGTCGCCACTTTGCCAAAGATGATTGAAAGCAAGAATACCTATAGAATGTAATTAATTATTCCGATTGGAGAAACAATAATGAACCGTTTCCACCTGATGAACGTCTTTGTCGCCGTTGCCGAAGCCGAAAGTTTTGCCGGCGGTGCCCGGCACCTGAAGATGTCACCTCCAGCGGTGACGCGCGCCGTGGTGGCGCTGGAAGAACGGCTGGGGGTGCGTTTGCTCATCCGGACTACGCGCGTCGTGCGCGTGACCGAAGCCGGGGCGCGCTACCTTGAGGACGCGCGCCGCATCATGATCGAGATGGAGGAGGCCGATGCCGCCGCAGCGGGCATCAATGCGACGCCGCGCGGGCAATTGGCGGTCACGGCGCCGGTGCTCTTTGGCAAGCTGTGCGTGATGCCGATCATTACCGAGTATCAGTCGGCCTTCGAACAAACGACGGTGTCGGCACTGTTTGTCGATCGTGTCGTGAACCTGGTTGACGAGGGCATGGATGTCGGCATCCGCATCGGCCAATTGCCGGATTCGTCACTGCGCGCCATCCGCGTCGGGCGCGTGCGCCGGGTCGTGGTCGGTGCACCGGCCTATCTCGAAAAACATGGAATTCCCCGGACACCGGATGATTTGGCACAACATCGCCTCGTTGCGTCGAGCGGACTCTCGCCGACGAACGACTGGATTTTTCAGTCGGCCGGCGAAAAACAAACACTGCGCATCCAGCCGCGCATCGTTGTAAATACCAATGACGGAGCGCTGGAGGCCGCGCGACAAGGTTATGGATTGACGCGCCTGTTGTCCTACCAGGTAGCGCCGCAACTTGCTTCGGGGGAACTGAAAACCGTTCTCGGGGACTACGAAGGGACCGACCTGCCGGTGCATGTCATCCACAGCGAAGGGCGTCACAAGTCAGCGAAGATTCGCAGTTTCGTCGATCTCGCGGTCGAGCGACTGCGTGCGGACAAGGCGCTGAACTAAGGGCCATTTATTTTGTGGTGTCCGTTCACGGCGGCCAGGTCGTTTACCAGTATTTCGGATAGCGGCTTGCACGCGTCACATTGTTGTAAAGCAGTGCGACGGCAATCAGCAGACATGCTCCAGCCAGCGTTGGGAACAGCAGGAATCCCCACCCTGGCTGGGCCAGAAAAATGATTACGGGATTCGAGCCGGCGGGCGGATGGACGGTGCGGGTGAGCATCATGAGCGCAATGGCGGTGCCGACGGCACCGGCCACCGTCCACCAGTGCGGGCCTGTCAGCGCCATGAACGCCAGCCCTGTTGCGGAGCTGATCAGGTGACCGAACAGCACATTCCTAGGCTGCGAGAATGGCACCTCCGGGTAGCCGAATACCAGAACACATGATGCGCCGAACGAGCCGAGCAGCAGTGCTGCGGCGTACATGTCCGAAAAAACGGCGAGGACGGCGATCGCCAGAAAACCACCCAGCCACGCGAGGCCGACAGCTTGCAGACTCGCTCTCGGTGGCAGCGGCATGTCGTCTCCCCGCAACTTTCGCATGAATATCAACATCTGTTTCCCTTTCCTGTTGCAATCCTAAACGCTCGTCACCTGAGCCAGGCACGCGCATCGGCGCGTTCAGTTTCGCCCGGCGATCACCCCGCCATCGACATCCCATATTGCGCCAGTTACCCAGCTCGCATCGTCTGCCAGCAGAAAGTCGACGGTTTTTGCCACGTCCTCGGGTGTGCCTATCCTTCCGATCGGGTGAAAGGCGTTGAACGATGCGAGTGTTTCGACGATCTTGCCCGGATCAATGAATGACTTGTAAATAGGCGTATTCACCACCGCCGGCGAGACAGCGTTCACACGAATGTTGTGGTCGGCCAACTCCATCGCCATGTGCTGCGTGAGTGCGTGCAATCCTGCCTTCGCCATCGAATATGCAGAAGAGGGTGTGGCCTTGATCGCTTGTTTGGCCCACATCGAACCTATATGCACGATCGAGCCACCGCCGTTTGCCTTCATGTTTTTTGCCACTGCCTGCGAAATGAAAAAGGCAGCGCGGTTCAAACCCATATAAGTGTCGTAGTCCCCTGGAGTGTGCTCAAGGAATGATGTTGGCTTGAAGTATCCCGCTGCATTAACCAGGTATTTGATGTGACGGCCATGGTTTTCGGCGAGCGAGACAATACGCTGCACATCATCCTGCTCGTACAGGTTGGCCTGAATGGTTTCAACACTGCCGGATGCGGAAAGCTCGCGCTTTGCCGCTTCCAGCTTTTCCAGTGAACTGCCGACAATGACGGTTGCAATGTCGCGCTCCAGCAACAGCCTCGCGGTTGCAAGGCCCATCCCGCTTGATCCGCCTATGATCAAGGCCGTAGAGTGATTGATGCTTTTCATAAGGTTATTTCCATAAGTGGTGGGGTGGGTTGATCTGCTTCTTTTGGCAGTGCCTGTTCTGGATTGACGAGGTATAGCCCGCATTCGCCGGTTGAATTTTCATTCCAGACTTATCTCCCGTCAGTGGCAGGTAATGGCCGGCATTAAAGCCGGCCTACTTGCTCTTGCCTATTTCCTCGACAGCCTGTGCGGTATTCCAGGTGGTGTTGGCCATGTAGCGGAAATTTACCAGCGCGGCCTCGTAACCGTCCCCTTCCGGTAGTTGCGCTGCGGCGGTGGCATCGGTCACCACGGCGACTTCAAAGCCCTGTTCCAGAAATTCGCGCAAGTGGGATTCGGTACACAGGTTGGCGGACATGCCGGCGAGGATCACTTTATCAATCCCGCGTTTGCGCAGTTGCAGCACCAGATCATTGGTCTCCGGGCCGTATACCTTGTGCGGGCTGGTCACCACGGTCTTGCCGTCTTCGATATACGGTTTGTATTGCTTCAGCCAATCCGCACCGGAATCCTTGAAGCCTTCCGTGGTCAACGCGCCCTTGCGGTCGAACATGCCGATCTTGTGCATCAGCGTTTCCAGCGCGCCCTCGAATTTCCACTGATGGTCGTGCTGGTAGTAGTAATGCGGCGAGACAAACACGGGAATATTATTTGCCTTGGCGGCCTTGAACAATTGCTCGATATGCTCGACCGTCCCGTTTTTCTCCACGCTCTTGCCAACCACGCCCCAGGTCACGCCCTTGGGACTCAGGAAGTCGTTCTGCGGATCGGTGATGACCAGCGCTGTGCGTGCAGGATCGATGGTCATTCCGGGATTGGGTAATTCGGCCCAGGCGCTCGAAGTGATTGCCACCAGCATGGCCAGGGTTTGTGCCGTTTTTTTGATTGGATTAAATATCGTTTTCATGATCGCTCCTCGGTTATTGTTAAGTTGATGGTTGAATTAATGCATCGAACTCGCCGTTCGATATTTTCTGGAACAGCTCGGTGAAGCCGCCGACAGATTGGTTGCCTACGAAAATTTGCGGGACGGTGCGTTGTCCGGATCTCTCCATGACTTCCAGCAGCAGTTCCGGATGCGCTTCGAGGCTGATCTCATGGAACAAATATTCCTTGCTTTGGAGTAGCACCTTGGCCTGGACGCAGTAAGAGCAATGTTTTTTGGTGTAAATCGTGATGCCTGACATTTTTTGTCTCCCGATGTGTCGAGTTAATGTTTGCGGCACACATAGGGCTTCAATGCAGCAGGGGATTCCGTCAGATGTGCCGACAGGTTTTGCTCGTACCCGCGTGTGTTCTGTGCGGCACCGGGAATCGGGGCCAACGCCGGCGCTGCGGAATTGCGAGTGTGCAGTTCGAATGAATTCACGATGAGCTCCAGAATTGAGCAGGCAGCGGAAGTGCTGCCCGAGACTTATTCTCGTGAATTGCTATTTCAGGGGCTATGACTGTAAAGGCGGGATTTGTGTCTATTCGTCCAGATAAGCGCAAATTTCTGCGCCGTAAATGCTGGAGCGTTTACGGCGCGGGAGCGGAGTGCGGAATATCAGGCGATACTGGAGCCGTGGCCGCGGACTTTCCCGGGCGGGGTGCCGATAATGCGCTTGAATGCCTTGCGGAACGCGGCTTCGGACTCGTAGCCGCACTTCATTGCGATATCCAGCATGTTGGCGCGTTCGTCCGCCAGCATGGCGGCCGCCATCTGCATGCGCCAGGTCGCGACGAACTCCATCGGCGGCATCCTGACCAGTTGCGTGAAGCGCTCCGAGAACGCGGAGCGCGACTGGCAGGCCAGCCCTGCGAGGCGCTCCACCGTCCAGCTTTCGGCGGGCGCATCGATGAAGGCCGATACGGCAGGGCGCAGGTGTTCGTCCGACAATGCCGCCAGCAAGGGTGACAGGTTCGGCTGCTGATGCAGCGCATGACGGATGACATACAGGAACAGCATGTCCGACAGGCGATCCAGGATCGCGGTCACGCCGAGGTCGTTCTGCGTCGCCTCTTCGGTCATCATCTCGATCAGGTCGCGCATCTGCCGCCCCACGGGGCTTTTATCCGGGCGGATCAGCATGAAGTCCGGGAACGAGGCGAGCAGCAGGCGGCGGATATGCGCGGGCAGCCTCAGGTGGCCGCACAGCAGGCCGGCGCCGGGCGCGTTCTTGTCCAGCGGCGCGGGGTGCGAATAATCGAAGGGTTGCTGCGGGATGACGGGCTGGGCGCCGAAGGCGTGCGCCGCATCGTGCGCAAAGAAGGCGATGTCGCCGGCCGTCATTCGCGTCGGCTTCGTGCCGTCCGGCATGTGTATCCACGCCTCGCCGATGCACACCAGATGGAAGGTGGTGGCATCGGAGCCGCCGGGCGTGGACATGTGCCAGGCGTCGCACAACTGGCCGACGTAGTACACCTCGGAGCCGAGATGCAGGCGGCGCAGGAAGTCGTTGATATGCGGCGCGGCATTCGGTTCTGTCATCGGAGTCGGCCTATAGTTTGCGCGGCAGTTCGCGCGCGGCCTTGCGGATGAAGGCCAGCTGCTTCTCGAAGTTGCGGCAGCCGCGGCACATCAGCAGGTGCATGCGCATCGCCATGCGTTCGCGCAACGTGATCGGGCGGTCGCAGGATTGCGACAGCAGTTCAGTGTTGTGTTTGCAGTCCAGCATGGTCACCTCGCGTTTCCGAACCAGTTCAGATCGAGACACTCGCGCAACGCCAGCCGCGCGCGGTGCAGGATCACCCAGCAGTTAGTCGTTGAGATGGCCAGTTCCTGACAGATTTCCTCGGTCGACATGTCCATGAACTCGCGCATCATGAAGGCGCGCGCGGTGTTGAGCGGCATGCGCTGGTTGCATTGCTCGAACACGTTCCAGAAGTTGGCGTTCTCCAGCGACTGTTCCGGGTCGGCCCAGGTCTGCGGCGGATCGGCCCAGCGCCCGTTCGCCTTGAATAGGGCATCGACCAGTTCGCTCTCGTCTTCTCCGTCTGCTACGTCCAACTGTGGCTCTCTCGCGCGCTTGCGCAGTAGATCCATGATCTTGTGCTTGAGGATGCCGACCAGCCAGGTGCGCGGAGAAGACTGAGCGGCGAACTTGGCTTGGCTCTCGATGGCGGCGATCAGCGTCTCCTGCACGACATCCTCCGCAAGATGCGGATCGCGCAGTTGCAGCATCGCGTAGCGCAGGAGGTAGCTGCGGTGCTGTTGCAGGGTTTCTGGATCGATGGCACTCATTCAGGCTCCGGATGGTGGGCATGGCGCTGCCGCATGGTAGCACCCGCAGAAATGCAAAGCACCCGCCGGGTGAGGGCGGGTGCAGTGGGGTATGTTGGCTTTAGTGCCGTGTCGCCGCACAAGGGTTTTTCGCTGCGCAGGGATTGGCCGCCGCGCAAGGACTTTTCGCAGCGCAAGGATTGCGGGCAGCACAGGGATTCTTTGCCGCGCAAGGGTTGCCCGCGCGGAATCCTTTTTGCAGCGATCCCGTGTAAGCCGTCAGTGCGGCCAGCTTCTTGCTGTTCCAGGGCAGCGGTTTGGCGGCCATCGGCACCACCATGCAGAACTGCACCATCTCGTCCAGATGCACCGCCTTCACCCCTGCGCGTTCGTCGGTCATCTGCACATAGTGCGGGTAAGGCTGGGCGAAGGTGGCCTGGAATGCGGCGTTATCCTGATGACAGGTGTTGCACGACATGCCGTTGCTGCTCAGGCGGGTGTCGCTGAACAATTGCTTGCCATAGGCGACCAGTTCCTTCTGCTTGCCCTTGTACGGGCGATAGTCGGCCGGGCGCATCACGCCTTTGACATCCATCTTCACCATCGCGGCCGCGCAGGGATTGGCTGCCGCGCAGGGGTTCTTCGCCGCACAGGGGTTCATGCGCGAACTGCGCGGAGCGCAGGGGTTGGCGCGACAGGGTGCGGCCAGCGCCATGCCGCCGACGGACAGGCTCAGCACGCCGGAGGCGATCAGGGTATGCATCATTCGGGTGCGTTTCATCTCGTTCTCCTTTTGTATCAAGCCAGCAACCAGTAGGCCGCGACGCCGAGCGCAGTCAACACCGCTGCCCCCAGCATCATCTTTTCATGCACGCACATGCCGGGCGTGGCCTCGCAACTGCCGTTAATCTTGCACATCATGGACATTTCAGTCTCCTGTATCGAATTGGGGAAGTCACATTGACGACGGTGACGTGCGTTGGTCGTACCAGATCGACGAACCTTACAGCTTGAAAACGATCTGTAAGGAAACGAAGATAGCTGCGACTAATCGACATCGAACCATTCAATATCCACTTCAAGAAACTATTCGCGATGTTGACCTTGCTGTTCCCGCTGTTCGCCCACGCCGTCGGCGAGTGCGCTTTCCCCCTCCGGGGGGAAGTTGGATAGAGAACTGGCCGGAATGACGGTTTTTTCTAATGACGATCTGAAATTAAGGGAGGCACACATGTCCGAAAAAGAATCCCTGCTCAACACGCTGCTCGGTCTGTCGATGATCGTCGAGGCGCGCGATCCCTACACCGGCGGCCATCTGTGGCGCGTGTCGCAATTCTCCAAGCTGCTGGCGCAGCAGGCGGGACTATCCAGACGCGACATCGCGCTGTGCGAGGTCGGCGGCTTTCTGCACGACCTCGGCAAGGTCGGTGTGCCCGATTCCATCCTCAACAAGCCGGACCGGCTGACCGATGGCGAATACGATGTCATCAAGACGCACCCCACGGTGGGAGGCCGTTTGCTGTCCAGCCATCCGCTGGCGAATCTTGCTTTCGAAGCGGTGGTCGGCCATCACGAGCGCCCGGACGGCAAAGGCTACCCGAACGGACTCGCGGGCGAGGTCATCCCCGAGGTCGCGCGCATCGTCAGCATCGCCGACGCCTTCGACGCGATGACCAGCACGCGCGCCTACCGCCAAGGCATGCCGATGGAAAAGGCGCTCGCCATCATCGGCGACGAACTGGGCAGCCAATTCGATGCCCCGCTGGCGAAGCACTTCCTGTCACTGGGCGGAACCGACCAGCTGGCGCACATCCACGGCCACAGCGAACCCGGCCTGCCGCTGTTCCAGTGCGGCTGCGGCGCGCCGCTGGCGATCCCCGGTTCATTGCGCGACGGCGACCATGTGTATTGCCACTGCTGCGGCGGCGAATCGCGCCTGAGCAAACACGGCGACGAACGCAAACTGGAAATGACCGGCGTGGTGGGAGACGCCGCCGTGCTCGCCCCGGGCTGCGACACCGACCTGATCGGCGCGATGGTGGAACAGATCGCGCCGCATGTGCTGTGAGTTCTTGTGGTTTTTGTAGGTTGGGTTAGCGGTTTCATGGTTCGACACGCTCACCACCGACGGAAGTAACCCAACATGCGCTTTATATCCATCGTTGGGTTACGCCCTGCGGGCTAACCCAACCTACAAAAGCAGAACGTAGGGTGGGCACAGGAAACGTGCCCACCCTCCGGAAAATATGAGGTTCATGGGTAGGGAGAGGGAAAGAAAGCGATGTTTGCGATGTCCGAATTCAACAACATGGTAGAGATCAACGGCAGGCCCGTCTCGGTGCAATGGAGCAAATCCGCCGCCCGCGAACTGGCACAACGCACCCAGCCGCTGGTGGTCGAACTGGAACTCTACTTCTCCTGCCTGGTGAAAAAGTTCGTCCACTTCCATGACGCGCCACCGCAACGCAACACCGTCGCAGTCAGCGACAAACTCGCCGTCTTCTTCCGTCCCGTCACCTCGACCGCCTGCTCGTTCGAAGTCGCAGACCGCCTGGGCCGCCAGCCCGAGATCGAACTCGATACGCCCAACGTCCGCAAGATCGCGCCGAAGCGGGTCGAGATCGACTTCGTGCGCGGGGCGTGGCAGGGAAATTACTGGATCTGAAAACGACCACATGTCGGGCGGCCGGGCGCCATCGTCGATCAACAACATTCAAGAGGAGAACATCATGAAACTGATACCACTTGTGCTTGCGGCAGTGCTGGCC
Organism: Gallionellales bacterium GWA2_60_142; assembly: GCA_001801085.1. GTDB lineage: Bacteria > Pseudomonadota > Gammaproteobacteria > Burkholderiales > Gallionellaceae > Gallionella. Next base: position 99,507 of record MGWR01000061.1, on the reverse strand, counting down.
ATGTATTCATCACTTGCATCGGCAGCGGAAGGCCTTGTTGCCGTGAAGAGTTCGCGCAGCGTCGCCGAAACCATGGACAGGCTGGAAGCAACCGTCAAGCAGCGCGGCCTGACCGTGTTTGCGCGCATCGATCATGCCGCCGGGGCAAGCAAGATCGGCCAAACGCTACGCCCGACAACATTGCTGATTTTCGGAAACGCGCAAGGCGGCACGCCGTTCATGCAGTGCGAACAAACGGCAGGCATCGATCTGCCCTTGAAAGTACTGGTCTGGGAAGATGCCGCAGCCCAGGTGTGGCTGGGCTACAACGACCCCGCCTATCTGTCGCGCCGCCATGGCGTCGCCCAGTGCCCGGTCGTCGAGAAACTTCAGAAGGTATTGACCGGGCTTGTGGAAACTACGCTGGCTCCTTAAATAGTCCGGTTGTCGGCCACTGCCGTCATTCTGAGTATCCAGACTCTTGTCCGCTCCAGTAGCTATAGCAGAACTTCACTGAAGCGAGTTGGAAATTCCACTTCCAAAAGCAGTCATTTGATACGATCATACACCCTTAACGAAGGGGAATATCCGACTTTGAAAGCCGGACTTTACCCAGTCGAGTGAACATCAGAGGCGCACATGCTGCACGAAATTGTTCATATTCAACCTTAGGTCCAGCCATGATCGACTGCACTGCGCATTTCGCGGGTACATACCAAGTTATCCCCATACCTTTGACACGTGATCTTGCTGGTATAGCATTAATAGAGTCTGGCCGAGTAACTTCAACAATCAAGCGCCACTCACGCTCACTCGAAAAATGGGGGTTTTTAAATTCTAATGAATAAGCACTCCCAAACCACCTAAGAAGGTTATCGAACTCACCATACATCGTGCTAAGCGCTCGGGAATGAGTGCTTAGAATAGGTGCATGTTTCTCGTAGCATTCAGCTATGTCAGCAATGAATTCGTTTATCATTTTTGTTTGAATATGCAAGCGGTATTCAACAGGAATGAGTTGTAACTTGAATGTGATATCTCCCGCGGTATATTCCTGATTAAGAAGAGATTCCGTTGACACCCCTATGCAATAACCAGTTCCTCCTGCCCCGTAATGAACCCATTGAGATAGCTCGTTTTCGCTTTCAGAAAATGAGGTTAGAAACCTCCGGTCCAAGTTATTTGCAATCCACATAAAATTGGCAAGCATTTCGTCGGCTTCGGCCAACATGCCACCATGTGGATTTCGGAAATATCCAAGAGCAGCTACGGCATTTGCTGGAAGATTTTTAGCGACGCTTTTCTCTAATAACGTTTTTACATGACATCCTTCAGTCGGATCATTTGTTGAGCGAAAGTCTGTTAGCCATATCTCACTGTCATTGTTTGAAAAAACGATCCCGTGGAGTCCGTGTACGTCGGTATAGTGATACAGAGTCTCTGGAGGGGTTATTGAACCTCGTCCATTAGCGTGAATCTCACGCCATTTTTTTTTAATCCCATCTGCCTCTATAGCCATCTGCTGTACCTCAATCGGCATTACAGCGATGGGATAGCTAGTGTTGTTATCTGGCGCCCAGTCCCTAAGTAGAGGAAGATCCATATGCCTGTCAGAGTCAGATTAGTTAATATGACATTTAGTTTGCCATAAGTCGGTTGTTAGATGTCTGCTTTGGGTCGGGAGCAGTCTATCAATCGCATTGATCTGATAGTCGGCTTTGGCCGAATACCCGCCCCCGATCCACTCCGAGCAAGCCGCCGCCCAACCGGGTTTGCAGAGACCTTGTTGCTTAGCGCAAGCGGTCGAACTCTTGTGAAATGAGATCCGTCACCAGCCGTACCTTGGGCAGGTGACGATGGCGTTTGTGGCACACCACGTATAGGTGGCCGACGGCCTCCGGCCCGAGGTCGATGTCCAGCTCCTGCAATGTTTGCTGTCCGGCATGGCCGTGCAATATCTGCGGCAGGATCATGGTGCCTGCGCCGGCTGTGCATGCGGCGAGTTGCACGATGTAGTCGTCCGAGGTGAACGCGGGTTTGAAGTTGGGGATTGTTGCATGCAGTTCCTGATTGGTGCGCAATTCGTCGTAGGGGGCGGCCCAGCATATCCAGTCGAGATCGGCCAGCGTGGGTTCGGGCGGCAGTTTTGCCGCGTAGTCTTTGCTGGCGTAGACGCGCATGGTGCTGGCGATCTCGTCGATGCACACCAGGTCGGTGTCGGTGGGTTTCTCTGAGCGCAGCGAGATGTCGGCTTCGCCGCGTCCCAGGTTCAGGAGCTCCACGCCCGACAGCACTTCGAGCTGAATTTGCGGATACTGCTGGCGTATCCTGGCGGCCAATGGCGCGACCACCTGGTAGGCGATGCCGGGCGGTGCCGCGATGCGCACTTTTCCTTCCGGCAGATGGGTCTGCTTCCTGATGTTGAGCGCGGCTTCGTTGGCCCATTCGGCCATGCGCTGTGCGGCGGGCAGGAGTTTCTGGCCGGCGGCGGTGAGGTGCGCCCCCTGGCTTTTGCGCTCGAACAGGGTTTCGTTCACTGCGGCTTCCAGTTCGGCGATGCGTCGGCTCAGCGTGGGCTGGCCCAGCTTGAGTGCGCGCGCTGCGGCGCTCAGGCTGCCATGTTCATGCACCGCCAGAAACAGTTTCAGGTCGTCCCATCTCAGATTCATCTGCTGTCCATTCCCCATCCGAATACGGATGGGCTCATCGAAATTTAGCCAATTGTTGGATGATATACGGATATGCAATTATGCAGACTCTTTCTGGAGGACGACATGAAAACGAATCGGATTTTGTTTGCCTTGCTGGGCTGCGCGCTGCTCGTGGCCTTGCAGGGATGCCGCCTGACCAGCCATTCGCTGGGCAAGCCGGCGCCCGGCAAACCTTCCGGCAGCGCCGAGATGGAGCGACTGATCGACCAGCCCGGGCCGGCCGAGCTGGAGAGCATCGTCAGTGCGGATTGGTCCGTCTCGCTTGATGGGCTGCTGAATCTCGATAGCGCCGAGGCGATCAGCGCCGGGGTGAAGAATCGCGAAGAACCGATACAGGTGTACGCGCATCTGCTGAAGCATCCGCAGCACGGCAACTTCATCATCGATACCGGGGTGTCGCAGAAGCTGGTGGACGATCCGGGCAAGGAGGGCTTCAACTGGCTGGTGCAGCAGGCGATGCATTTGGATCGGTTGCACATGCGCGAGAGCACCGGCGAGATCTTGCAGCGCGTGGATCACAGATTGGCCGGGGTGTTCTTCACACATCTGCACGCCGACCATATCTCCGGGCTGCCGGATATCGCCAACGACGTCCCGCTGTATATCGGCGCGCTGGAATCCACGGACAGCAGCTTCAAGAATCTGTTCGTGCGCGGCCTGACCGATCAGTTATTGCAGGGCAAGCAGCCGCTGCAGGAATGGCACTTTCAGGCAGACCCGCAGCATAACTTCGAAGGCATCGTCGATGTGTTCGAAGATGGCTCGGTGTTCGCCATCAGTGTGCCGGGGCATACGCCGGGCAGTACCGCCTTTTTGATTCGAACCACGCACGGCCCCGTGTTGCTGACCGGCGATGCGTGCATCACGCGCTGGGGCTGGGATCATACGGTGGAGCCGGGTGCGTTCACCGCCGATCACGAACGCAATCTTGAGAACCTTAAACGCATGAAGGAACTGGTTTCACGTCACCCTCAGATCGAGGTACGGCTGGGGCATCAGCATTGAGGTTGCGTTGCTGTCGTGAACGGCAGGATCAGGCGCAACAGCCCTTGCCGTGTTCCTGCACCGGCGGACACGGCACGCTGCCGTAAGAACAATACACGCAACAATCGCCGGGCCTGGGTTTGAGCAGGGCGTGGCAGTGGGGGCATTCGTAGAACCACTGGCATGAGTCTGTCGGCATGGTTTCCAGCTGCTAGTGTCCGCAGTGCGGGCAGTTGAGCAGCGATTCCAGTACGGGCTTGAATGCGGTCATGGTTAGTCTTTTCTGGCGGCGATCTCCCGTTCGATTCTACTCAGAATATCTTCCACCGAAATATCCATCTGGCTGGTGATGTCCAGCGCGCGATCCTCGAACACGTCCTCGCCGGGATGCGCTTCCGCCCAGGCCCATACGGTCTCGTCACGTTTTTTCAGCAGCGCTTCGATGTGCGGGCGGTAGAGCACGAACATCGCGTGCGCCGGAGGAGATCAGGGTCTCGGCGAGGGTGTTGAAGTTCATGGTGGTTCTCCTTGATTGTGAGGGCATGGCCGGAATGGCGGATGCAGGCGTTGCCGCCGGGGCGGACAACTTACAAGGAGGGAGCGCGAATATTGTGGGGCTTGGCCCGCGTTGTAGCGTTTGCTATAAAAACGCGCCGCATAAACTCCCTGAACGACTGGATGAATTCTCAACCGAAGGAGAAACAGGGAGCATGACCACCGCCTGTTGAAAGACGAAAAACTGAGGGAAGGTCACCTTGCCGCACTCCGGAACAATGCGGCAAGGGCGCGTTCCGCTATACGGCGTTGCGGCGGAAGAAGGTGTCGCCCGGCGTGGCCGTGGTGACCTCGGTGATCGAGTCGTAGGGCAGGCCGACCCGTTCGTGCGCGCGCCGCACCGCCTCGGCATCGGTCGCCATGTTCAGGCAAAAGGCGCGGCCGTCCTCATAACTCACGTGCAGACGGATGGGCACGACGTTTTCGTCGTAGCAGGCCTGTTCGTACAGCGCGTAGAACTTTTCGAAATCCTCCATCGAAAGTTGCTCGGGAAAGGTCTGGCGCGTGCGGTCATGCGTGTCCAGAAAAAATCGCATCGGTTTCATGTTGCTCTCCTGTAGGTGACGCTACGAAGATGTAGCGAGGCGCAATGTAACGGGCGGACGCGCCGCGTTCTGTAGCAAAAGTTACGCGGCGACGCGGATTCTTTGCCCGGCGGTCTTGTGTAGCATTTGATACAGAGCGCGCGCCCGATTGCAGTTAGCCTCGGCCCGGATCGTTATGCGAAAGGAGAGCGAGATGGGGCAGGCTGGATTGATCGGTTTCATGCAGGTCGGCGCATGCAATGCGCCAACGGTGTGGATGCCGCTTTGTTGCTGGTGGATGACGGCTATCTCGAACTAATGAGCTTAGTCGCTTGGCGTCATCACATGGCAGTTGTGATATTTTGCATACATAAAAATTTCAATCGGTATTGGCACGGTGTTTGGTAATTAAATCGAGTTCATCCTTAAATTTATGGAGTTGATAATGACTATTAACGGCATTGGGAATAATTTTCGTTTTCCGCAAAACAAAGCGGCAAAAGACACACTTGTCGGCGGCAATGAATTGCCGCCTAAAACAAGCACTGTTAATGCTGCATCGTCTCAATTCAATCTCAAGATTACCGATATCTCGGCCAACACGCTTGCTAGTGTTGGTAACGAGTTATATTCGAAAGGTCAGATTAACGCCGAGACACATTTGATGATGACTCTTCCCAGATTAGGGAGCGCAGCAATGCACGTAGGTGGACTTCCGTCCGATACCCGCGTTTTAGGTGGACATATAGAAGACCCAAGGAAAAATATCGATATGCTTCAGTACGCTAAAGACAAACTTAACTACATAGAAATGGTGAATGAGAAATATCCTCTTCAAAAGGTCGATACCAAGCCTTGGGAACAATTTATTAGCACGCTAGAGCAACTTGATGGGAAAGAAATTTCTCATGGGATTGATTTAACGGCGTGACTCCTTGCCCGGTTCTTGCACACAATCCGCCAGTTTGACGAATGCTGTTTGTGCCCAACACTGCATTCGATCGGGACGCGCCAATAGCGGACCGCCCCTCAATTTGAATGTTGGGCAACAAAAGGAGCGTAGATGGTTTCCGCCGCGCAAACACCACAACCGCCGTACTTCGCCGTAATCTTTACATCCGACCGCACCGACGGTGACAACGACTACGGTGAAACGGCAAGGCAAATGTTGGAGCTTGCCTCCGAACAACCGGGCTTTCTTGGCTTCGAGAGTGCGAGACAAGAAATCGGAATCTCCGTTTCATATTGGGCGAGCCAGGAAGCAATAACGGCCTGGAAGGAAAACATCATTCATCGCCACGCTCAGAGCCGAGCAAAGGACTGGTATCGGACATTTCGTGTCCGGGTCTGCCGTGTCGAGCGCGAGTATGGTTTCTGACTTGCCGCCTAACCAACCATTCCACCGGCCTTGTGCATAAAGCCGCGCAAGGCCGGTGAATTCAAACGCTAGGCGTCAAATTTATGGAGTCCGAATGAAACTCAGCGATAACACGGTTCTTGTAACCGGTGGCGGGTCGGGTATCGGTCTTGCGCTAGCAAGGGCATTTGCCCTGCATGGCAGCGCAGTCATTGTGTGTGGACGTGATTCAAATAAGTTGATGGCGGTACAGAAAGAGAATCCCGCCATTGTTGTAGTTCCCTGCGATATCGCTGACGACAAAGACCAACAACGCCTTGTCGAGCATATTACGCAGCAATACCCGAACCTGAATGTACTGATAAACAACGCCGGGATTCAGCACAATTATGATTTCTCGGATTCCGGGGACCATACGGGCCGAATCGATGAGGAGGTCGCCATAAACTTAGTGGCCCATCTGAAACTAATCGATCGGTTCTTACCGTTACTCACAAAACGACCCAGTGCGGCGATTGTGAACGTTACATCTGCCTTGGCCTTGGTTCCAAAGCAAAGTGCCCCCGTTTACTGCGCGACAAAGGCCGCTATGCACAACTTCACGAAGGCCTTGCGGTACCAGCTCGAAGATACATCGGTAAAGGTCTTCGAGATTATTCCCGCCTTGGTGGACACAGAAATGACCAAGGGCAGGGGTAAGGGCAAGATCACCCCCGAAGCATTGACTGCTGAGGCCTTACGAGGGATCGCGTCTGATAGGTACGAAATACGGATTGAAAAAACCAAGATGCTGTTTGCGTTGAACAGGTTCCTGCCGGCAGTAGCAGAAAGGATTATTCGGAATGGTTAATATGCCCAATAACGTCATCAACTCGGACGTTGCAAAAGCGCCGCGCCGCCTGCTTTTGCATGCTGGTTATGGCATTCGTTAGGCCCCTCATAAGAACCCAAGGAGTGTTTCACGGTGCCCCATGCTTGGTTCATCGGTGGTGTTCCCGTTGAGCAACTGGGTGTCGCGACCTTCTATCTCGATATCAAGGTGACAGAAGGCACAAACACCAAGAGCGAGAAGGCCGAATATATAAGCCGAGTGTTTGCGAGCATGGAAGAGATACTTGGCAACGTCGCACCAGCAAGCTACATCGTCATACACGAGGTACACGCGGAAACGCTCGTCAACCTTGTTGGAAAGACTCAGGCCGATGCAGTTCTGTAGCAAAAGTTACGCGGCGACGCGGACTTTTTAACCGGTGGTCTTGTGTAGCAATTGATACAGAGCGCGAGCCCGATTGCAGTTAGCCTCGCCCCGGATCGTTAATGCGAAAGGAGCGCGAGATGGGGCAGGCTGGATTGATCGGGTTCATGCAGGTCGGCATCGTCATGCTGGTGATCGGCTTCACGGTGCTGTTGCTGATGGTGCAATTCGAGCTGGGACCGCTGGGCGGGATGTCCACCGGAAAGAAGTGGCTGCTGTCGCTGATACTGGGTTCCGGCATGGTGGCGTTCTCGATCAAGCTGTTCGTCATCGCCATGCTGGTGAATTTCCCCGAACACACGATCAGGGCGCAACTGGCCGCGCAGTCGGTGCGGCCGGCAGTCTTGCGACAACCTGCGCAAGTCGCTCGCCATGACCGCCCGCCGAGCGTGCGCAAGGGCTACGTCTGGCGCGCCTTGCCCGATGTCGCGCCTTCTCCGGCGTGGAACCCGACCACGCCGGAGAAGGTCGCGCTGGGCGAGCGCCTGTTCCATGACAAGGCGCTGTCCATCGACCGCACGGTCTCGTGCAGTTCCTGCCACGAGGTGAGGCGAGGTGCTGGCATGGATGGTCGCCGCGCCTCGCTGGGGGTGGGTGGGCAGCTCGGCGCACGCAACGCGCCGACGGTGTGGAACGCCGCTTTCCAGTCCGTGCTGTTCTGGGACGGACGCGCCGCCTCGCTGGAAGAGCAGGCGAAAGGCCCGCCGCTGAATCCGAAGGAGATGGGCATGCCGTCGCTGGAGGCCGTGGCGCGGCGCGTGCGCGAAGGCGAGGGCTATCGGGAAATGTTCGATGCGGCCTTCGGCGCCGCGCAGCCGATCACCATCGACCGTATCGTCGCCGCCATCGCCGCCTACGAGCGCACGCTGATTACGCCGGATGCTGCCTACGACCGCTTCGTGCGCGGCGACGAGTCGGCATTGAGCGCGGCGCAGTTGCGCGGGATGGAGTTGTTCCAGTCGGTCGGTTGCATCCAGTGCCACTCCGGCCCCAATTTCAGCGGGGCCAGCGTGTTCGATCCGCCGCCGTCGCCGCAGCGGCTGTTCCCGGTGTTCGCCGCACAGAAATATGCGGATCGTTACAGTCTGACCAGCGATGTCGGCGCCAATGTCCCCGGCAACAAACAGGGCGTCTGGCGCATCCCCTCGCTCAGGAACGTCGCGTTGACTGCGCCCTATTTCCACAACGGCAGTGTTGACAGCCTGCGGGAGGCGGTGCGTATCATGGCGACCGTGCAGCGCGGCAGGGAGATCGGCAACGATGCCAACGGCAACAGACGCATCGTGTGGTCGAAGCAGGACAGGACGATCGCGCGTGTCGGCTCCGCTCCGTTGAGCGAGAGCGACGTGGACGACATTGTCGAGTTCCTGAAATCCCTGAGCAGCGAATCGCTCGCGTTGCGCAACAGGGGGTCGTGAGTATCCGGTTGTGGATTCATCCAGGGAGTAAGCAGTGGATGCATGCAAAGTCATATTTGACTCGTTAGAGTGGCAAGAGGCCATGCCCGGCGCTCGCTTCAAGGTATTCGGCGATGGCCGCAAGCAGATGCGCTTGCTCGAATTTACCTCCGGGTTTGTTGAGCCGCACTGGTGCGAAAAGGGGCACGTTGGTTTTGTGCTCGCAGGCGAACTGGAAATCGACTTTGACGGCCGAGTCGTCAGATACGGCGAAGGCGCCGGGATATTCATTCCGATGGGGACAGCCACCAGACACAAGGCGCGTTCGCTTACGCCAAGTGTCCGGCTCTTTCTGGTGGAAGATGCATGAATAGTTCGATACGACACTGTACCGTAGCCGGGTTGAACAAGGAGCCATACATGGAATCGCAATTCGTTGCCGAGGTTCGCAAGTCTGCCGAGGAATCCTTTGCCTCGGGCCTGTATTGCGCGGAGAGCGTTGTGCTCGCGCTGGCCAAGGCGCAGGGCGTCGAGTCCGACCTGTTGCCCAGGGTCGCCACCGCATTCTGTAGTGGCATGGCGCGTACCTGCGGAACCTGCGGTGCGCTCACCGGCGCGGTCATGGGCGTCAGTCTCGCCCTCGGGCGCTCCGAATCCGGCCAGCCCGTGCAGCCGGCATACATGGCGACCGAGCGCCTCATCCGGGAGTTCGAACAGGAGTTCGGTGCGCGCGACTGCCATGCGCTGCTGGGCTGCGATCTCGGTACCCCGGAAGGCCAGGCCGCATTTCGCGAAAACCGGCTGGGCGAGCGCTGTGCCAGGTACACGGGCAAGGCCGCAGAGATTGCGGCCCGCCTCATCGCCGAGTCGGATCGCTAAAAATGAGCGGAGAGGCGCTTTCCGGTTTCATGTCAGGAGGCTGGCGATGAGCGGTGCAAAGTCCATGAACGAACTGCGGACGCTGGGCGTCTTTCGCGAACTTTCCGCCACCGGTCGGCAGATGCTCGAATGCGGCATGCAGCTTAACCGCTTCGACGAGCTGAAGACCATCATCAACAAGGGCAACAGCGTGGCCGGCGCCTATGTCGTGGTGCGCGGTCGGCTGCGCGTCTACTCGATCTCGCCGGGCGGCAACGAGGCCACGCTGTACTTCATCAATCCCGGCGAGGTCTGCATCCTCGCGCTGAACTGCATCTTCAACAACCTGCAATATCCCGCCTGGGTGCAGACCGAACCCGACACTTGCGTCGGCGTGATTCCCGCGCTCACTTACCGCACCCTGTTCCAGACCGAGCCCTCCATCCAGAACCTCACCGTGCATGCGTTGTCTGTACTGGTATTCAGGCTGATGGAAGAGCTGGAAGAAGTGCACGCCCTCAACCTGAACGAGCGGCTGGCCAAGTTCATCCTGATGCGTTCGGAAGGGGAGGGGCGGTTGCGCATGACACAAAGCGAACTGGCTGCGCACCTTGGCACGACACGCGAGGTGATCGCCAAGTTGTTGCGCAAGATGGTTGCTGCAAAGTCGATCAGGACCTTGCGCGGGGCCATCGTGGTCGAGAAACCGGATGTGCTCGCCAAGCTGGCGGGGCTGAGAGGGGGCTCGGCCTCGTCTCTTTAGATATTTCCTTCCGCTGCAAATCTTGCCGAGAAACGTGGTGACCCCATTCATGCCGAGGTTTGCTGACTTGCTCTGCGTTGCTCTGGTTGATCGATGACGTTGCCCGAAGGTGGGGCGATCCAGTCCAGAATTGTTGAAAACCCATTTGCTTGGTTGCCGGATAAGCAATAAAAAAATCTCTTGACCTTCCTACGATGGGAGAGTCGAAGCTGTGTCGTATCCCTTTATCCAGGAGTGTGACATGACAACAGAATTGACCCTGCCGATCAGCGGCATGACCTGTACTTCCTGCTCTGGCCGCGTCGAGAAGGCTCTGCTCGCGGTACCCGGCGTGGAATCAGCACAGGTGAATCTGGCCAGCGAAACCGCCCGTGTCCGTTTGGCGGGCTCAACTCCCGCCGCACGTTTGGTCGAAGCCGTCACGGCGGCAGGTTATCGCACCAAACCGCCAGCGGCTGACAAGTTTTCCGCGTCACACTCACCCAACACAGGCGAAGGGTGGCAAGTGGCTATAGGTGCTATTTTGGCGCTCCCCCTCGTGGTACCTATGGTCGCTCAGTTTCTGGGCGAACACTGGGAAATACCATCCTGGCCGCAGTTTGTAATCGCCACCATAGTGCAGTTTTGGCTGGGTATGCGATTCTATCGCGCCGGTTGGAAAGCATTGCGTGCCCGCGTTGGGAACATGGATCTCCTGGTCAGCATCGGCACCAGCGCTGCCTACGGTCTGTCCATCTACCTGTGGCTGGTCCAGGAAGAAAGTCATCTCTACTTCGAAGCCTCCGCCGTGGTGATCGTCCTCGTTCGTCTCGGCAAGTGGCTGGAGACACATGCCAAGCGTCAGACTACTGATGCAATCCGTGCTTTGCAGGCGCTCCGGCCGGCCACGGCAATCGTGGTTCGAGGCGAACTGAAACAGGTGTTGTCGCTGGATTGGGTAGTCATGGGCGACATTGTCCTGGTCAACCCGGGGGCGCGCATTCCGGTCGACGGGAGAATCATTACCGGGCAGTCAAGCATCGACGAATCGCTGGTTTCCGGCGAGAGTCTGCCTGTTGATAAAAATGTCGGCGACCTGGTTACCGGCGGTGCAATCAACGGCGATGGGCAGCTTCGTGTGTGCGTAACTGCGGTGGGTGCAGAAACGGTGCTTGCCCGCATTATCCGTTTGGTCGAGGATGCGCAGGGTGCCAAAGCGCCGATCCAGAAGCAGGTGGACAAAGTGGCTGCCGTATTTGTACCGGTGGTACTCGTCATTGCGACGGCGACCCTGGTAGTCGGCGGCTTGTTGACAGGCGACTGGAGCTCGTCGTTGATCAACGCAGTTACGGTGCTTGTTATCTCTTGTCCCTGCGCGCTCGGCTTGGCGACGCCGGCAGCGATTATGGCGGGCACCGGTGTCGGCGCCCGTCACGGCATCTTGATTAAGGATGCCGAGGCACTTGAGCGTGCCGGCGCGGTGAGCATGGTCGTTTTCGACAAGACCGGTACGCTGACGCGTGGACAGCCGGCAATTGTCTTTCAGCAGGCTGCGACCGTTGATTTACCTCTCCTCAATTTTGCCGCTGCGCTGCAGCAGGGCAGCGAGCATCCGCTGGCCAGAGCGGTACTCGCCGCTGCCAATAACCTCATGATACCGAAGGCAACTCAAGTACAAGCCCTGCCAGGCCGGGGAATTACAGGCATGGTCGAAGGTCGCTCATTACACCTTGGCAGTACGCGTTATATGAACGAAATACAGGCCGACCTGAGCGATTTTGACGAAGTACGGCACAAATTTTCTGCACAGGGCCACAGTCTCGCCTGGCTGGCCGAAGCGCGCTCCAGCGGTCGCCCGCTGGTGCTCGGGATGCTTGCCTTCGGTGACCCACTTAAGGACGAATCCAGCAGCGCCATCGGTTCTCTCCACAAACAGGGTATCTTGACCGCCTTGGTCACCGGGGATCACTTCGCTGCCGCACGAACAGTTGCCGACAAATTGGGAATCGATCACATCGAGGCCGAGGTGTTACCCGCAGACAAGACGGCCACTGTGGAGCGGATGAAAGCAGGGAATGCAGTGGTGGCGATGGTCGGCGACGGCATCAACGACGCGCCGGCTCTCGCCGCCGCCGACGTGGGCATCGCCATGGGTAATGGCACTGATGTGGCGATGCATGCCGCCGGCATCACCCTGATGCGGGGTGATCCGCGACTCGTGGCGGCGGCAATTGACCTGTCTCGGCAGACCGTACGCAAGATCCGCCAGAACCTGTTCTGGGCCTTTTTCTACAACGTGATTGGCATTCCTTTGGCGGCTTTCGGTATGCTCAATCCGGTGCTCGCCGGTGCGGCAATGGCGCTCTCCAGTGTTTCGGTGCTCGGCAATGCCCTGCTGCTAAAGCGCTGGTCGCCCTCGCAGATCGGACGAGTGCGTTAGCAGGGTCCAGCTGTAGAGCACATTCCGCAACGATGCACAGATGCATATTTGACCGGGGGAATAAACATGAACATCGGTGAAGCTGCCAAACGCAGCGGCGTGTCAGTAAAGATGATCCGCCACTACGAGGCGATCGGTTTGTTCCCCGCTGCACCGCGCTCCGAGGCTGGCTATCGCTATTACACCGACAACGATGCCAGCACCCTGCGGTTTATCCGTGCTGCACGAGATCTTGGCTTCGGGCTCGATACTATCCGTGAGCTGCTTTCTCTGTGGCAAAACCGCGGTCGCGAGAGTCGCGAGGTAAAGGCCTTGGCGCTGGCTCACATCAGCGCACTGGAGGCCAAGGTGGCTGAGCTAAACGGCATGATCGGCACCCTGCGTACACTGGCGACGCATTGTCATGGCGACCATCGGCCAGACTGTCCGATTCTGGATGGCCTAAGCAACAAGGAAAGAGAAGTCGCAGGTGCTGTGATCAGCAGCAGCCCGAGAACATTTAAAGGAGAAGCAAAATGATTAAAGCCTATGCCGCATATGAACCCAAAGGCCTGCTAAAACCCTTCGAGTACGATCCCGGCGAGTTGAAGCCGCATGAGGTGGAGATTGATGTCCACTACTGCGGCATTTGCCATAGCGATCTGAATGTGATCGACAGTGATTGGGGGGATACCCAATACCCCGTGGTGCCAGGCCATGAAGTAGTTGGAAAGATCAGTCAGGTTGGAAATCAGGTCAAGGAACTATCAATCGGACAGGTCGTGGGGCTGGGTTGGCATGCAGGATACTGCGACGAATGTTCGCTGTGTCGCGCGGGAGATCACAACTTGTGCTCCAATTCTCAGGCCACCATCATCGGCCATCACGGGGGATTTGCAGACAAAGTGCGCGCTGCCTCGAACAGCGTCGTTCCCATCCCTGACGGCATCGACCTGGAATCTGCCGGCCCCCTGTTTTGCGGCGGCATCACAGTTTTCAATCCGCTGGTGCAGTTCAACATCAAGCCTACCGACAAGGTCGCGGTGATCGGCATCGGCGGCCTGGGACACATGGCTGTGGAATTTCTCAATGCCTGGGGCTGCGAAGTCACGGCTTTTACCTCCACCGAAGCCAAGAAGAAAGAAGCGCTCAGTCTGGGCGCTCACCACACGTTGAATTCCCGCGATGCGGATGAGATCAAGGCTGCTGCAGGCCGTTTCGATTTCATCATTTCCACGGTCAATGTCAAACTGGACTGGAACCTCTATTTGAGCACCCTGAGTCCGCGCGGGCGCTTGCACTTTGTCGGCGCAACGCTGGAACCCCTCGATATCAATGTATTCTCGCTGATCGGCAAACAACGCTCCGTTTCCGGTTCGCCGGTGGGCAGTCCGGCCACGATTGCCAAAATGCTGGATTTCGCCAGGCTGCACCGCATCAGGCCTCAAATAGAAAAATTCCGGTTCGAGGACATCAACCAGGCGATAGCAAGACTGAGAAGCGGTCAGGCGCGTTACAGGATCGTACTCTGTCGCAATTGTTGATCGCTGCGATCCGCATTGATGGATTTGTCATGCGCTTCTGAAATACGCCACATTCCCGATGCTGTTTGACTTGTGTTCAAAAGACATTGTTGAAATGAGGTTGCCCAATGACTCGCTGGAATGACACGTTGCGACTTCACCTGCTTGTTTTAGTATTTCGAGATACTTCCTGCCGATAGCATTGTTGCCGACCAGGCTTGAATAATACAAATGCCCATCGTTGCGCTTCACCCGCTCCAGCTCGCTAAGGAGTCCGTATTTGTCGTCAAAGAGGTGAAGCACACCAAAGGAAGCGACAGTGTCAAAAACATGAGTTTTGAAAGGCAGGTTAAAAACATCACCCTGAATGAACACGATATTGTTTGGCACAAATCCTTTTATTCTCGTGATTCTATCCCTGCCTTTGACAAGCATGCCAATGGAGCGATCCAGGAGGATGATCAACTTGTTTTCGGCTTCCGCGTACACGCCAGCCGTAAAAACAAGCGAGCCGCAACCGACATCCAGAAACGCGCCGCCTCGGGAGCTTGCCAGGGCCTGTCTGCAGAATTCCCGGTAAGCCGAAGGCCAGTTCCCCCAAACGAACCTGTTGTAGAAGCGGTTGCCGACGACCATGTCGTAGGCGTCGACCTTATTGTCGTAGCTGCTCGCACGCTCGTTCGCACCAAGGCACGAGAAGATTCCTTCTTCCACTTCGTCAAGCGGGGCGACATCAAATATCTGCTCTATCATTGGCATTGCCCTTTCTTACGCGTAACGCCGGAACAAGAGCGCTGGTTCGAAGTGTTACGCATCGGTCTTATAGCGATCAATCCGCACCAATGCCAAGTCGCCAACCTTTTCGGTTGACACCTGCAATGCGTAGGTTTTTGTGCCATTGGACTTTTGGATGAACAGTTCGGTCGAAATGCCGTTATGTGAATTAGCCGTAGTGAACGTATCGATGATCGCATCCTTGATTTTGCAGCCTTCGCAATTCACATCCTTTCCGCACCCGGCTTCTGTGAACGAATGAATACAGTCGAATACTTCGCCGCCTCTGTGTCTTTCAACCTCGTGCAATTCTTTTTCGAACAATTCAAGCGCTTCTCTATTCGCAGTAACAACCCGTCTTGGATTTTCCTGCATCAAAAGAACTGGCGCATCGATGGACTCAAGTAACACGCTGTTGTCAGGCAAGCCAGATACTTGGCTGGTACATTCATCGCAAATTCCATGCGTTATGTTTCTATTGTTCGGCGCAATGCTCTTTCCACACACTTTACAGCTCACGATCATATTTCCTCCGTGCTAGATAAACATAAACACGGGGCAAGTCAAGAAACGAACACTAAAAAGCCAGGCCTGCCCCGGGTCTTCCCGCTACATGACCTGAATGCCGAGTTTTTTCGCTGCCACCTTGGTGGCGGCAAGGTGATGCTCGAAACCGGGCAGTACCTTGGTCATCAGCGCCTTGAATTGATCATCCTTGATGGCCGGCAGCAGCGCTCCCTTGATCGCGTCGATCACCGATTGGTGAAAGCCGATCTCGTAGAGCAGATACGCCTTGTCGAACTCCGCTCCGTTTTTGCCGTCGAGATTGGCGATGGCTTTGGCCAGGTTTTCCACGCTCTTGTCGTTGTCCGGCGGCAAGGGCGTGACCCCAAGCTTCGTCGCCAGTTCACGCCCCATGTGCTGGACTGCCTCGTGGTCCGCGACGACCATCTGCGCCAGTTCGCGGACTTCCTTGCTATGCGCCTTCTTGATGCCGATTCGCGCGGTGGTGATGTCGGCCATGTTGGCTTGGTCGAAGATGGAGAAGATGGTTGCGTCGTTCAGCACGCCGGCACTTGCCATGCCGGAGGCCATGGAAAGAAAGACGGCGATGGATAGTGCGACATTGCGAATGGAATGTTTCATGTTGCTCTCCTGTGTGGTGCTACGAAGGTGTAGCGGGAGGAAATGTAGCGATCATGACCCGAATTATCTGTAGCAAAAGCTACTTTTCCGCTCAATTTTGTGCACACAATGATTCGAAGTGGTTGTGTATTGTGATTCTGAATTGAGCAACTCCGGTAACCAGAACGGAACAAACGCAGGGATTCGCCGCACGCAGCGCTTTTCGGCTTGCACTACGCCACGTATTTGGCTTAGCCCTGGCGTTTTCGCATGCCGCAGGCCAGCGCCTCATTTTTGAAACCGACCTTGTTCCAGAAAATTAGTCCGGGACAAATGCCGGTGATCCCGGCAAATGCGAAAAACCCCACTGGGAGATACAGAAACCAATGAACTTTGTCGAAACCGGACAACCAGATTCCCAGCAAAATCATTCCAGCTACAGAAATAAACAACATTCTTAGGGCATTCATCCTTGTCTCCTTTTTTGATATAAATTGCATAAAGTTAAATAACGCAAAGTCAGGCCGGCAATTATTCACTGCGTCTGAAGAACGTGTCGCCCGGCGTGGCGATCGTCACTTCGGTGATCGAGTCGAACGGCAGTCCGACCCTTTCATGTGCGCGCCGCAAAGCTTCGGCATCGATCGCCATGTTCAGGCAGAAGGCGCGGCCGTCCTGGTAACTCACGTGCAGGCGGATAGGGACGACACTTTCCTCGTAGCACGCCTTCTCGTACAGCGCATAGAACTTCTCGAAATCGTCCACCGAAAGCTTTTCCGGGAAAGTCTTGAGTGTCCGGTCATGGGTGTCGAGAAAGAATCGCATCGGTTTCATGTTGATCTCCTGTGTAACGCTGCGAAGGAGTAGCGACAGGGAGTGTAGCGATCATGGCCCGGTCCATCTGTAGCAAAAGCTACGTAGTCAATCATGCACTCTCATCACTGTTGTCTTGTGTAGTTTTTGCTACGGAGTACCTCAATAAATTTCGGTAGCATCGTCTAATACAATTACACAGGACGGAGAATCATTTGAAACTACCCGCAAAATATGGTGACCTATTATTCGGTTGCGTGTTATCCATCATCATGGTGACAATAATCTCTGGAACGGTTGTGCTTGTGAATCAAGGGCTGACAACGGATATGCCTCGTCTATGGTTGAAAGGTTTTGTTTCTGCATGGCCAATTGCCTTTCCTACTGTATTGGTGGTAGCCCCGCGTGTGCGCAAACTCGTGGCACGATTAACAGAGCCAGTAACGTAGGCACAACCTGCGAAATCTGGATGCTACTCAGACATGTCACAAGGTGAGAGTTTCGCTCTAGGAGAGATAAGTGGATGATACAGATGCGCGTCTGTAGCAGTCTTGAACGATTCATTCTTGCCCATAATCCGGAACACCCTTAGAGATGATCACGTCTGATTTTTGGACCGAGCACAAAGTTCGGCTACGCAATTACATTTCAAAACATGTGCGGGATCGTAACGCTGTAGATGACATTCTCCAGGATGTGTTTATTAAGGCTCACACAAACCTGCACACGGTAAAGTCACATGGCAGCCTTGTTGCTTGGCTGTACCGTATTGCAGCCAACGTCATAGCGGACCATTACCGGATACAGAAGCCATCCGAAGAAATTTCTGACGAACTGGCGGCTCTGGAACCTGATCCGGACTTTATTGGTGATCTGGCTGCTTGCCTGCAACCGCTTATCGATAATCTGCCAGCCCCTTACAAGGCGGCGCTGGTGTTATCGGAAATCGAAGGATTGACCCAGAAAGAAGTGGCGGGTCGATTAGGACTTTCACTTTCGGGTGCAAAATCCAGAGTGCAGCGCGGACGAGAGAAGTTGCGCCAGAGTCTGTCCGAATGCTGTGATATAGAAACCGGAAGTAACGGTATTGTTGGCTTTGAACTCCGCGACCCCAAACGCGGATGCCGTCCTCGCTAAGAAAGTTTGCGTCTTTTTCAGAAATTCTCCGTCTATAGGGATGTGGCACAGCGTGTGCCGCCATTTTGAACGACAGGAGGACTTCTTGAATACCTTATCGAATACTGAATACCCTATTGCCGTCCTTGGTGCAGGGCCGATTGGTCTGGCCGCAGCCGCTCATTTGCTGGAGCAAGGCTTTAACCCTGTCATTTTTGAATCCGGTAATGCGGTCGCCACCAGCTTCCGTGATTTTGCACAAGTCAGATTGTTCTCGCCGTGGCGCTACAACATCGACAAGGCAGCCAGGAAACTGCTCGAAGCCAATGGGTGGATCGCACCGAGCGATGATGACCTGCCTACAGCCGGGGAAGTGGTGCAGCAATATCTGCAACCCTTTGCTGAAATTCCGGCGGTAAAAAGCAGGCTCAAACTAAATGCACATGTGGTTGAGATTACGCGGAAGGGGTATGACAAGGTAAGAACCAAGGGGCGGGAGCATGCCCCGTTCATCATCCGCGCCGAGATTGGCGGCAAGCTGCAAGAGTTCATGGCGAGTGGCGTAATAGATGCCACAGGGAACTGGCATCAACCCAATCCAATCGGCGCGAACGGCTTGCCGGCCATCGGCGAGCGCGATTTCGCTGACCGTATCGAATACGGCATGCCGGACATACTCGGCAGGTTGCGCGACCGGTATCTGGGTAAATGCATTCTTGTGGTGGGCGGTGGGCATTCGGCAGCGGGCAGTCTGATTGCACTGGCCGAACTTGCGAAAAACGATCCGCGAACCAGAATTCACTGGGCCATTCGCGGCAGCAATCTCACCCGAATTTTCGGAGGTGGGGAAGCTGATGGTCTTCCCGCGCGAGGGGCGCTGGGCATCAAGCTCCGCTCGCTTGTTGAAAACGGTCAGCTCACTTTGCATAAAAATTTCAACATTCGCGAAATACGCAATGAAAATGGATCTCTGACTGTAATACCTGAGTTGGATCAAGGCGAGGCTGCGCAAATACAGGGAGTTGACGAGATTGTCGCCGGGACGGGTTCACGTCCCGATCTCAGTATCACGCGCGAATTGCGGGTGCGTCTGGACGCATGGCTGGAAAGCGTCGAAGCGCTTGCGCCATTGATTGATCCCAATGAACACAGTTGCGGTACGGTCCGCCCCCATGGTCGCCGTGAACTCTCGCATCCGGAACCCAATTTCTACATTGCCGGAGCAAAGAGCTATGGCCGAGCGCCGACGTTCCTGATGGCTACGGGGTATGAACAGGTGCGATCAATTGCGGCAGCAATGGCTGGCGATTTCGCGTCGGCGGACGACGTGCAGTTGGATCTGCCAGAAACTGGTGTGTGTTCTTCGGACTTCTCCGATTCTGGAGGTCGTGGCGGATGCTGCGGTATTGAACCAAAGAAAACGACAGGTCTGGCAGTGGAACAATCTTGTTGCAGTACTGGAAATGTAACATCATCCAAACAAGTAGCATGTTGCGGCTAACCACACCCAACGTGACCGAAGGGAATGTCTCGCACATTCCCCTTTTCATGCTATCCCTCGGGCAGCTCATATCGTGGGGCACGCTGTACTACGCCATTACATTCCTGGCCGAACCGATTCGGCATGAAACGAGCTGGAGTTTGGGGCTAATTTTTTGGGCCTACTCGGCAGGGCTGTTGCTGGCTGCCGTGACAGCCCCATCTGTCGGGCGTTTTCTTCACCGGCATGGCGGCCGAATAGTCATGTCGGCGGGATCGCTCTTGGCTGCCATCGCCCTCGTGATGGTCGCCTTTAGTAATAGCTTCATCCTTTTTCAGATCGGCTGGCTATTCGCTGGGATCGCAATGTCGATGACGCTTTACGAAGCAGCATTTTCGACACTTCAGGAAATGTTTTCGACCAATTTCAGGCGTGGGGTCGGGGTCATCACAATAGTCGGCGGCTTCGCCAGTACATTGTATTGGCCGCTCACGCATTGGCTTGCATACGAACTAGGCTGGCGCACAACATTGCTGATCTATGCAGGGATGCATTTGCTTATCTGTTTTCCAATGCACCTTTCATTGGGGTATAAGCCAATGGCTGCGGCCGCTCACACTAAGGAGGAGGCGCTTCCCACAACCAACAAACGTCAGATCGTCTTGCTGGCAATGGCGTTCGCACTGGCTGCCTTTGTTACCGCGGCAATCTCATCTCATGCCAGCCTGGTGATGTCAGACAAACAAGTGCCGGATTGGCTTGCGATAGCCGCACTTGCGTTAATAGGTCCGATGCAGGTGGCCGGGCGTATTGCCGAACTGTCAGTTGCGCATCGCATATCCTCGACGAGGACCGGGATGATTGCACTGGCCGCTTTGGCGGCCAGTCTGCTACTTGTTCAGTTGATGGGGTTCTACTATTGGCTTGCCCTCGGATTTGCCATCGTTTACGGCGCGTCCAATGGTGTCATGACAATCGTGCGAGGAACCATCCTTAACGAATTGTTCGACAGAAAAAGTTATGCGCTTATGCTGGGTATGCTGTCTGCACCTGCATTGTTTGCGCGAGCGCTTGGGCCGGTTCTGACCGCTTGGGTAATCGGTGCTTCGGATATGAACGCGGCAATTTGGATGTTGACGCTGTTAATAGTGCTGGCGGGCACGGTCTATTGGTATGCAACACGTTCAGGCAGTGATCAATAACAGAATGTTGTCCAACATCACAATCCACCGTGATTTACAACGTTAGGCCAGGAGTAACGAATGGAACTAATAGCTTGGGCTTTTTTCGGTGGAGCATTAGCATTATCAGGTTGTTGCCGAACGCATCATGCTGCTTGATTTTCGTAGTTTGAATAAACTACCCTTCAGTTCGAAGCATTGGCAAAGAAATATGGAGGTAACTATGACGGCTGGGGTGCTGAAATTGTTGAATAGCGCACTAACAATTCGTTCGAGAGGGATGCCGCGCAAACGCGGCACCCCGCAAGTCACGCACGTTAACCGTCGAAAGCATCCGTGCCTGTAATTCGCGATTTTCTGCAAAGCGACACAATGCCAGTCAATGCACTGGCTCTCAGTGCTTTCGAGCAGTTCAAGGATGCGTATCAAGACTGGCCGGCGCTCCGGACAAAGATCGGGAATATGTCCGCGCTTGCAAATGTTGGGGAGATAATTGTTGCAGTAGTTGAGGGGCAGATTGTTGGTGCGGTCGCGTATGTTGGCCCTGGCGCTCCCAAAGCAGAGTTCTTTCGGCTTGAGTGGCCAATCATGCGAATGCTTGTCGTGGCCCCGGACTCCCGCGGCCATGGTGTCGGTCGGACGTTGGCTGAAGAATGTCTCCGCCGTGCCAAGCGAGACCAGGCATCCGTGTTTGCTTTGCACACAAGCGAACTCATGCAGGTCGCTTTGCCCATGTACCAGCGCATGGGGTTTAAGTGGGTGGCCAGCGCGCCACCAATCCATGGAGTTGAATATGGCGTCTATGTCAAAGAGCTCGACGGCTAACGTTGGCGGCGATGAGAGCGTAGTCCGATGACAAAACACGCAACAATGCATCATATTTTCACGGCACAGCGCCATGGAACCGAACCCTACCTGTATATCGGGAAAGTGGCTGAAATTACTGGGGCTAGGGAGACATAAACAACAAAAGGAGAAACACGATGAATGCCATGCGAATGACCCTTCTTTCAATCGCTGCAATCATGATGCTTGGTATTTGGCTTACGGGTTTCGAGCGGGCTCACTGGGTTCTTTATCTTCCGCCTGCGTTTCTCATCTTTGCTGGCATTACTGGGATCTGCCCAGGTCTCATTTTCTGGACAAAAGTAGGGTTGAAAAACGAAGCTCTCGCCTGTGACATTTCGCGTGCAAAATAGGGGAGATATGCCTAATGATCGGTTGCATTCCGACCCGCAAAAGCGGCGGGCCTTCAGGCTTGATGGAAGAGCTGGAAGAGGTGCATGCTCTGAACTTGAACGAGCGGTGACGCAAAGCGAGCTGGCCGCGCACCTGGGCACCATGCGCGAAGTGGTCGCCAAGCTGCTGCGCCGGATGGTCGCCGACAGGCTCATCCAGACCGGGCGCGGCACGATCCGGGTCGCGCGGCGGGAGGCGCTGGCGCGCTTGCTCGGCACTGTGGCCGGATGACCGGACATGCCGGGTCATTATGTGTAAGGTTTCCGTATTCCGGCCGACCAATGCACACCATCCACAAGGAGACGACCATGAATGCGCTACGTAAACTGATGTTGCTGCTGACCCTGCTGTTCCCGCTGTTCGCCCACGCCGTCGGCGAGCCCTACACGCAAGACAAGCTGGATGCGCTGAACCAGGCTGGCAAACCGGTGCTGGTGTTCATCCATGCCCCATGGTGCCCGACCTGCCGCGCGCAGGATGCGGTGCTGGAGAAGCTGCTGCCGACCGATGAGTTCAAGCCCATCACCACGCTGAAGGTCGATTTCGATACGCAGAAGCCGGTGGTCAAGGCGTTCGGCGTGCGCTACCAGAGCACGTTGATAATGTTCAAGGGCGGGCACGAAGTGGCGCGTGTGACCGGCGAGACGGACCGCGAGCGTATCGCCGACCTGCTGCGCAAGGCCCTTTAACATGAATTCCGCGCAGCGCTACGTTTGCCCTCTCGCCCGCATGCGGAATAACCAGCGACTTGGCTGCGGTTGTTTGCAGCCTAGTCGAATGGCTAGTTGTTTCACCCAGAGAGTTGGAGAGAGGGTGAGGGCGGATAAATGGAACTGACCGCAAGCAGCTACGGCCTGTCGTTGCTGGCCGGCGTGTTGTCCACGCTGTCGCCTTGCGTGCTGCCGCTGGTGCCCATCCTGATGGGCTCGGCGGCCGGCGCCCATCGCCTCGGCCCTTACGCGCTGGTGGGCGGGCTGATGCTGTCGTTCACGCTCATCGGCGTCGGGCTGGGCTCGCTGGGCGGCAGCATCGGGCTGGAGCAGGACAGCTTGCGCGTGGTCGGCGGCGTGCTGTTGCTGCTGTTCGGTGCGGTGCTTTTTTCGCGAGTATTGCAAGAGCGTTTTGGTGCAGCAATCAGCCGCTTGGGCATGGGGCAGGGACTGCTCGCGCGTTTCAACCTGAGCGGTTTGCACGGACAGTTTCTGTTGGGCCTGCTGCTCGGCATCGTGTGGAGCCCCTGCGTCGGCCCCACGCTGGGCGTGGCGATCACGCTGGCCAGCCAAGGGCAGGCCTTGGCCCAGGTCGCCGCGGTGATGCTGGTGTTCAGCCTTGGTGCCGGCCTGCCGCTGCTCGCCGTCGGCATGCTGTCGCGTCAGGCGCTGGGGCGTTGGCGCGGGCGTATGATGGAAGCCGGCCAAACGGCCAAGAAGATATTCGGCGGCGCGCTGTTGCTGATCGGCATCCTTGTGCTGACGGGCGCGGACAAGTCCTTCGAGAAATGGGCGGTGGACGCGATGCCAGACTGGCTGGTGACGCTGACCAGCCGTTTCTGAATTTGCTGATTCAAGGAGAACGACATGGCCGAAAAAGAATCGTTGCTCAACTCGCTGCTCGGACTGTCGATGATCGTCGAGGCGCGAGATCCCTATACCGGCGGCCACCTGTGGCGCGTCTCGCAGTTCTCAAAACTATTGGCTCAACATGTGGGGCTGTCTCGCCGCGATGTTGCGTTGAGCGAGGTGGGCGGTTTCCTGCATGACCTTGGCAAGGTCGGCGTGCCCGACGCCATCCTCAACAAACCGGACCGGCTCACCGATGGCGAGTACGACGTGATCAAGACACATCCCGCGGTCGGAGGAAAACTGCTGTCCAACCATCCGCTGGCGAACCTGGCGTACGAGGCGGTGGTCGGCCACCACGAGCGACCGGACGGCAAGGGCTACCCGCACGGACTCGTGGGCGACGTCATTCCCGAAGTCGCGCGCATCGTCGGCATCGCCGATGCTTTCGACGCCATGACCAGCACGCGCGCCTACCGCAAAGGCATGCCGACGGAAAAGGCCTTCAGCATCATCGGCGGCGAATTGGGCGGCCAGTTCGACGCGCCACTGGCGAAACACTTCCTGTCGCTGAGCGCATCCGCCGAGTTGGCCCACATCGTCGGCCACAGCGAACCCGGCCTGCCCTTGTTCCAGTGCGGCTGCGGCGCGCCGCTGGCGATACCCGGCGCATTGCGCGACGGTGACCATGTGTACTGCCATTGCTGCGGCGGCGAATCGCGCCTGAGCAAACAGGGCGACACACGCAAATTGGAGATGACCGGGGTGCAAGGCGATGCCTCCGTGCTGGCACCGGACTGCGACACCGACTTGATCGGCGCGATGGTGGAAGAGATCGCACCGCATGTGCTGTAAGTATTTGTAGATACTGTTATCCCCGTCAACATCCATGCAACTCTGGATCGAATATTTTTTCGATTTGAACACCCCGAAAGCAACGTGAATCAGTTTACGCATCATTGCCAGGTCGGGTTAGCGCAGCGTAACCCGACGCGATATGCACACGACGGCTGTCGGGTTACGCTACGCTAACCCGACCTACATCTGTTACATCAGGTCTTCTGTTTGATCGCCAGCACTGCTTGGTTGCGCAGCGTGCGCAGCAGCGACAGTTGTTGCTGCGACAGTTTCAGTGCGTTGGCCTCGATCATGTCCGCATAGAACAGACCGATCACCTTGTCCTTGACCATAATGGGCAGGAGCATGAAGCAGGGCGCATGGATGTCGTTCTTGTACCACTCCGGGATCTTGTCCGCGATATTGGGCGCATCGATGTCTTCGATCGCGATGTCCACGCCCTTCTGGATGCACAAGTGGAAGACGTCCGGTACGAAAGCCAGCGGGAAGCGGAAGCGAGGGATGATCTCGCGGACGTTGGCGCCGAAGCCGAACCGGGCTGCCATGATGCCTTGCTGGTTGTCGCGGATCAATATCATCGCGCGGCTGAAGCCCATGCCGCGATACATGGTCTCCAGCACCATTTGCAGCACGTCGTTGAGCTTGAAGTCGCTGACCAGCGAGGTGGTGACGTCCTGGATGCCCGCGCCGAGGATGGCTTCCGGATTGTGCGGAATGCCGCCGCCATTTTCTTCGCTCGGCGTGACCGTCTGGTCGAGCTTGGTGATCCCGTCCAGCTCCCCGTCGGTTTTTTCCTGTGCGGGCGTTTCGGCCTGGCCGCTCCAGCGTTGAGTGCGTTTCAGCATCTGGCTGTGGTGCATGCCGATGCCGAGGATGCCGGCGCGGCTGGACAACTCCTTCAGGCCGCCGTCTATCGCGGCCGACAGTTTGCGTTCGGATATTTTGGTCGCACTTTCATAGCGCTTCGATAGCTCGCTCAGCAGGCGCTGCTTCTCCTTGATGTCGGTGTAGGCAGCGATCTCGCACAGTTCGTGCGCCATGTTGACGGTCACCGTCAGTTGTTCCAGTTCGCCCTGTGCCGGCCGGATCTTGCCCGGCGGCAGCTTGTGCATTCCCGCGATCAGCCTTGCCGGGAAGTTCCAGCTGCGCGCCACGCCTATGCCAAGCTCGTGATAGGGCATGCCCAGCACCTTGGTGGCGGCCCGGTCCTCGATTTCACCCTGCTCGACGCGCCGGGCGATTTCCTGGCTCTCGTCGAAGAAATAGAAGATGCCCAGCATTCTGCCCAGATTGTGGAACATGGAGCAGACCATCACTTCTTCCGCATCGCGGAAGTCGTGTTCGCTCAGCAATTGGGCGGCCACCATGCCGGACAGGATGGACTGGATGACCTCGTCCTTGAGCTGGCTGGCCTGCGCCTTGTTCTGCATGAACTCCAGCAAGATCAGCGTCATCGCGATGTTGCGCACCGTCTCGAAACCGAGGATGACGACGGCCTTGGAAATCGTGTTGATGCTGCCGCCGAACTGCCCGTAGGACGCGGTATTGACCAGTTTCAGCAGTTTGTTGGTCAGCGCGAAATCCTGCAGGATCACGCTCGCCAGTTTGTTCGCGCCCTCCGAGTCCGAGGCGACGATCTTGTTGATCTCGGAGATGATATTGGACAGCGCGGGGAAGTCCTGCTTGCTGCGCATGCGGCGCAACAGGAACTCCAGCGTGCTGTGGTTCTGCTTCTCCTGCTCCTCGCTGGCCGCCTCCTGCAGTTCGCCGAGATAGGCGTGCAACGCCAGCAACATCGCCTCGGTGGTGGCGTAGCGTTCGTCCGGATTTTTCGAGATGGCCTTGAGGATGATGCTCTCAAGCTGTTCATCAATCAGCTCGTTGTGGGTCGAAGGTGCGGCGATCCTCTCGTTCGCGGCGCGGTTCAGCACCTCGTAGACGTTGCTGCCGCTAATCGCCGCTTCGCCGGTCACCATCTCGTAGAGCATGATGCCGACCGCATAAATGTCCGCCTTTGCGCCCGCCTGTTTGCCGGCGATGACCTCCGGCGCGATGTAGCGCGGCGTTCCGCTCAGCGTGCCGCTGACCTGCTCCTGCTGGCTGACCAGTTTCGCCAGCCCGAAATCCATTACCATCGGCGTATCGCTAGCGGAGATCATGACGTTGGCCGGTTTGATGTCCAGATGGACAATGCCCTGGGCGTGAGCATAGGCGAGTCCTTCGAGCACGCCGCAGGCGATCTCCGCGGAACGTACCAACGGCAAAGCCTGCTCCTTCCGTAGCAACTGCTCCAGCGTCAGTCCTTCGATGTAGGCATAGACCAGGTAAGGTGCACCCTGATTCTCGCCGGCGTCGTATAGCGGAATGATGTTGGGGTGTTGCAGCTTGGCGACGATGCGCGCCTCGCGGGCGAGCTGCTCCGACTGGCGGGCAAGCCCGAGCAGCGTCTTGATCGCGACCTTACGGTCGAGCTGACTGTCCTGCGCCAGATACACTGCGCCTTGGCCGCCCTTGCCGAGTTCTCTCAGAATTTCAAAACGACCGATGGTTTGTGCGGGCATGTCTGGATCGGATGCGGTTATAGGCGCAGCTGGGGCGCATTTTGTCGGATGAGGATAGAGCTGTCTCGAACTTGGAATACCGGCGACATTCTACACCATGAGGTGCGGCAAATTGCCGCACCTCCGCGGCAGGATCAGACTTTTTGTTTTATCGCCAGAACAGCCTGGTTGCGCAGCGTGCGCAGCAGCGCCAGTTGCTGGTGGGAGATGTCGAGCTGGTGGGCGTCCGGCATGTCGGCGTAGATCAGGCCGATCGCCTTGCCGTCCAGCATCAGCGGCAGCAGGATGAAGCTGGGGGCGTTGACTTCGTCGAGATACCAGGCCGGAATCTTGTCGGAGATGTTGAGCGAGCGAACGTCCTCGATGGAGATGTCCAGGCCTTTATCTATCGCGAGGTGGAACACGTCCGGCGCGAACTGTAGCGGGAAGCGGAACTTCGGGATGATTTCCTCGATGTCCGGGCCGAAGCCGAAGCGGGCGAGCATCGCGCCTCCCTTGTTGTTGCGCAGCATGAACAGCGCGCGCTGGAAATTCATGCCGCGATAGATCGTCTCCAGCACCATCTGCAACAGATCGGTCAGGTTGAATTCGCCCATCATCGTGTTCGTCACTTCCTGTATGCCCGCGCCGAGTATCGAGTCCGGGTTGAGCGACAGGGTGAGCGACTCTTCCGTGCCGTAGCGTTGTGCGACCGACTGGCCGAGGTCGGTCATCTCCTCGATGCCCTTGCCGTTTTTTGCACGGGGGGCGGGCAGTGGGCGGCCGCTCCACTCGCGCGCGCGGGTGAGCAGCGGGCTACCGGAGATGCCGATGCCCAGCGTTGCCGAGCGGTTGGACATTTCGTTCAGGCCGGTATCGAGCACATTGGACAGGTCGCGTTCGGTGAGTTTGCCGAGGTTTTCATAGCGCTTGGTCAGTTCCGCCAGCTTTTGCGGTTTGATCTGGATGCTGCTCGTCGATGAGGCCTCGCACAGGTCGTAGGCGAGATTGACCGTGGCGGTCAGCCGCTCCTGTTCGTTCCTGGGCGGGGCGATGGTTTCTGCGGTCAGGTGGCGCATGCCGGCGATCAGCCGGGGCGGGTAGTTCCAACTGCGCGCCACGCTGAGGCCCAGTTCAGCATAGGGTATGCCCAGTATCCGCGCGGAGGCGGCCTGCTCGTTTTCGCCATCCCGTATCAGGTTCGCGATCTCCTGGCTTTCCTCGTAGAAGTAGTACAGCGCCAGCATCTTGCCGAGGTTGTGGAACATCGAGCAGATCAGCACTTCTTCGATATCGCGGAGACCGTTGCGGGCTGCCAGCTTTGCGGCGAGTTCGCCGGCCAGCACGCCCTTGACGATTTCCTCCTTGAGTTGCACCGCCTGCGCCTTGTTTTGCAGGAACTCCAGCAGGATCAGCTTGGTCGCGATGTTGCGCACGGTCTCGAAACCGAGAATCACGACGGCCTTGGAAATGGTGTTGATGCTGCCGCCGAACTGGCTGAACGTCGCGGTGTTGACCAGCCGCAGCAGTTTGTTAGTGAGCGCCAGGTCTTGCAGGATCACGCTGGCCAGCTTGCTGCTGCTTTCGGATTCGGATGCAACGATCTGGTTGATCTGCGAAATGACGCCGGAGATGGCGGGGAAGTCCTGCTTGCTGCGCATGCGTTGCAGCAGGAACTCGGTCGTCGCGCTACGCGATTCGTCGAGGTATTCCTCCAGATCCTGCAGCATCGAGGCGGCGCTGGGATAGCGCTCCTCGGGCTTCTTTGCCAGCGCGTTCATGATGATCGCTTCCAGCGTCTCGTCCATTTGCTCGTTGTGGGACGACGGCGCGACGATCTGTTCGTGCGCGGCGCGGTTCAGCACCTCGAACAAGTTTTCGCCGGTGACGGCGTATCGGCCGGTCACCATTTCGTACAGCACCGCGCCGGTCGCGTAGACATCCGCGAGCGGGCCACCGACCTGGCCCGAGATGATCTCGGGTGCGACATAACGCGGCGTGCCGTGAATCATGCCGGTGGCGGTCTGCTCGTCGGCGTTGCTGGTCGTCGCCAGTCCGAAGTCCATCACCATCGCCAGGCCGTTCTTCGCGATCATGATGTTGGCCGGCTTGATGTCCAGATGCGATACGCCCTGCTCGTGCGCGTAGACCAGTCCCTTCAGTGCGTCGCAAGCGATCTCCGCCGCGCGCGCGAACGGCAGCGTCTTGTCTTCGGTCAGCACTTGCGCGAGCGTCTTGCCTTCGATGTAGGCATAGACCAGATAGGGCGTGCCGTTATGTTCGCCGGCGTCGTACAGCGCGATGATGTTGGGGTGCGTCAGCTTGCTGACGATCAGCGCCTCGCGCGTCAGTTGTTCGGTCTGGTGACTGAATTTGCGCAGCGTCTTGATCGCAACCTTGCGGTCGAGCTGCGGATCGTGGGCGAGGTAGACCGTGCCTTGTCCGCCCCGGCCCAGTTCGCCGAGGATCTCGAAGCGGCCTATTTTCTTCTCGTCGGCCATGATCCTAGAATTCTCGGTTGGACGAGGTGTAGTGTGCGTTCATCGCGGCGCAGGGCAAGGCGCGCCGACGAGGAATGGTCGTTCCATTCCGAGGAGAAGCAACGCCGCCATGCGTTGCGAGGGACGTGCAATACGCCTCGTAGCGCACCACCCATTGGGCGCGCGGGTATAAATCATTTTTTGTTTTTCTGTTCATTTGCTTGCGTACCTGTTTGCGCGGTCAACTGAGGAATCTAGGATGATTAGCTCTTCGCGCCCATCGCCAGTGCGTGCAATCGGCCCTGTTCGAGCGCGGCTGCGTCGGTCTCGACCAGCCAGCCTTGCAGGTTGTCGATCACCATGTCGGTCAGCGCATGCATCCAGTCGTTGCGGGCGTTGAGGCAGGGGATGTAGTGGTATTCGCCGCCGCCCGCATGCTGGAAGTCCTCTTTGCCCTCCTGCGCGATTTCTTCCAGCGTCTCCAGGCAATCGGCGACGAAGCCGGGGCAGACCATATCCACGCGCTTGGTTTTTTGCTTGCCTAACTCCTTCAGCGTCGCGGTGGTGTAGGGTTGCAGCCATTCGGCACGACCGAAGCGCGACTGGAAACTGATTGCGTATTGCTCCTGCTTCAGCCCCAGTTCCTGCGCCAGCAAGCGACCGGTCTTCTGGCATTCGCAGTGATACGGATCGCCCTGTTCCAGCGACTTGCGTGGCAGGCCGTGGAAGCTCATCACCAGCTTCTCCGGGCGGCCGTGCATCATCCAGTAATCGTTGATGCTGCCCGCCAGCGCCTTGATGTAGCCGGGATCGTCGTGGAAGTGCTTGATGGTGCGGATCGCCGGTGTGTTGCGCATCTGCTGCAACTCGCGGTACACGATGTCGGTGACGGTCGCGGTGGTGCTCGCGGCGTATTGCGGATACATCGGCACGACCAGGATGCGCTGGCAGTTCTGTTCCTTCAGCTTGCGCAACACCGAAGGGATCGACGGATTGCCGTAGCGCATCGCGTATTCGACCACGAACGGCGCTTTGGTGCGCTGGCTCATATATCCCTGCAACAGCGCGGCCTGCTTCTCGGTGTAGACGCGTAGCGGCGAGCCTTCTTTCATCCAGACCGACGCATACTTCGCCGCCGATTTTTTCGGGCGCGTGTTCAGGATGATGCCGTTCAGAATCAACCACCAGATCGCGCGCGGTATCTCGACGACGCGCGGATCGCTCAGGAATTCCTTCAGATAGGTGCGCACCGCCGACGGCGTCGGCGCATTCGGCGTGCCGAGATTGACCAGCAGGATGCCGGTCTTCTCGGGCGTGCCGTGGGTGTGGCGGGGTTCGGTTCGATAGGTCATGGTTATCTATAAAAGCTTTTGTCCGCAGATTGCGCGGATGGATTGAGATTTCAGTCCGTAGGGTGGGCTCCGCCCACCATGTCGGGCAAAGCCCGACCTACACTCGATTTTGACCTAGTTCTGCGACAGCGCATTGCCCAGCAGCCTCGCAGTAATGTCCACTATCGGTATCACGCGCTGGTAGTCCATGCGCTTCGGCCCGACCACGGCCAGCGTGCCGACCACTTTTCCGTCGGCGGAGTAGGGCGCTGTGATCACGCTGCATTCCTCCAGCGAAGCGAGGCCGGATTCCGCGCCGACGAAGATGTGGATGCCTTGGCCGTGACGGCCCGCTTCCAGCAACTGCATCAGCTCGGTCTTCTGCTCGAATAGGTTGAACAGTCCGCGCAGCTTGTTCATGTCGGCGGAAAGGTCGTGCACGCTCAGCAGCTTGTGTTCGCCGCTGATGACGTAGTCGTCCGCCTTCTTCGCCGCGGCCTCATCACCCGCGGCCAGCGCCGCCGCCATCAGCGCGCTCATGTCCCGCTGCAACTGGTGCAGCTCGCCGCGCAATTTTTCGCGTATCTGCGAGAAGCTGCAGCCGATGTAATTCTGGTTCAGGAAGTTGCCGCCCTCGGTCAGTTGCGACTGGCTGTAGTCCTTCTCGGTCAGCAGCACGCGGTTTTCCACCTCGCCGTCCGGCATCACGATAATCAGCAGCACGCGCTTCTCGCCGAGGCGCAGGAACTCGATCTGGCGCACCGTGATCGCTTCGCGCCGGGGCGAGGCGACCACGCCGGCGAACTGCGTCAGCTCGGAGAGAATGTTGGAGGCCTGCGCGATCAGCCGCGACGGGTTGTCCGGCTGCAACTGGTGCTCCAGTTGCTGGATACGCGCGCCGTCCAGCGGCTTGGTCACCAGCATGGTGTCGATGAACAAACGGTAGGCGAGACCGGTCGGGATGCGTCCGGCCGAGGTGTGCGGGCTGCTGACCAGGCCGAGGTCTTCGAGATCGGCCATCGTGTTGCGTATCGTCGCCGAACTGACATCCAGCCCGGAATACTGTTGCAGTACGCGCGACCCGACCGGCTGACCGTCGCTGATGTAGCGTTCCATCAGGGTCTTGAGCAGTATCTGGGCGCGTTCGTTGAGCATGCGCGGATTCTATCATCACGCGCGGCAGGGGCGGGTATGGGGAGGGGGAGGGGGATTGTCCGCAGGGTGCGGGGCGTAGATGGGTTGAACCCTTCGGCAGTGCTCAGGATAAACTCCGCGATACCCATCGATCGCGATGTTTACGTGACCGGAATCTGACGGCATCCCTTTAGCTGTTCCGGTTGCCAGTTTTTTATCGCCCATCCCAGCACTTCCTCGACGCTGTCTTGTTGCAATTCGGCGGGCGGTTGTTGGTGCAGGAAGTCGAGCGCCGAGATCAGTGTTGCGACCACGTCGTCAGTCGTAATCGCGAGGGCCAGCGTCTGTTTGCTGAGTTTTTCGCCCTGTGCGTTCACTGCGACCGGGAGGTGCATGTAGGCTGGGGTGGGCAACCCCAGCAGGCGTTGCAGGTGGATCTGGCGCGGGGTGGAGGCGAGCAGGTCGCAGCCTCGGACGATGTGGGTGATGTCTTGGAAGGCATCATCGACCACCACCGCGAGCTGGTAGGCGTACAGGCCGTCGGCGCGCTTGACGACGAAGTCGCCGATCTCGCTTTCGAGATGCTGGGTGATGCGGCCTTGCAGTTCGTCGTCGAACTCAACTGAGTCATCCGGAATTTGATTCCCTCCCCCTTGCAGGGGGAGGGTTAGGGTGGGGGTAGAAGCGATCAGTCCTTGCTGTTCCGCCCCCATCCCAGTTGTCCCCTCGCTTCGCTCTTCCCCTCTGCGCGGATGACGGAAAAAAAGATCAGTGCGCACGCGCCACGCGCGGCCTTCGCGCCCCATCGGGATGCCGTTGCGGCAGGTGCCGGGGTAGACCGGGCCGTCGATGCCGTGCAGCGCGGAGTCGGCGATCTCCTTGCGGGTGCAGCAGCAGGGATAGACCGCGGCTAGGGATTGCAGGCTATGCAGCGCTTCGTCGTAGGCGGCGGTGCGCTGGCTCTGGTGGATGATCTCGCCGTCCCAGTGCAGGCCGAAGGCTTCCAGCGTGCGCAGGATGTCGTCCGCCGCACCGGCGACGCAGCGCGGCGCATCGAGGTCTTCGATGCGCACCAGCCAAGTGCCGTGATGATGTCTTGCGTCGAGATAGCTGCCGACTGCGGCGACGAGCGAGCCGAAGTGCAGCGGGCCGCTGGGGGAGGGGGCGAAGCGCCCGCGATATTGTGATGTGGACGGCATTGGGTTTCGTATAGGGCGGGTTAGCGCAGCGTTAACCAATGACTTGGCGAGCGTTGTTTGGTCGCTTAGTCAGATGGCTATGCAAAGCTACCCGCCGGATGTCTTTCATACGGCGCAATGCCCGTTGGTTACTTCGAAGAGGTTCTTGCACCCCTCGGGTGTTGCGCCCTACGCTGTGCTGCCACAGTCTTGCGTCAAACCACCGGATTGTCTTGCAAAAACTGGATCAAGGCTTGGAATTGGGACTGGGCCTTGCCGGTCGGATCGACGATGCTGTGGCTGAAGTATTTCTCTATGTTGGCCGCCGTGATCTCCGTGTTGAGCGGGTTGTAAGTCGTGCCGTTGGCACCGCCCGCCGCGTGTCCCATCATGCGAACGAGTGCGATCTGGCTGATACCCCCGGCGGCTTCGGTGTTGCCGCTGGCGACGGCTTTGTCATACAGCGCTTTTTCTGCTGGACTGAGATTTGCGAACGTGTTGACCAGCCCCGTCGCCTTTTGCATGTAATCGAGTTCATCAGCGGTGAGCTGATCGGCTGACTTGCCTTGGGCGGTGATTTCAGCAAGCCTCTTGTCGTTGGCGAACAGAAAATCGTGGTCTTCCTGACTTCTGTTCACTGGGCCTCTGGCCCTGATCTCGGCAAGCCGAGCCTCGACCGATTTATCGTTGTTCGCAGCAGCGGAAGACGACGAAGAAGAGGCATGCGAGGCTGCGAGGGCCTCCCGCGCCTCTCTGGAAATGCTGACAGTGTCGGCAATATTTGCCGGCGATGTGGTCGGGGTTTGCCGGGGTGTTGGCGAACGCGTAATTTCGGCAGCAGAGAAAAGAGCAGAAGAGGATTGAATAATCATTGCATGCCTCCATTCGTTAAATACGCCGGCTTCGGGTAATCGGCATCCCAACAATAGGTCAAAGAGCTACGAATTGCGATGCCCAACCTGAGTTTTCCTGATCAGGCGGGGACTTCCTCTTTCTCGAACTCCAACTCCACCTTGCCGTTCTTCACATCCACGACGACCTTGCCGCCGCTGGCCAAGCGACCGAACAGCAGTTCGTCGGCCAGTGCGGATCGGATGGTGTCCTGGATCAGTCTTGCCATCGGGCGTGCGCCCATCTGCGGGTCGAAGCCTTCTGCGGCGAGGTGATCTTTCAGCGCATCGGTGAACACAGCATCGACCTTCTTCTCGTGCAACTGCTCTTCGAGCTGCATCAGGAATTTGTCGACGACGCGCAGGATGACTTCCTTATCCAGCGGTGCGAAGGAGACGATGGCATCGATACGATTGCGGAACTCTGGCGTGAACATGCGCTTGATGTCGCCCATTTCGTCGCCTGCGGTAGCAGACTTGGTGAAGCCGATCTGCACCTTGTTCAAGGCTTCCGCGCCGGCGTTGGTGGTCATGATGACGACCACGTTGCGGAAGTCGGCCTTGCGGCCGTTGTTGTCGGTCAGTGTGCCGTGGTCCATCACTTGCAGCAGGATGTTGAAGATGTCCGGGTGCGCTTTCTCGATCTCGTCGAGCAGCAATACGGAATGCGGCTGCTTGCTGATCGCCTCGGTCAGCAGGCCGCCTTGTTCGAAGCCGACATAGCCCGGCGGCGAGCCGATCAGGCGGCTCACCGCATGGCGCTCCATGTATTCGGACATGTCGAAGCGGTGGATGGGCATGCCCATCGCATAGGCCAGCTGGCGAGCGACTTCGGTCTTGCCGACGCCGGTGGGGCCGGAGAACAAAAAGCTGCCGATGGGCTTCTGCGGGTTGCCCAAGCCGCTGCGCGACATCTTGATCGCGCGGGCCAGTGCGTCGATGGCCTTGTCCTGGCCGAACACCGTGGCTTTCAGGTCGCGGTCGAGGTTCTTCAGCGCGTTGCGGTCATCGTGCGACACGGTGCGTGTCGGGATGCGCGCGATCTTGGCAATGATTTCCTCGATCTCGTGCTTGCCCACGATCTTCTTCTGCTTGGACTTGGGCAGGATGCGCTGCGCTGCGCCGGCCTCGTCCAGCACATCGATGGCCTTGTCCGGCAGGTGGCGGTCGTTGATGAAGCGCGCGGAGAGTTCGGCCGCGCTGGTGATCGCCGCGGCGCTGAACTTGATGCTGTGGTGTTCCTCGAAGCGCGTCTTCAGTCCCTTCAGGATTTCGATAGTTTGTTCGACCGACGGCTCGGCTACGTCCACCTTCTGGAAGCGGCGTGACAGCGCGTGATCCTTCTCGAAGATGCCGCGGTATTCCTGATAGGTGGTCGCACCTATGCATTTCAGCGCGCCGCTGGACAGCGCCGGCTTCAGCAGGTTGGAGGCGTCCATCGTGCCGCCGGAAGCCGCGCCTGCGCCTATCATCGTGTGGATCTCGTCGATGAACAGCACGGCGTTGGGGATGTCGCTCAGTTCCTTGAGCACGGACTTGAGGCGCTGCTCGAAATCGCCGCGGTACTTGGTGCCTGCCAGCAGCGAGCCCATGTCCAGCGAATAGACGTGAGCATCCTTGAGAATTTCCGGCACGTCGCCTTCGACGATGCGGCGCGCCAAGCCTTCCGCGATCGCGGTCTTGCCGACACCGGCCTCGCCGACCAGCAGCGGATTGTTCTTGCGGCGGCGGCACAGCGTCTGGATCACGCGCTCGATTTCGAGGTCGCGCCCGATCAGCGGGTCGATCTTGCCGGCCAGTGCGACGGCGTTCAGGTCCGCGGTGTAGTTCTTCAGCACGCCGTCGTCGGCCGCGGGCTGTTCGGTTTCGTTCTCGCCCTGCGGTTGCACGACCTTGCCCGCATCGCTCTTGGAAATGCCGTGCACGATCTGATTAACCACGTCGAGGCGGCTGACGCCGCGCTCGGCGAGGAAGTGCACCGCATGCGAATCTTTCTCGCCGAACAGCGCGGCCAAGATGTTGGCGCCGACCACTTCCTTCTTGTTGGCGGATTGCACATGCAGGATCGCGCGCTGGATCACGCGCTGGAAGCCGACCGTGGGCTGCGTGTCCACTTCGCCTTCGCCGGGGACGATGGGGGTGTGCTGATCGATGAAGGTTGCAACGACCTGACGCAGTTCGATGATGTCTACGTTGCATGAACGCAGTATCTGCGCCGCGGACGGGTTGTCCAGCATCGCCAGCAACAGGTGCTCGACGGTGATGAATTCGTGGCGCTTCTGTCTTGCCTCGACAAAGGCCAGATGCAGGCTGACTTCCAATTCTTGTGCAATCATTTCAGAGTTCCTCCGTTCCGCATCGCAGCGGATGCCCGTTTTGCCTGGCGTATTCGGTCACTTGCGCGACCTTGGTTTCGGCGATGTCGCGGGAATAGACACCGCATACCGCCGAACCTTCATTATGTACTTTGAGCATGGTTTGCAGTGCACGTTCGCGATCCATGGCGAAAAAGCGTTGCAAAACATCGATCACAAAATCCATCGTCGTGTAATCGTCGTTGAACAGAACTACCTTGTGCAGCGGCGGCGGCTTTAACTTCGTCTGTTCCGGCGCGAGTACCGTACTGCTGTGTTGTTTAGTTGCCATGATGTTTCTACAGTGGTGATTCTTGCATGGGGTTTCAAGCGCATGCTCGGGGATTAGCGATGCTTTTTCAAGCTTATTCGAAAAATATTTTGCATACCCACTTGACGATGTCGGCGAAATGAATGTAAAAAGTGCGCCGGTGTTTGATTTTAAGGTATCTGCAGTACTGGTTTTGCCGTGTGCGATCTTAAGATTCAAACAGTCTCGCGGGGGGCTTCCCCGTTTTTCTCGTAAGGAAGTTATCACATGGCAACTGGTACAGTTAAGTGGTTCAACGACGCAA
Organism: Gallionellales bacterium GWA2_60_142; assembly: GCA_001801085.1. Lineage (GTDB taxonomy): Bacteria > Pseudomonadota > Gammaproteobacteria > Burkholderiales > Gallionellaceae > Gallionella. The sequence continues at coordinate 62,576 of MGWR01000061.1, read as the reverse complement.
AGGGTTTCGGTTTTATTACTCCCGATGACGGCAGCGAAGACTTGTTCGCGCATTTCTCCGCAATCAACATGAGCGGTTTCAAGTCCCTGAAGGAAGGCCAGAAGGTCTCTTTCGAAGTGGTTCAAGGCCCCAAGGGCAAGCAAGCCTCCAACATCCAAGCCGCCTGATCCGCGGTTTTTTTGTTGCCTGAAAGCCCGTCGAGATTCGGCGGGCTTTTTTATTGGCGCCGCTTTCGGGCGCATCCTTTCCTGCCTGCATTTTGGCTGACGGCTGAAAAACGCAGACATCGCCCCATCTTGGTAATATGGCTGCCATTGCAGAACCGGGCGATTGAGATGCGATGGATGGACGTGCAATCGAGAGGAGGTCACTCATGCCTTGCCTGGATTCGGCAGCGAACAATGTCATGAAAAACGGCGACGATCATGAAATGGCTTAAACGCATACTGATCTCACTGGCGATACTGCTCGCGATTGCGGTGGCGTTGCCGTTCTTCATTTCTCTCGACGATTACATTCCGCAGATCGAAAAAAAAGCATCGGCCGGACTCAAAGAGCCGGTGACGGTAAAAAGCATCAGGTTCAGCGCGTTGCCATTGCCGCATGTCACGATCGACGGCATCGCGGTCGGCAAAACCCATGACATCAGGCTCGGCAAGGTGGTGGTGACCCCCGCTCTTTTCTCGTTGCTGCAACCGACCACGGTCATCAAGAGCATCGAAATCGATTCTCTGGTACTGACGCAGAAAGGGATGGACAAAATTGCGGCCTGGGCCAGATCGGATGCCGGTCAGCTGCCGGAACAACCGCAGCAAGCCCGTGTCGAGAGCATCCGCCTCAACAAGGCGCTGGTCAGTTTCGGCAAGGCGAGTCTCGGCCCGTTTGATGCGCGCGTAAGCCTCGACAGCAAGGGAGCGCCGGAGGATGCATCGATTACCATGCAGGACGGCAAGTTCAAGGCGCTCGTCAAGTCAGACAAATCAAAATATCTGATTGATGTCAGCGCAAAATCGTGGACATCGCAGGTCGGGCCGCCGCTCGTGTTCGACGAGCTGGTCGTCAAGGGGGTAGCGACGCTCGACGATGCCAGCCTGGGCGAGGTGAGGGCCAGGCTCTATGGCGGCAGCGCTATCGGCAAAATGACCATCAGCTGGAAGAAAGGACTGCAGCTCGGCGGCAATCTCGACATCAAGCAGGTGGAGACGCAAAAGATCGCTCCCATGCTGTCGCTTGGCACTCGTGTCAGCGGCAGGCTGAGTGCCAAACCGGTTTTCTCCGCTTCGGCGGCATCCGCAGATCAGCTTGTGCATGCATTGCGGTTGGAAACGCTGTTTAACGTTCAGAATGGCGTACTCCATGGCGTCGATATCCAGGAGGCCGCCACCAGCCTGAGCAAGCAGGGAACGACCGGCGGAGACACGCGTTTCGAGCAGTTGTCCGGGCATCTCGTCATGGAGCGCGGCGGCTATCGTTTCACGCAACTCAGAATAGTCTCGGGTGCGCTGTCTGTCGACGGCGATGTGAACGTTTCCCCGAACAAGGCGCTGTCTGGACGCATCAACGCGCAGGTCAAGGCGTTGGGCGCCAGTGCCAACGTTCCGCTCAATGTGGCGGGAACGGTCGACGCTCCGTTGCTCTATCCAACTAGCGGGACCATGGCGGGCGCGGCGGTTGGCACTGTCATCCTAGGGCCGGGACTCGGCACTTCGGTGGGGGCAAAAGTCGGGGGCTGGGTCGAAGGCCTGTTCGGCAAGGAGGAAGAGAAAAAGCCGAAAAAATAGGGTCGGCGGGGGCACTGCGCCATGGCGGTGATGCTGCCGTAGCGCAGTGAAGCGGGGGCGGGGGCGGGGAAAAACGACTCCCCCGCAGATACGCTCAAATGGCGTTCAGGGCTGCATTGAGCGTTGCACTCGGGCGCATCGCCTTTGATGTCTTGCCGGAATCCGGGTGGTAATAGCCGCCCATGTCCACTGGCTTGCCCTGTGCGGCGATCAACTCTTTATTTATCTTCGACTCGTTGTCCGTCAATGCCTTTGCCAACGGTGCGAAACGCGCCTGCAATTCCTTGTCCTTGCTCTGCGCAGCCAGAGCCTGAGCCCAGTACAGCGCGAGGTAGAAATGGCTGCCGCGGTTGTCGATCTCGCCGACGCGGCGCGCAGGCGACTTGTCGTTGTCGAGTATCTTTCCTGTCGCCTGGTCCAGCGTGTCCGCCAGCACTTGCGCCTTGGGGTTCTTGAACGTCTGCGCCAGATGCTCCAGCGACACGCCCAGCGCGAGGAACTCGCCCAGACTGTCCCAACGCAGATAGCCTTCCTGCTGGAACTGCTGCACATGCTTGGGCGCGGAACCGCCAGCACCCGTCTCGAACATGCCGCCGCCATTCATCAGCGGCACGATGGAGAGCATCTTCGCGCTGGTGTTGAGTTCCAGGATGGGGAACAGGTCGGTGAGGTAGTCGCGCAACACGTTGCCGGTGACGGAGATGGTATCCAGTCCTTTGCGCGCACGAGCCAGCGTGGCACGGCAGGCGTCGGACGGTTCCATGATCGTGATGTCGAGCCCCTTGGTGTCGTGATCCTTGAGGTACTTCTCGACCTTGGCGATGATCTGCGCGTCGTGCGCGCGGTTCTTGTCCAGCCAGAAGATGGCCGGCGTGTTGGACAGGCGTGCGCGCGTGACGGCGAGCTTCACCCAATCCTGGATCGGTGCGTCCTTGGCCTGGCAGGCGCGGAAGATGTCGCCTTGCTCGACTGACTGCTCCAGCAGCACCTTGCCTGCGGTATCTACTATGCGCACCACGCCGTCGCCGGACATCTCGAAGGTCTTGTCGTGCGAGCCGTATTCCTCGGCCTTTTGCGCCATCAAACCGACGTTGGGCACCGAGCCCATGGTGGAGGGATCGAGCGCGCCGTTCTGCTTGCAGTCCTCGATGGTGGCGACATAGATGCTCGCATAGCAGCGGTCGGGAATCATCGCCAGCGTGTCGTAGGGCTTGCCGTCGGCGCCCCACATCTTGCCGCCGTCGCGGATCATCGGCGGCATGGAGGCATCGACGATCACATCGCTGGGCACGTGCAGGTTGGTGATGCCCTTGTCGGAATTCACCATCGCCAGCGCAGGCCCGTTGCGGAAGCAGTCGGCGATGTCGGCTACCAGCGCGGCGCGCTTGGCTTCCGGCAGCGCGAACACTTTTGCTTCCATGTCGCCGAAACCGTTGTTGATGTTGACGCCCATCTCCTTGAGCTGCGCGCCGTGTTTGTCGAACACGTTCTTGAAGAACACGGAAACGGCATGGCCGAACATGATGGGGTCGGACACCTTCATCATGGTGGCCTTCAAGTGCAGCGAGAGCAGCACGTCTTCCTTCTTCGCCGCCGCGATTTGTTCGGCGTAGAACTGGCGCAGCGCGCGGCGGTTCATCACGGCGGAGTCGATCACTTCGCCGGCCTTGAGCGCCAGCTTGTCCTTGAGTACGGAGACCTTGCCGTCGCGGCCGACGAATTCGATGCGGGTGCTGATGGCTTCCGGTACGGTCACGGATTTTTCGCTGCCGTAGAAATCGCCGCTGCTCATGTGCGCCACGCGGGTCTTCGAAGTCTTCTCCCACTTGCCCATGCGGTGCGGATGCTTCTGCGCATAGCTCTTCACCGAGGCGGCGGCGCGGCGGTCGGAGTTGCCTTCGCGCAGCACCGGATTCACCGCGCTGCCGAGCACCTTGCCGTAGCGTGTCCTGATCTCCTTCTCCGCATCCGTCTTCGGATCATCCGGATAGGCGGGGATTTTGTAGCCTTGTGACTGCAATTCCTTGATCGCGGCCTTCAGTTGCGGGATGGATGCGCTAATATTCGGCAGCTTGATGATATTTGCTTCCGGTTTCAGCGTCAGCTCGCCCAGTTCGGTCAGGCCGTCTTCAACCTTCTGTTCGGCGGTCAGGAGCTCGGGGAAGTTCGCGAGTATGCGTCCGGCGAGCGAGATATCGCTGGTCTCGACGGTGATGCCTGCGGCCTTGGTGAAGGCCTGAACGACGGGAAGCAAAGAGTAGGTCGCCAGTTTCGGCGCTTCATCGGTCAAGGTGTAAATGATTTTGGAAGTTGCCATGTCTGTTCCCGGGAATTTGAAGCTTTGATAACGAATGAAATGAGTTGCATCCTGCTGTTCAACAAACCCTATGGGGTGATCTGCCAATTCAGCCGTGACGGGATGCACCCGACGCTGGCCGATTATATCGCCGTTCCCGAGGTTTATCCCGCCGGAAGACTGGACACCGACAGCGAAGGCCTGCTGTTGCTGACCGACGACGGCAAGCTGCAGCACCGCATCACCGATCCGAAACACAAGCTGCCGAAGACCTACTGGGTGCAGGTCGAGGGCGCACCGAGCGCAGCCGCGCTGGCGCAGTTGCAGCGCGGCGTGCAGCTCAAGGATGGGATGACTTTGCCCGCCGAGGCGCGGGTGATGGAAGAGCCCGCCGGACTATGGCCGCGCAATCCGCCGGTGCGCTTCCGCCAGAACATTCCGACGAGCTGGATCGCGCTGACGATACGCGAAGGCAAGAACCGCCAAGTGCGGCGCATGACCGCCGCGGTCGGCTTTCCCACGCTGCGGCTGATCCGTTACCGCATCGGCGATTGGATGCTGGACGGTATTGCGCCGGGACAGTGGCGGCAGGAAGATGCGTGATGGCTTGCGCTACTTGCTGGCGCAAAAGACTGAAAACTATTTTTCCACGAATTGGTTCTCGCAGGGATATTGCCCTCGGGCAATAACTCGCAAAGACACGAAATTCATGAAATATAAACGGCACTATTTCTTAGTGACTTTCGTGCTTTTCGTGGACAGTCTGATATGGAGATCGCGATGTCGCGTAATTCGATTTTGTTCGTTGCGTTGTTGTCGCTGGGCTTGCCTGTGGCTGCAAGCGCCGGTGAGACACCGCGCCAGATCGCCGGCAAACCTTCGGCGAAATTGGTCGGCGTTTGGCGTAGCGAGGTGGGGGCGACGATCACCTTCAAATCCAATGGCATCGTCGTCTACAAGGGGCGGCGTTACCACTATGCCGCCGGCAACGGCGCGATCCAGCTCAAGAACCGCAAAGTGTTCCGCCAGCTCCCGTACCGGATATTCGACGACAAGCTGACTGTGACTGACAACGGCGTGGACACGGTCTACACCCGCGACTAGCAGGGGCTGCCGCCCCCGCTAGCTCCACGTTCCGGTTTAGCCGTGACCGCGACCGCCGCGCGGTGCGCCGCGTCCTTGCCCTGCGCCTTGTCCTGCACCACGCTCACGACGGGCGTGAGGTGCGGGCTGGAACAGTCCCGGCTGCGGCATCGCCTGATGGCGTGCGGCTTCGGACAGCAATGGCTCTCCTGCCTTTGGCGCTTGCGGCTGGCGCGGTTTGCCGGGCTGAGCGGGGCGGGGCGGCTGGCCGTTGCGCACCGGCTGCTGTTGCGGATTGCGCGGCTTTTGGCCTTGTCCATCGCGCGGCTTCTGGCCGTTGCCTGCGCGCGGCGCACTGGCGGTGGTGTTGCTGTGGCGGCGCTGGCCGTGTTGCGGCATAGGCGGGCGCGGCGCTTCCGCCGGAATGTTTGTCGGCGGCACGAAGCTGTCTATCGTCACCTTGGGAATCGTGTGCTTGATCAGGCGCTCGATGCTCTTCAGGTACGCGAACTCTTCGCTGTCCACCAGCGAGATCGCTGCGCCGTTGCTGCCCGCGCGGCCGGTGCGGCCGATGCGGTGCACGTAGTCTTCCGGCACATTGGGCAATTCGAAATTCACCACATGCGGCAACTGGTCGATGTCCAGTCCGCGCGCGGCGATGTCGGTCGCGACCAGCACCGGCAGCGAGCCGTCCTTGAACTGCGACAGCGCCTTGGTGCGCGCCGACTGGCTCTTGTTGCCGTGGATCGCCATGGCCGGGATGCCGTCACGGTCCAGCTTCTCAGCCAGACGGTTCGCGCCGTGCTTGGTGCGGGTGAACACCAGCACCTGCTTCCAGTCGTTGTGCTTGATCAGGTGCGCGAGCAGGTAGCTCTTCAGCTTCTGCGGGATCAGGTGCACGCTCTGCTCGACCAGTTCGGACGTGGTGTTGCGGCGCGCGACCTCGACGAAACCGGGGTTGTGCAGCAGGCCGTCGGCCAGCGTCTTGATCTCGTCGGAGAAGGTTGCGGAGAACAGCAGATTCTGGCGCTGCTTCGGCAGCAGCGCGAGAATCTTCTTGATGTCGCGGATGAAGCCCATGTCCAGCATGCGGTCGGCCTCGTCCAGGATCAGGATCTCGACGGCGGATAAATCCAGCGTCTTCTGGCCGACGTGATCGAGCAGGCGACCAGGTGTCGCGACCAGGATGTCGACCTGGCCGCGCAGGGCCTTGATCTGCGGATTGATGTTCACGCCGCCGAACATCACCATGGATTTCAGCGGCAGGTATTTGCCGTAGGTCTGCACCGACTCTTCCACCTGCGCGGCGAGTTCGCGCGTCGGGGTCAGGATCAGGCAGCGCGGAGCGCCTGCGCGCGGATTCGCCGCGGGCTTCTCGGTCAGGCGATGCAGGATGGGTAACGTGAAACCGGCGGTCTTGCCGGTGCCGGTCTGTGCGCCGGCCAGCAGGTCGCCGCCTTGCAACACCAGCGGGATCGCCTGCGCCTGTACCGGCGTGGGGTTGGTGTAACCCGCATCGGCGATTGCGCGCATGATGGGTTCGGCCAGCTTCAGGCTGGCGAAAGTGATTTCATTGGACGTGCTGATTTTTTCTGACAAAACAAAACTCCTGCGACGGCCTGCCGTTCCAGTGGAACGGCACCAATCGGGGCAGACGAATTAAGGGATCGAAACGATCTGGAGTGGGATGAAAAGGCCGCAGCGCAGATTGGTTGGGCGCTGGGCGGGGCGGATTATACCCGGTCTGGAGGAATGCTGTTTGATGGGTATGGCGCGGGCGACCAGACTCAGGCGAACCAGCGCAGGAACGCGGCGGCGGTCAGCGCCGTGACGGCGAGTAGCGTCGATGCGGGCCATATCAGGCTCCGGAGCCGCTCCAGGCAGTTGGCGCAAGAAGCCAGATAGCGTTCGCATGGACAGAAGTATGCCGCCACGAGCGTGAAACCGAGCGCCACGCATACGATCTTTATCGTCAGTGCAGTGATCGCGATTTCGCCGATGTCGGGAAATTTTTCATCGAAGTAATAGCTCGCCATCCCGAATGAAGGGCCGCTGACGGCCTGGATCGTCCATCCGGCGAGAACCAGCCAGGCAATTTTCCTGCGGGCTTCGGGCGGCGCGAGCATCGCGGCGATGGAGCCGCCCACCGTCGCGACCGCGCCGAAGTTGTGCACGACCTGTATGGCCGAGTACACCAGATTCTGGGTCGTGCTCATTTGGCGGTGACGTCGACGCAGGATTCCGGGCCGGTCGGGACATGGCCCTTGGTGTTCACCAGCAGGCACAGCTGGTGTTTGCCCGGCGCGAGCCCGTCGACCTCTATGGTTCCCTTCAGCTGGCGGATGACATCCGTGCGCTTGCCGTCTACGTTGAGATGGAGATGGTCGCCGTCGTAGCCGGTGTCGGCCTCGTAACTCAGCTTGAGCTTGGCGTTTGCCGCGACCACTGCGCCCTTCGCCGGCGCGGAAATGGTGACCTTGCCGTTAGCGGCATGTGCTGGAGTGGAACCGAACAGTATGGCGAGCAGGATGGATGCCAGCGGATGGTTGTTCATGATTATTCTCCTGGGATAGACGAACCGTGCAGTGGCATCCTGCGCGTCAGCGACGCAGGGTTCAATACGCAGAATTGCCCAGCCGGGGTGGTCGTGGACTGTATTGCGGCGGGGAGTAGAACTGCCTAGCGCTGGCAGTCGGGACAGTAGAAGCTGGAGCGCTGCCCCTGTTTGACCTGTTTGATGGGGTTGCCGCAACGGCGGCAGGGCTCGCCGGCGCGGCCGTACACCCAGTAGTGCTGCTGGAAGTAGCCGGGTTTGCCGTCGCTGTTGACGAAGTCGCGCAACGTGCTGCCGCCCTTCGAGATGGCCTCTTCCAGCGTCGCGCGTATCTCCGCGACCAGCTTGGCACAGCGTGCGCGACTCAGCCTGCCCGCCGCGAGCTGCGGCCTGATGCCGGCGCGGAACAGCGCCTCGTTGGCGTAGATGTTGCCGACGCCGACAACGATATGGTTGTCCATGATCGCCAGCTTGATCGCGGCGGTCCGGTTTCTCGTAGCGAGATACAGATGGTTTTCGTCGAAGTCCGCTTCGAGCGGTTCCGGGCCGAGTGCGGCGAGCAGCGGGTGCTTGTGAACATCGCCCTCGTGCCACAGCACTGCGCCGAAACGGCGCGGGTCGCGCAAGCGCATCAGTGTGCCGTTAGTCAGCACCAGGTCGAAGTGGTCGTGTTTCTCCGGCAGTGTCGTGGCGGGCAGGATGCGCAGGCTGCCCGACATGCCCAGATGCAGGATCAGCGTGCCATGTTCGAATTCGACCAGCAGGTATTTGGCGCGGCGGCGCAACGAACGGATCGTCTGGCCGCGCAACAGTTCCGGCAGCTCGGATGGGACAGGCCAGCGCAGTTGCGGATGACGAATGACGACATTCGCGACGGTTGCGCCGACCAGATGTGGCGCAAGGCCGCGTCGCGTGGTTTCTACCTCGGGTAACTCAGGCATGGTTGGTCGTGAAATGAATGAACTTTGTCTTTCATGTACAGGCTATTGAAAAACGTAGCGAGGATGGTCAGCTGCAAGGCGCACGGAGCGCAGGAACCGGAATGTACTCAAAGTACATGAGGATTCCGAGCACCGCGCAACGCCGCAGATGACCACCGCAGTAGTTTTGCAATAGCCTGTCAGGCGCGGCGGCGTTTCCACCACATTCTCGCGCCGACCGCGGCCAGCAATAGCGGCAATACAATCAGGAAACCGACGCTGATCGCGGTGAGCTGGGTGCGGCTGAGTGTCAGCTGGCTGTCCTTCGCGGCGCGCGGTTGCAGCGTGATCAGGTGTTCCTCGCTGCCCAGCCAGTTGACCATATTCACGCCGAGATCGACGTTGCCGCCGTTGCCGGCGAAGCTGTTGGACAGGAATGCGCCGCTGCCGACGACGACGATGCGCTGCTCGCGGTCGTTGATGTGGCGCTGCAATGCCGCGGCGATGACGACGGGGCCCGGCGTGTCGTGCTGCTTGTCGAAGCGCGGTTTGGCCTGTGCGGCGGAGCGGCTGACCCAGCCGCGCGGCGCGACTTCGAGCAGCGCATGGTGTTCCCATTCTTCGCTCTCGTTCCATGCGAGCGAGCGAGCCGAGGGGAACGCGGTGATGAGGTTGAAGTCGCGGGTGATCGCGTGGGGCGTGTAGGCCGCGCCCAGCGACCAGGTCACCGGCGCGTTCATCTCGGCGGCGGAAGGGTCGATCACCACGCCCGGCGGCAGCAGCAGGTCAAGCCTCTCGGCGAGCGGCTCCAGCCCGCGCAGCGGTTCGGCGTCCACCAGCCACAGCAGGTTGCCGCCGCGCTCGATGTAGCGCAGCAGTTTGTCGGTCTCGCCGGGCAGCAGTGGAACCTGCGGCTGGGTGACGACCAGCACGCTGGCGTTGTCCGGTACTTCCTGCGCGAGCGCCAGGTTCAGGCTGGCGATGCGGAAGCCGTTCTGTTTCAATTTCGCGCCGAATAGTTCGCCCAAGTCGTGGTTGGCTGCGCCGTCGAGTTTGCGTTCGCCGTGGCCGTCCAGATACATCACGGTCTGGTCGCGGGTGTGCGCCAGACGCAGTAGCGTGGCGGTGAGCACCTGTTCGTTGAGCTGGGTCAGGTGTTCGCTGCGCCCGGCATAGGAGACGACCATCTCGCCGTTGAGTTGGATACTGGCGGCGCGGGCCATCTCCGGCTCCTTCTCTGGATCGATGAAGGCCAGTTTCAGGTCGGGCTTGTAGCGCTGGTAGAGCGAAACGAATTCGCGGATCAGCTTGCGGATGTCGCCGAGGCGCGCATCGTGTTCGGTGGCGTAGACGACGATGGTGACCGGGCCGGTCATTTGTTTGAGCACCGTCACGCTGCCCGGCTCCAGGCTGTTGCTGGCATTGAGCGTGATGTCGCGCTGCAGTTTGTAACGCGAGGCGAGATGGCTTGCACCCGAGGCGACGGCGATCAGCAACAGCACGAACAGCACGTTGCGCAGAGACAGGGAGCTGAAAAATTTACGCATCATGTCTCATCCGTATGTGCGGTTGTTGTGCAGACGCCGTATCGTCAGCAGCAGGAATACGCCGGTGAACAACACGAAGAACATCGCGTCGCTGCTGTCCAGCAGGCCGGCGTTGAAGTTCTGGAAGCGGCCGAGCGGCGAGATCGCATGCCACGGGGAGTCCGGCGCGGATGCGCCGATGTCGGCCAGCCACAGGCCGACCAGCGCTGCCAGCGCGCCGATGGCGGCGATCACCGGCTGGACGGTCAGCGCGGAGATATAGAGTCCCAGCGCCGTGAAGCTGGCGGTCAGCAACAACAGGCCGATCAGGTTGGAGAGCATCAGGCCGTGGTCTAGCTCAGTGCCGAGCGCCAGGCTGTACAGCATCAGCGGCACGCTGGCGCTCAGTGCGATCAGGAAGACCAACATGCCGAGAAACTTGCCGAGCACGATGTGGAGCTCGGACAGCGGCGCGGACAGCAGCAGCGGCAGCGTCTGGTTGCGCCGCTCCTCGGCGATCAGCCGCATCGTATACATCGGCGTCAGCATCATCAGCAGCAGCGCAATGGTGTTGAACATCGGCGCGGCGACGGTGATCGTCACGCCGGGTGGATTGGCGAGTTGCGCGAGTTGCGGCTGCACTTCGAGGAACGCCTCCAGCCGCGCGAGGAAGAACCATGCAAAGACGAATTGCAGTGCGGCGAAAATGAGCCAGGTGGAGGGCAGAGTGAACAGGCTGCGCAGTTCGCGCATGGCGATCAGTCGGATCATTTGCCGTCCCCCGCGCTGGTTGCTGCGTTAGCCGCAGTTTCGCGCTCGGTGATGCGGATGAAGTTCTCTTCCAGCCGGCCCGGCTCGCCGCCGTAGTTCGCCAGCGCCGCAGTCGTGTCGCCGTAGATCAGCCTGCCTTTCTGCATGATCTCGACGCGGTCGCACAGGCTTTCCACTTCGCCGAGCAGATGGGTGGAGAGGATCACGCTGCTGCTATCGCCCAGTTCGCGGATCAGCGAGCGGATGTCGCGTATCTGCGCCGGGTCCAGGCCGACGGTGGGTTCGTCCAGCACGATCACTTCGGGATTGTGGACAATGGCCTGGGCGATGCCGACGCGCTGCTGATAACCTTTGGACAGCGTCGCGATGATCTTGCCGCCGATCGCTTCCAGTCCGCAGCGTTGTTTGGCTTGCGCCAGCGCGGCGGCGACTTTTCCGTTCTTGATGCCGCGCAGGCGCGCTGCGAAGGTCAGGTAATCGTCTACGCGGAGTTCGCGATAAAGCGGCGGGGTCTCCGGCAGGTAGCCGAGATGCATTTTCGCCAGTATCGGCTGGCGCAGCAGGTCGATGCCGCAGACCTCGATGTCGCCGCTGTCCGGCAGCAAACAGCCGGTCAGCATCTGCATCGTGGTGCTCTTGCCCGCGCCGTTATGGCCGAGCAGCCCCAGCACTTCGCCGCGCCGCAGGGTCAGCGATACGTCGTGGATGATTTTCTGATTGCCGAAGCGGCGCGTCAGCTTGCGCGCGGAAATGGTGATCTCGGGAGCGGTGTCGGACAAGGCGGAAATGGTCGTGGTTGTGGGTGCGGGCTAATATAACCTAATATGTGCGCCCGCATCAAAAGCAGTATCGCCATGAATTCATCGTTCAAATATCTGGTCGTCGGCAGTCTGTTGCTGACCGCCTGTGCGCAGGTCCCGAAGCAGGTGGAGCCGGTCGCGCCCGCTGTATCCGTCGAGCCGCAGCAGGTCGAAGTCGCGCCGGTGTTGCCCAATGTCGAGCTGACCGACGAGCTGCTCTACGAATACTTGCTGACCGAGATTGCCAGCCAGCGCGGCCATCAGGCGCTGGCGCTGGAAGGCAGCGCCGATCTGGCGCGTAAGACCCGCGACCCGCGCTTGGCGCGGCGCGCGGCGCAACTGGCGGTCGAGTCCGGCCAGATGGAGCGGGCTATCGATGCCTTCAGACAATGGCAAGAAGTCGAGCCGGGCGCGTCGGTGGCCGGGCGCATGCTGTCTTCCATCCTGCTGCGCGGAGGGAAGCTGGGGGAGGCGAAGCAGGAGTACGCCAAGCAGTTGCAGGCGGCCGGAACCGATCCCGGGCCGGTGTTCATTCAGGTCTTCCAGCAATTGGCCCCCTACGCGGATAAACAGGCGGCGCTGCAGCTGATGCAGGAGTTGGCGCAGCCCTATCCGCAGGTAGCCGAGGCGCGCTGGTCTGTGGCGCAGTTGGCGCAACTGGCTGGCGATGTGGCGCTGGCCTTGTCCGAGGCAAAGCAGGCGCGCAGCTTGCGGCCCGAGTGGGACACGGCGGTCTCGCTGGAAGCGCAGCTGTTGCTGAAGAACGAGCCGCAGCAGGGGCTGGAGGCGCTGCGCCGCTATCTGGTCAGTTATCCGGATGCGCGCGAGATACGTCTGCAATACGCCCGCGCATTGCTGGAGCAGAAACATTACAAACCGGCGCGCGACGAGTTCCAGCGCCTGGCAAAGGATAGCCCGGACAATCCCGACATGGCGTTCGCCATCGCGCTGATTTCCCTGCAACTGAAGGACTTCAAGGGGGCGGAGGAACAGTTGCGGCTCTCGCTGGGCGAAGGCAAGAAGAACCAGGACCGGGTGCAGTATTACCTCGGCCAGTTGAGCGAGGCGAAAGAGAGCGAGGAAGAGGCGCTGGCCCATTATCGCGAGGTCAAGGATGGCGAGCATCGTTTCGCCGCGCAGTTGCGCATCCTCTATCTGCTGAACAAGCGCGATGGGCTGGAGCCGGCGCGCGCGCACCTGCGGCAGATACGCGCCGACAACAACCAGCAGCGCGTGCAGCTGCTGCTGATCGAGGCGCAGTTGCTGCGCGAGGCGCAGCGCAATGTCGATGCTTATCAGGTGTTGCAGCAGGGCCTGGAGAAACTGCCCAACCATCCCGATTTGCTCTACGAGGCCGCGATGCTGGCCGACAAGAACGGCAAGCACGATGTGGCCGAGCAATTGCTGCGCAAGCTGATCCAGCTCAAACCGGATCACGCACATGCCTATAACGCGTTGGGCTATAGCCTGATCGAGCGCAATGAGCGCCTCGATGAGGCACTGGCGCTGGTGGAAAAGGCGCTGCAACTCGCGCCGGACGATGCCGCGATCATGGACAGCGTCGGTTGGGGCTATTACCGCAGCGGCAGGCTGGACGACAGCGTGAACATGTTGCGCCGCGCCTTTGCCGGCAATCCCGATCCCGAGATCGCTTCGCATCTGGGCGAAGTGCTGTGGGTGCGCGGCGACAAGGAAGAGGCACGAAAAGTCTGGCAGGACACCCTCAAGGCCCATCCGGACAACGCGCTGCTGCAAGCGGTCATCAAGAAATTCACGACGCCATAAATGCGACCGATTGCGTTGTTGGTTTTGCTGATGTTGCTGGGCGGCTGTTCGCTGCTGCCGACCGCGCCCGAACCTGTGGTGCGTCCCGCGCAGATTGAGTCCGCGCCGTTTGCATTGAACGGGCGCATCGCGATCAAACATAACGGCACTCGCCATTCCGCCGGAATGCGCTGGGTGCACCGGACAGACTCCGACGAACTGCTGTTGCAAGGGCCTCTGGGCCAGACCGCGGCGCGCGTCTATCGCGATGCGCAGGGCGCGACGCTGGACGACGGCAGCAAGCAATACCAAGCGGCAGACGCCGAGTCGCTGATGCAGCAGGTGCTGGGCTGGCAGTTACCGTTGGGCGGATTGCATCGGTGGGTGCTGGGGCAGGCGACAGACGGCGAGGCGCAGATCGAGCGCGACGAGCGCGGACGGATAGCCCTGTTGCAGCAGAACGGCTGGGAAGTGCGCTATCTGCGCTATGACGGCGACGTTGCGGACAGCCTGCCGTCGCGCTTGCAACTGAGCCGCGATGAGTTGCAGGTTCAGTTGCTGATTGACGAATGGGAGTGGGGAAAGTGATGGGGCTGCAAAACCTTTATTCACGAAGCGGGGTAAGCAGGCAATCCGCACAGCGGATGCTCGCAAAATCACGAAAAAGCTCGCTAGCTTACTTGTATGTTTCAATTCAACTGCTGGGTAATGCCGCCAATCGTGCGGCGGTTTTCGTAGGAGCGGCTTTAGCCGCGAAGGTTACGTGGAGTTGGAGCGTGTCTATCGCGACTAAAGTCGCTCCTACAGGGCGCTTCATCATTCGGGGGAGCGTCAACCGCCATGGTCGTTAGAATGAAGCTGACTTGCCCCGCTCCGGCGAAACTCAACCTGTTTCTGCATGTGGTCGGTCGTCGCCCGGACGGCTATCACTTGTTGCAGACGCTGTTCCGCTTCATCGATCTGCAGGACACGCTGCACTTCGAGTCGCGCAACGACGGCGAGGTGCATCGCACCAACAGCGTCGAGGGCGTGCCGGAAGAACATGATCTGTGCGTGCGCGCAGCCCGCCTGCTGCAAGCGGAGACCGGTTGCACGATGGGCGTTGATATCGCGATAGAGAAGCGCATCCCTATGGGCGGCGGGCTGGGCGGAGGCAGTTCGGATGCGGCGACCACGCTGATCGCGTTGAATCGTTTATGGTCTCTCGGTCTGTCGCGCGAACGCCTGATGCAATTGGGTTTGAAGCTGGGGGCGGATGTGCCGGTGTTCGTGTTCGGCGAGAACGCCTTCGCCGAGGGGGTGGGCGAGGAATTGCAAGCCTGCGCCTTGCCGGAAGCTTGGTATGTCGTGCTGTTCCCGCCGGCCCATGTGCCGACCGCGAAAATTTTTACGCATCCGGAATTGACACGAGATTCCGTTTCCATCACAATGCGCGCCCTCTCGATGCCGCAGACAAAATTGCGCAACGATTTGCAGCCGGTGGCGTGCAAGCTCTACCCGGAAGTGGCTCGACATATAGACAGTCTGAGCAACTACGGCAAGGCGGTGATGACCGGATCGGGAGCATGCGTATTCGCGGAGTTTGCGAGCCGCAGCCAGGCGGAAGCGGTGCTCGGGCAATTGCCGGAGGATATGCGCGGTGTGGTTGCGCAAGGTTTGATGAAGCACCCGTTGCACGATTGGGTGTCTGATTGAGGGTAGGGGCGCGGCGCGCCGTGCCCGTACAAAGTTAGATGGGGAGTCGCCAAGTGGTAAGGCACCGGATTTTGATTCCGGCATTCGTAGGTTCGATCCCTACCTCCCCAGCCAAATTTCGGTTTTGGCGTCTGTCAATGTGAGCGAAGCTCGCGTCGATAGGCGTCGAAATTCTGTTTATTGGGGCATCGCCTCATTTTCTCGTTTCTTTAAGGGGTTGACGTGTCACACGACAGGTTGATGGTGTTCACCGGCAATGCCAATCCTAAGCTCGCGGAAGCAGTCGCGCAGCATCTCAATATCAATCTCGGTCGCGCCACAGTAGGCCGCTTCTCCGACGGCGAAGTGATGGTCGAGCTGCTGGAGAACGTGCGCGGCAAGGACGTTTTCGTGTTGCAGTCCACCTGTGTACCAACCAACGATAACCTGATGGAAGTGATGGTGATGGTGGATGCGCTCAAGCGCGCTTCCGCCGGCCGTATCACTGCCGCGATCCCGTATTTCGGCTATGCGCGCCAGGATCGCCGTCCGCGTTCCGCACGCGTCGCGATCACCGCGAAGGTTGTCGCCGACATGCTTTCCAGCGCCGGCGTGGACCGCGTGCTGACGATGGACTTGCACTCCGACCAGATTCAGGGCTTCTTCGATGTGCCGGTGGACAACATCTATGCCAGCCCGATTCTGCTGGACGATGTGCGCAAGTGCAGCTACCCGAATCTGATCGTCGTGTCGCCGGACGTTGGCGGCGTGGTGCGTGCCCGCGCGCTGGCGAAGGAACTGGATGCAGATCTGGCGATCATCGACAAGCGCCGCCCGAAGCCGAACGTGGCGAAGGTGATGAACATCATCGGCGACGTGGTAGGCCGCACCTGCCTGATCATGGACGACATGGTGGACACCGCCAACACGCTGTGCGAAGCCGCGAACGCGCTGAAGGAAAAGGGTGCATCGCGCGTGCTGGCCTACTGTACGCATCCGGTGCTGTCCGGTCCCGCGATCGAGCGCATTGAAAACTCCGCGCTGGACGAACTGGTGGTCACCGACACCATTCCGTTGAACGAAGCCGCACGCAACTGCAAGCGCATTCGCCAACTGAGTACCGCAGAATTGCTGGCGGAAACCATCCGTCGCATCAATAACGAAGAATCGGTGAGCTCGCTGTTCACCGAGTAAGTAGTAGCGTGGGCACTTTTTTGCCTCGAAGAGGTTCTTGCACCCTTTGGGTGTGCCCACGCTGTAAGAATCCGCGTGGGCACAAAAGCGGTGCCCACCCTACAACAAGTTTTAGCGGTAACCATGTTGGTTGCCGCAAATGTTGAATCCTCTGGTCGCGGAGGATTCTGTTTTTTGGAGAAGTGAAATGACTATCGAAATCAATGCAACAATTCGCAAGACGCAAGGTACGGGTGCGAGCCGCCGTCTGCGTAACACCGGCCGCGTGCCAGGTGTTGTCTACGGTTCCGGCGACGCCGTCGCGATCGATCTGGACCATAACGAGATCTACTACAAGCTGCGTTCCGAGGCGTTCCACGCTTCCGTGCTGTCGCTGAATGTCGAAGGCAAGAAGGAAACCGTGCTGCTGCGCGACTTCGTGATGCACCCGTTCCGCCAGCAAGTCCAGCATATCGACTTCCAGCGCATCGACCCGACGCACAAGATGCACAAGAAGGTGCCGCTGCACTTCCTGAACGAAGAAATCGCTCCCGGCGTGAAGACCGGCGGCGGCAAGATCAGCCACGTGATCCACGATCTGGACATCACCTGCCTGCCGAAAGACCTGCCGGCCTTCATCGAAGTGGATCTGGGCAAGCTGGAACTGGGCCATTCCGTTCACGTCGCCGACCTGAAGCTGCCGAAGGGCGTGGAAATCGCTGCACACGGCACTCACACAGGCGAAGCCGTGGTGGCAACCGTGCAAGTGCCGCGCGGTGCAATCGAAGCGGCTGCTGCCGAACCGGCAGCCGAGGCCGCTGCACCTGCCGCCAAGAAGTAATAACGGGGTCTGCTGACCCACACAACCCGCCATCGCTGATACCGGCATGGCGGGTTTTTTATTGGTTGCGGAATAACCGCTAGCCCTTTGTAGGAGCGGCTTTAGCCGCGAAGGGATGGTGATGTGCGATGTGTCTATCGCGGCTGAAGCCGCTCCTACAGGGGGGCAGTTTTGGTAGGGGCGACCCTTTATGAATTTCTCTAATGATTTTTTGGATTAACGCATCATGAGTTCGATACGCCTGATCGTCGGGCTGGGCAATCCCGGCCGCGAATACGAGAACACCCGCCATAACGCCGGATTCTGGTGGCTGGATGAGTTCGCGCGCATGCACAACCTGAGTTTCAGGAGCGAGGCCAAGTTCCACGGATTGGCTGCGCGCGGCCAACTGCATGGGCGCGAAATCTTCCTGCTCAAGCCCCAGACCTTCATGAACGTCAGCGGCCGCGCGGTCGGTGCGCTGGCGCAGTTTTACAAGATCGCTCCGGCCGAGATCCTGGTCGTGCACGACGAACTGGACCTGCCGCCGGGCAGCGCCAAGCTGAAACTAGGTGGCGGCCACGGCGGACACAACGGCCTGAAGGACATCATCGCTCATCTGGGCACGAAGGACTTTTGGCGGCTGCGCCTCGGCATAGGCCATCCCGGCGAACGCAGCGAAGTGTCCAACTTTGTGCTGAACGACCCGCGCCGCGAGGAGCGGGCGCTGATAGACGAAGCGATGCAGCGCGCGCAGGATGTCGCCCATCTGGTCGTCGAGGGCAAGAGCGAAGCGGCGATGCTGAAGTTGCATAGCGCTTGAGGTTGTTGAGTGACAAAAATCGTCAGTTTGCAGTCAATATTGGTCGCCTTAATCCCGATGAGGCTGTTTCGGTATCTTGTTGTGTCTATATGAAACATAGAGTTGCGATCTTGGCACGGCTATTGCGTTAACTCAGGCAACACACGATGTGTGTTAACCGTAGACCGGGCCGATGGCTTGATCGAATGGCTAATAACTCTTAAAGGAGCTTTACATGAAAAACGTACAAAAAGGTTTTACCCTGATCGAACTGATGATCGTGGTTGCGATCATCGGCATTCTGGCGGCAGTGGCGATTCCGGCTTACCAGGACTACACAGTCAAGTCCAAGCTGACTGAACTGACCAGCCTGACCAGCCCGGCGCGGACTGCTATCGGTCTTTATTGTAGCGAAGGCGGCGTTGATGAAGCTGGTGATTTTGTAACACTAACTGGCGCTTCTCTTGCTGCTGTCACTGGAACGGCTGATAACTCGCTTAATGTATCGGCTGCAAAATATATGGCAAGTGGTGCTGTTACGGCAGCTACAGGTGTGATTACAGCCACGACTGTAGCGACTGGATTACCCTCTGATACTATAACTAAGACTGTTACATGGACACCGACTTGCGGCGCTGGTGGAGTAGAGTGGGCTGTTGGCGGTACTGTTCCTACAAAATACTATCCTAAGTCTTAATCATTGATTGATTAATCCGACATAATGAAGGGGGCGTAAGCCCCCTTTTTTACATCTATGCGTATTCTCATTATTAAACTCGCCTTATTGTTTTGCATTTGCGCCCTTGCTGTAATCTGCTACCTGCCGGGACTGGAGGGGCATTTCGTTTTCGACGATGGGGCCAACCTCCGCCTGAATCACTACCTGAGAATCGAAAGTCTGGATTTCGCCGTACTCTGGCAGGCAGCCTTCTCGGGCGGCGCCGGCCCGCTGGGGCGGCCCATCAGCATGGCGAGTTTCGCTGTCAATTATTATTTTTCGGGCATGGCCCCCTATTATTTCAAGGCAACCAACCTGGCGATCCACCTGGTCAACGGGATATTGGTATTCGTGTTTGTCCGGATGCTGCTCGGCCTGCATCTGCGCATTCGGCGGGCAGCACCGCAAAGGGATTTCGCAACCTGGGTTGCCCTCGCCGTCGCCGCAGCCTGGCTGCTGCATCCCTTCAACCTGACCGGAGTGCTGTATGTGGTGCAGCGCATGACCAGCCTGTCGGCATTGTTCACGCTGGCCGGACTGGTGTTGTATCTGTATGGCAGAGAAAAACTGCAGGGCGGAAATAGGTCGGGTTTTATTGCGATCAGTACGGCCATATTCCTTTTCACGCCGCTTGCTGCGCTCAGCAAGGAAAACGGCGCCTTGCTGCCCTTGTTCATTCTGGTGATTGAGGCGACCTTGCTGCGCTGGAATGCGTCCGATCAAAGCAGTCGCCGCATTCTGGTGGCGATGGTGGGACTGTCGGCCGCAATCCCCGTGTTAGCAGGTCTGATTTACGTTCTGAATAATCCCGAGCTGATTCTGGCGGGATATTCGTGGCGCGATTTTTCGCTGTCCGAGCGCTTGATGACGGAGGTGCGCGTGCTGTGGTTCTACATGCACATGATTGTGCTGCCTAGCATGAGCGAGATGGGGCTGCACCACGACGATTTCCTGATTTCGAGGAGCCTGCTTGCGCCATGGACGACGTTACCTGCCATTGCGGGTCTGTTATTGCTGATGGGGGGCGCATTCGCATTGCGCAACAAGCACCCCATAAGTGCTTTCGGGATTGCGTTCTTTTTGACCGGTCATGCGTTGGAGTCCACCGTCATCCCGCTGGAAATCGCCTTCGAACACCGCAATTATTTGCCCATGCTCGGCATTCTGCTGCCCTTGGCCTATTACGCATTAAATTCCCGGATTCATTTGTCCAGTTTGCGCCTGCGCCGGGCGGCTTTCGTGGTGCTGGTAGTCCTGTTCGCCGGACTGACCGCAACCCGCGCCCTGCAGTGGGGCGATACGCTCCAGATGCGCATGTTGGAGGCGGAGCGGCATCCGGGTTCGGTGCGGGCGCATACCGACCTAGCAGCACTTTACGACCATTTGCCGCCCACCTCGCAGGAGGATGCGGTCGATCTCTATAACAAGGCGCTATTTCATTATCGGCAGGCCGCAGATAACGCGCCGACCAGCATTGCTGGGTTGCTAGGTATTCTGGCGGTGAATGCGGAAAGAAGATTGCCGCAGGAGGACGCTTTGCTTGTAGAACTGGAGCAGCGCCTTGCGACGGTTCCTTTTGGGCCGCCAAACAAGAATTCTCTCATTGGCGCGACCCGGGATATTGCCAGCGGTTATTTTGTAGTCAATGCGGAAGTCGTTGAGCGCCTTTACCGTGCGGCCTTGTCGAATCCGCAGCTAGCCGGTAGCCTCAGGGACCAGATAGTCTCGGCGTTTGCCAACCTGCCGCCGGAAATCCGGCCAAAGGCGGAGCTGTTAAAATGACGCGCAGCTCCCCTGCGTGTTTATAACAAAAGACAAGGCCGTTTATGAATCTCACATTGGTTATTCCGGCGCGTAACGAGGCGGAAGGATTGCGCCATTTGCTTCCGGAAGTGGTGACGATATTGCCGAATGCGGAAATCATCATTGTTAACGACGGTTCGGATGACGACACACTGGCGGTATGCGCGGAGTTCCCCGTGCGAGTGTTCAGTCATCCTTACCCAAAGGGTAATGGCGCGTCGGTTAAGTCCGGCGCGCGCGCCGCGAATGGGGATGTGCTGGTTTTCATGGACGCCGACGGCCAACATCAGCCGCAAGATATTCCTTTGTTGCTGGAGAAACTCGCCCAAGGCTACGACATGGTGGTGGGTGCGCGCAGCAGAGGTTCGCAGGCCGGCGCGCACCGGGCGTTCGCCAACGGGTTCTACAATTGGTTGTCTAGCTGGATGGTGGGGCAAAAAGTGGACGATCTGACTTCGGGCTTCAGGGCGGTCAAGGCCGACAAGTTCCGCAAGTTCCTTTACATGCTGCCGAATGGGTTTTCCTATCCGACTACCATTACCATGAGTTTCTTCCGGGCGGGCTATAGCGTGGGGTATGTGCCCATCCATGCTCCCAAGCGTATTGGCAACAGCAGCCATATGCGCATCATGCGCGATGGGGTGAGGTTTCTGCTTATCATTTTCAAAATCGGTTCGTTGTATTCGCCGCTGAAACTATTCTTCCCGATCAGCGCGCTTTTTTTCCTGCTGGGCGCGGGTAATTATGCCTATACCTATCTGACATTGCACCGCTTTACCAACATGAGCGCGCTGCTGTTTATCACGGCGATGGTTGTTTTCTTGATCGGTTTGGTGTCCGAGCAAATCACCATGCTGGCTTATAAAGACAGTGACCAGTAGAAAAAAAGTATTGGTATTGACCTCTACCTTCCCCAGATGGGTTGGGGATAAAGAGCCTCCGTTTGTTTTTGAATTGTGTCGGAGGCTAGATGGTCAATTCGATGTGCTCGTGCTGGCGCCTCATGCCGATGGGGCGAAGTGTTCCGAGAGTATGGCGGGTATCGATGTTGTGCGCTTCCGCTATTTTTTTGCGCGATGGGAAAGGCTGGCCTATCAGGGGGGGATCCTTGCCAACCTTAAGCGAAGCCGCTGGTGTTATCTCTTGCTGCCGTTTTTTTTCATCTCGCAACTTGCTGCACTATGGCGAATTTTGAGGCATCAACGTATTGATGCAATCCATGCGCACTGGATTATCCCGCAAGGGCTGACAGTCGCGATTGTCGGCCTGCTCATCAAAAATATGCCGCCTTGGATTTGTACTTCGCATGGCGGCGATCTGCTGGGATTGAACGGTTGGCTGCTAAACCGGATAAAACGCTGGGTCATCCGCAGTTCGTCGCTGCTGACGGTAGTCAGCAAGGCAGTGGCGGATTGCGCCCTGTCGCTGGGGGCGAAGACGGAGCAGTTGCGAACCATCTCCATGGGCGTCGATACACGGGAGCGTTTTTCACCAAGCACAACAAGTGTGTGCTCTGATAACGAATTGCTGTTTGTCGGGCGTTTGGTTGAAAAAAAAGGCGTCACCTATTTGCTCGATGCAATGCCGGAAATCATCAGGCAATGTCCTGGCGTGCATCTCAGCGTTGTCGGTAATGGTCCTGAAGAAAATGCGTTGAAGCAGCAGGCCGACCGGCTCGGTATCGCCCACGCGGTCACTTTCCTTGGTTCTCTGAATAATTCGGAAATCCCCGAGCTATATAGACGGGCAACAGTTTTCGTGGCGCCATCCATTGTCACAGTCCAAGGCGATCAGGAGGGGCTGGGACTGGTGCTGGTGGAGGCTCTGGCCTGTGAATGCCCGGTTGTCGCCTCCGATTTGCTTGCGATACGGGACGTCGTTGTTCATGAGGATACCGGTTTTCTCGTACCGCAGAAAAGTCCGGAAGCGATTGTCAGCGCGGTGGTGACGTTATTGGCGAAGCCTGAGTTGCGCAGGCAACTGGCAATCAAGGGTAGAGACCATGTAATACGAAATTTCGATTGGTCAATCGTGGCTTCTCGCTATGCTGCATTGATTGGAAAACTGGTTGAGCAGTAATACTTCTCATGCTGCTCGGTGTTCTCCTTTGATGCCATCGATCAATCCTTTCAGGATCCGTTTGAATTGATCAGCTCGTTGCATGTCGAAAAGGGAGAAGTAAAGGAGTGTAAATAATAGCTTGATGAAATTGTTAAACTTCCAGGCGAGTGGGACATAAGCATAGCGATAGAGCCACAAGCTGTTGCGCACGATATAGTAGTGCCTTTGGGGGCTGCGGCGCGGCATATGCCGCCATCCGAAAAGCCAGTAACGGATTACCGCATCGCCCATGTAGTGTTCGAGTGCGCCTCCGCAGAAACCGTAACATGCATATCCCAACGATTGGGCACGCATGAACCATTCCGTATCGACGTGATCGACGAAGAATTGTTCGTTGAACGGTCCGATGTCTTCGAATGCGGAAATGGGAATGAAACTGCCGGACGAGTTCAGATAATCGCAGGGAAGCAATCCATGGGTCGATACCTCACACTTGATCTTGTCCCAGTGTCCATTGTGCATGCGATAGAACCCCAGTTCTTCGCCTGAGCGCGGATCGAAAATCTTCGCTCCGATTGCGGCAATTTTTTCACCGGAATGTTGCGTCTCTTTCATTGCCAGGAGCAATCCATCCAGAAGCCCTGCCTCGGCAATGCTGTCATGGTCGAGTAGCAGGACAAACTCGGCATCCCGGGATTTCGCTTCAGCTATTCCCAAATTGAGTGCTGCGGCAATGCCAAAATTCCGCCCCAGCGGCAGTACATGCAGGTTAGTGGAATTCACAGCATAGTTGTGCAGGCTGGCGACGAACTGCGGCGATGATCCGTTATCCACTACAATGACTGCCGGCGATTGAGCAAGTGATGCGTCCAATACACGATGGAACTGTGCTGTATCCGGGTTTAGCGTGACGATGACGCAGGCATGCGATATTCGACTGTTGGTGTTGCCAGAATTGGACATTCTTACTTCCATGTTGGGTGTAAAGCACAGTGAGGCGGGAACGGCCACTTCCGGCCAGTACGTGGCGTTCAGTATAGTGGATTCTGATCAATCGGCAGTTCATTAGGAATGATCCCCGTCAAACAAATTAGCAAGGTTGTGAGGCATGCCTTCCATACATCAGGTTCCAGATAAGAGTGGTACGTTGAAACCCTCATCCGTATGTGCGGTTGTGGTGGCATATTTTCCGGATCAAGGCTTTGAGGCGCGGCTTCATGTGCTACTTCCTCAGGTGGGAAAGGTGGTGGTTGTAGATAACACGCCTGAGGAGGATCGCATTCTTGGACTTAAAGAGTTTTATGGGAATGATGCGCAAATACTCGTGATTGAAAACCGATCCAATTTGGGGATTGCTGCAGCGTTAAGCCAGGGGTTGGGCGTGGCAGTCGAACTGGGCTTCGAGTGGATACTCACGCTGGATCAGGATACGAAATGCTATCCGGACATGGTGCTCACACTTCTTCAGGTATATGAGTCCTGCGGAAAGCGCCCATCAGTGATCGGCGGAAATTATTATGATTATCGCAAAAAGCAGTTGAGGATCCGGATGGATGCGGGAGTGGAGTTTATCGAGCAGAAGACGGTCATTACTGCGGGCTGCTTAATCGACACCTGCCTGGCCACGGCTATAGGCGGGTTTCGTGACGACTATTTCATTGATCAAGTGGACCACGAGTTTTGCCTGAGGGCTCGATCCAAGGGATATCGCGTGTATATCAGTCGCCTGCCGGTGATGGAACACAGCATCGGTGATGCGGATCGCCCACATAGATTTCTGCTGGGTCTCGCACCTCCCGATCACTCGCCGCTACGCAAGTACTATATCGCCCGGAACTCGCTCGTTAGCGCGATGGACTACTGGAAAGTTGAGCCTGTATGGTGCCTCCAGCGAATGGTGTGGTTGCTGCTGGAGGCCGGATCGATTGCGCTGCTGCAAAAGAATCCAATCTTTAAATTACGTGCATTCTTTGCTGGAATTTCGGATGGTATGCATCGACGCATGGGGCCTTGCCGTAGTGAATTGTTGTCAGAATAACCAGCCCGTAAATAGGTGGCATCAAGATAATCGGTAGCGGTCAATCCTGACTTTGATGGGAGCCCAACTGCTTGCATTCCCATTGCCATGCATGCCGGATGATGGTCTCCAATTCAGCATAACATGGCAACCAACCAAGTTTTTTCTGGGCCAGTGTAGAGTCGGCAACCAACTCCGCCGGATCACCTTCACGACGTGGCGCATCAATAATCTTGATCTTGCGGCCCGTCACTTTTCGCGCCTCATTAATCACTTGCTGCACGGAAAAACCATCGCCATTTCCCAAATTGTAGGCCGCGCTTGTTCCTCCATGCATCAGTTGTTCCAATGCGTGTAGATGAGCTTGGCATAAATCCATAATGTGGATGTAATCACGGATGCAGGTTCCATCCGCAGTAGGGTAGTCTCTGCCAAAAACGGAAACAGCCTCACGCCGACCGGAGGCTACCTGCAAAATCAGCGGGATCAGGTGGGTTTCTGGATTGTGCCTCTCACCCAGCAAGCAATCCGGGTGCGCGCCCGCCGCGTT
Source organism: Gallionellales bacterium GWA2_60_142 (assembly GCA_001801085.1). GTDB lineage: Bacteria > Pseudomonadota > Gammaproteobacteria > Burkholderiales > Gallionellaceae > Gallionella. The sequence continues at coordinate 37,463 of MGWR01000061.1, read as the reverse complement.
AAAGTAACGTAAGCAAACAGAAGTTAGCCCATAGGCTCGATCATAGTCTGCCAGTATTTGTTCCACCATTAGTTTGCTGTGGCCATAAGGGTTGATTGGAATCTTTGGATGCGCTTCATCAACAGGGGTGTAGTGTGGCTCGCCGAATATCGCCGCCGAGGAGGAAAAAATGAAGTGGCGTATACCTTGCGCAACCATTGCATCAAGCAAGTTTTGTGTGTTGGTCACGTTGTTCCGGTAATACTTGGCTGGGTCACGAACTGACTCCCCAACTTGGATATGACTGGCAAAATGCATCACTGCATCAAAATGATGGAGAGAAAACAAGTGGTTAAGCATTACATAATCAGCAATATCCCCATAAATAAATTCTCCGCCCAAAACAGCATCCCGATAACCTGCGACAAGATTGTCTAGCGTGACCACCTCGTAGCCAGCATCCAACAACATCTTGACCATGTGTGAGCCTATATAGCCAGCGCCCCCGACGACGAGAACCTTCATTGCACTGTACCTTCCTTCGAGAGCTCCTGTTCAAAATACGGAAATTTGCGAGATATCAAGCCAAGCTGTTCATTTAGTCTTGGGGAAGCCCCGCTGTTGTTTATTTGGCATTTGAATTGAAGGTGTCCTACATCAATGCGCAGTCTTTGCACTTCTTTTGAGGCAGGTTTATGTAGAAATTTCTGTCAAGGAGGTGCTGGTTTTGAACAATTTAATTATTCGATGGAGTTCGTATTGGGGATTGATAGAATATTTACGCAAATACTCGTAATAGCTTCCGCCAGATACATCAATTTTCTTTTTATGTTTTACCGTGATGACATCTATAACGCCAGACAAAAATCCTTTGTCTCCTGCAATCTTTCCCATAAGAATATCCAAGCCGAATCCGCTCACACTAAACACGAAATATGGCAAGAGCAAAACCCGAGCACGTTTAGACAAGGCTGGCATCATAATTTCCACGCCATTAGTATTCCTTGTGCCACCCCTTGAGGCATTAAAATATACCGGCCAAGAACAATACGAATCATATGAGAGGGAGGGTTGCGCTAAATCAAGGCCAGCCCGCTGCATTTCTTTGAAAAAAAGAGAGACATCGTCGAATTTGAACTCCAGATCATCATCTATGAACATGATGTATTCATACATATCAAATACTGCCATATGATTCAACCAGCAATTTAAGATACCCGTAAACTTAGTGCCATTTTGAATGCAAACATGCTCTGCGGATTCTGTCCCAGGAAAATTGCCAGCGTAACAATTCAAGAAAACATCCCAATTTCTGGGGCGGTTTTTATCGAACCATGACCAAAATTCCGTCTCTTTATCGCATTGAACAAAGAGCAAGTTACGTCCGTGCAGTGGTTTATCAACTCTTTTATTTAATGTGGATGTTATTTTTCTGCGAAATTCTTGCTGACGTTGAACCAGATGGGCATCGTCATTCGTAACAGCATCCGTTGAGATGCAATCTATAAGCCCCGTGGAGAGGGCATTAACTAGAACAGCACCATCGCCAATATCCCCATAATTTCGTGACAAAGCAATCATGTCTACTTGCGGGCTGGGATCCCGATATTCTTTACTGCCAACCATTAAGTAGTGAAGTAGGCCGCAGCCGAAATATGCATACTCGGGGTTTCGTAGTTCGTACCAATCGACATCAAAGAACTTGCAAGGAAGAACACCCGTAGTTCTTGAATTAATGAAGTGCTCAAGGGATGACTGCGTCAACGGCAAATGCATCTGTTGTCGGTAAAAGTGCGGGTCAAAAATTGGGTTGGGCCAATCACCGCGTAGCTCACCTTCGCGAATATAATGACTAGCTGCAGCAGATGAGGTGAAAAATCTTTTACCCACTTGTTTGGCATACCAAGGCACGTCAATATAATTCGCAACGCGTGCAAGACTTTTCTTGTCCATTATCGCGAATTAAGAAAGGATCGAGCGTGCCGGGCAAGGCTTCGAAATATACTAAGGGTTCTAAATTTCTCCTGATTCCTCTCAAGTTCATTTTTGGCTAAGGATTCTCCCGTAACACGCTCGCCAATGAGTTTGAAGAAATTGTCAAATGACTCCATGGAGCCTTTTGAGGAATTAATTATTTCCAGAAGAGCGACAATGGGATTCGTGTCCGCCCTGCCGAGGGCGATAATCCCTAGGCCATGAGTATGTGTAAAATTGAAGCTGGCGTGCTTATCTTTGATCTCATCCCAAAGTTCCCAAACACCAAATCCCCGTTCTCGAACTGCCGTGTCATGAAAAAGGAGCACACCATTTTCAGTTACCTTGGGCAGCCATGTTTCATAATCATTCTTCACGGCTTCATAAGTGTGCAGGCCGTCAATGTGGATAAGGTCAATGCTTTTTGCTTCAAAATCTTGAGCAGCCTCGCTAAAGTCCTTCCTTAGTGCAGATCCAACACCGCTGTACTTGTTTTGGTGGATCCATTTGAAGGTGCTATATACATCTTCCTGATAATATCCTGCATGTTTGTCACCTACCCATAGATCGATTGCCACGGGAAAACAATCAATTTTGTACTCCTCGATTGCTTGGCAAACAGCAAAAAAACTTGCCCCATAGTGTGTGCCTAATTCGACGTATGTACGCGGTCGCATTAGGCTCATTAAACAGAACATGAAGGGAATATGCCCACCCCAGGCTGTAGGGACAAGAATTTTTATCGGAGTTCCAGCGGGTTCAATAAAATTTATGAGCTGCTCACATTCACTAGTCATGACTTTATCTTAATGAGTTGAAAATTTTGCTTGCTTTTTAACATAAATGCAGAACACGTTTATCGTCATCGTATGTTATACGCCCCCACTCGTTCAAACCGACATCAACGTCTTTTACGCGCTGCTGTTTTAAACTATCAGTTCTGCTTTCTTGGTTACGAGGTATATCGTTAAAATTAACCGAAGGTTTTGAGTAGCAACTATTCACCTGAATGACTGAATATCCCTCCCGCATCAGCTCACTTATGTTTTTTATGTAGGGTGGCTTCATCGGCTCGCCATAGCTGACAATCATGCCTGCCATCAACTCGTCAGTCAGCCCGTTCCTATCCATAATTTTATTAATTTCGTCCCAGTGAGCTCCAAACCCTTCTACGCGATTCTTTCCCATGCTGCGATACGATTCGACGCCATGAAAAATTTTATTACGAAGTTGCTGTTTTGTTCTTATAGGAAAATGATAGATTGGGAAGCCCCGCTCTACGGGCAGCGATTGTGAGTGATTAGCTCCAACAAGGAGCGCATGATTGCCTTGTGCCACAATGTAATCATCTATTGGGATTAAGTTAGGTTGGAACGCAATTTTGCAGTGGGCAGCGTAGCTATCCGATTTTAAGAATTTCCCTCCGATAACCGCACCTGAATGCATGTCCAATGGAACCAGATTAAGCCATGGCATAGAGATCACAGGGGAAGCGTTATATTTTGCTAATACGCGGTTAAATTCCTCTCTAGATTCAAAAGGCAGGAATTCGTCTGCGTCAAGAAAGAAAACCCAGCCAAGAGTATCTTGATGCACTATATTTTTGACAATCCATGTCATTAGCTGAGATTGATAATAGCCAGGTTCATCAAACGAAAAGAATTCGACCGCCGGATACCGCTCGCTAAGTGCCTTAATGTATTCCTTGGTGCCATCTGTTGATCTGTGGTCTACAAGTATTATTCGATCAAATAAGCCCAGCGCATGCCCGGCAAAAGTTTCGAGAATGCCTTTCTCGTTCTTTACCATTGAGATCAAGGTTAGCTTTTTCTTGAAAGTCTCTTCCAGCGCTTTTTGATCATCAATAGCGTTTTTTGTGGAATAAAATGTATCCGTAGTAATGGACGGGAATTCTACCAAGCCTCTTCTCAAGCGCATGATAATTTTGAAGACAGTTACTCTAATGCCGTTCCTTTTCAGTGAAGTGGTGAGCTTTTTTAGCTCCAGCTTTGAACGATGCAACAGGGAGTTTATTGCACGCAATGGTCGAGTTACCATCCACGAGTGGCTGGAATAAACTGCTGTTAATTCGGAATCAAGGCTCATGATTTGGTTATCACGCGTCGCTATAATGTCCCCCAGCAATCTAATTTGCTCATTTAGAGAGCGACGAATGTTTGCAATCTGTTTGTTGCGCCCACGAACAAGTGTAATGCCATGAATTGCGGTTTTCAGCAGATCTGAAGAAATTTTGTTTTTTGACTCAGGAGGGGCTATATCATATCCAAACGCTATAAAATCTTGGGCATACATTTTTCCAATAAGCTCAGCCGATCTATCTGTGACAAATTCCCGCGAATATGGAATTAAACTCACATTTTTATGATTGGCAGCGAAAGGGCTCACGATTTCAAATTTAACATGCTCGCGCAACGCGCGAACCAGTATTTCTGGCTCCTCAATCCTGCTAATGAGAGAGTACGAAATGATATCCGGCCTTAGCAAGTCTGCTTGGGGTTTCCAATGAGCATCCAACCACTCTTCTGGAAAGGTAGCAATGTGTTCTAGGAACTCCTCAAATAACGATGCGATGTCCGCCACACATTTAATTGGTCTATGACAAAAATCACAATTGAGAAATGGCTCTGCCTGCAATGGTTCTTGCAGCAATATTTTTGACTGCCAAGCAGAGAAGATGCGCTTATATGGATTGCGTACTACTGCAAACCTGAAATAATCTTCCGAGATTATGGGAATTTCGAGTTCGCTCGGAGATAAGCCAGTTATTCCAGATGAAACTTTACCAAGTGCATCATGAATAACCAATTCCGGATCTGATTCGTCGCTATCTGTTGCTAGTATTAGATCGCTAGAGATACCCTCTATTTCAGCAAACCACCATTTAAGTGATGTGCAGGCAACTTTGGGGGTGGCGACATAAAATAGCTTATAACGCTCGGAACAAAAGCTGTTAATGCCGAGATAGCCAAACAAATTCCCTTTGTCCCGCGATGTCCGATCGTGAATGTCAATCATATGTATCTACCAAATTTATTTTTGACATTGCCTTATTACAATGACTTTGCCAACATTTGCAGCTTCCTCAAATCGCCCCGATACAGTTAACTCATCAATAAGTTTGCGGGGGCCAAGTTTAGGATCGGTTGCATCATCGAACGCAATTACGGCATTGGTTTCCAAGTGGGGCAGCCAGCATTCGAAATCTCTCTTGACCCCCTTATAACTATGATCTCCATCAATCCACAGGAGTGATATGGACTCACTCCATGACGAGGAAAATCTCTCGCTACTCAAATTAATCAATGAAACGATCTCGCTACAATCGTTATCAAGCATAGCTCGATAGAACGCGGTTCGATCTTTAGGTCCGAATATCCCCCCCAGAATGCCAATGAAGCTCTTGTGTGGATCTATCGCAAACACTGGAACATTCGCGCCATCAAGTGACCCCCTCCCAAGGAATACCGACGACCTGCCTCGATAAGAACCTACCTCTACAATGCATCCGCTACGCACATCCTTCGCAAGGCAGTAAAGTAACACGGCTTCGTCGAAGCTTACCATTCCCTCCGTTCGATCAAAGCAGGATTTGAGAATCTGCAACACCGCGGTAGAAGGTTGCTCAGAATAATTCGATAATAGACTCATTTGCTGATATATCCACATAGCCAAAAGATTTAGGGCTTTTTTCCTGGGTAACACGAAACATGAGTGCATCCAAAATGCGGTGTGGGCAATTAGGCTCGTGGCTTGACCATATTCCTCCACCAACAAAATACACACCCGGGAGCAAATCCATTCTAAATCCAAAGTTGATTTTGAAAGCTTTCCCTGCCTCAATATGTTCGACGTACTTTCCTTCTTCCGGATATCGTTGTCCGGTGATGACTACCCCGGAAATTGACCGTATGTGAATACCAAAATAGACACCCTCAACGTTCGTCAAAAAGCGACCGGAGACTACAAACTGGTAGTTACATCCCGGTTGCAGCACGTTGACAACGTCCCCCTGGGCATTAAGTATCCGTATTGTTTCGATCTCAGCGCCTTGCACTGGATAAGCTGTGGTTGTTTCAGGTACGAGGCCAGGATCAAAATTGAGGGAAGGTCGCTCATTGGAAACATTCGCTGATTCATTCTCGATGTCGATATTTATAATATCGTCTGTCCGATCTGCGGCACGGAATTCTTGAGCCAAATGATCCTGTTTTTCAAAGGGAGCGTAAATCAGCTTTTGGTAGGCACGTATCGTTTCAAGAGGTGCGCCGTACTTAAGCCGTTCCCCATGATCTAGTAACAGTACCTTCTCGCATAATTCAGCTATGTGTTCTGTAGAGTGCGACACAAAAAGAATTGATAAGCCCCTGCTTTTCAGTTGCTCCAAACGCGCAAAACACTTCCTTTGAAACTTTTCATCTCCTACGGCTAGAGCTTCGTCCACAATTATGATTTCCGGGTCAGATAAAATATTCACCGCAAACGCCAAGCGTACATACATCCCGCTGGAGTACGTACGTACCGGTTGATCAATGAATTCCCCTATATCAGCGAAGGAAACAACATCGTCGAAACGACCTTCCATTTCCTCCCTGGGAATTCCCATCACTGCACCTTGAAAATAGATATTTTCCCGCCCGGTAAATTCCGGGTTGAATCCTGAACCCAGTTCCAGTAGCGCGGAAATGCGCCCATTGATCCGCACCTCGCCGGATGTGGGTTTGAGGATGCCGCAGATCAATTGCAACAGCGTACTCTTGCCTGATCCGTTGCGGCCGATGATACCGACGGCCTCTCCCTTTTTGATCTCGAAGGAGACATCCTGCAAGGCGGTGAATTCGCGGTGGAAGCGCACCTTGCCCAAGGTGAGCATTTGTTTTATCCGATCAGTCGGGTGCTCAAAGATGCGGTAGGTTTTACTCAGGTTCTTGACCGAGATGGCAATGTCAGAGCACATCGGCAAATTCATCCCTGCTGTGTTGGAAGAAAGCATATCCCAGTATCGCTGCAATCAGGCAGAAACCAAATGCCATTCCCCACCCGCTCCAATCAACCGAATGCCCGCCGACTGCGGCGCGGGTGGCTTCGATTACTGTGCTCAGCGGGTTGAGCTGGTAGAGCGTGCGTAGTGATTCGGGCACCGCGCTGATTGGGTAGAACACGGGCGAAAGAAACATGAGCATTTGCACGAAGACCGGCACGATCTGTGTCATGTCTCTGAGAAATATTCCCCATGCTGCGATGAACCATGACAGTCCCAATGCGAGCAGAAGCAAAGGGACGATCAATAAAGGGAACAGCAGGAGGCTTGCATGCAAGTGTCCCGTCCACGCCAAAGTGGCAAGCAGGATCAGAAAGCTGAATCCCCCATGCACCAATGCCGCTCCCAACGGTACGATAGGCAAAATATCCACCGGAAAAATAATTTTTTTGACAAAGCTGGGATAGCCTCGCACCGAGGTCGGAGCTCGGGAAATGGTCTCGGCAAAAATGTTGAAAGCGATGAGGCCGCTGAAGAGCAGCACCCAGAAAGGGATGCCGCTTTCCTGTTGCGGCCAGCGCGCCTGAAAAATCTGGCCGAAGATAAACGCGAAAATCGCCAGCATGATTAGCGGGCTGAGAAAAATCCACAGCACGCCGAATATCGCTCCCCGGTAACGCAGAAGCACGTCGCGCTTGATGAGTTGACCGAGCAGGTAGCGATTGCGCCAGATATTCGCGGAAATGCGCAGGGGGGAGATGGTCATCGTACTCATTGCGGTTTGAGGGGTGGCATTGCGATTTTGCGGGTAGCCGGTCACTTGGTCAACACATTGTGCGAGGTATCAATCGTCGGCGCTTGGCAGTTGACCGCGACAGAAAAACTGAAAGAGGTGGGGCGCATGGGTAAGGGCGGTTACAGCCGCCACACTTTGTAGCCGGCACCTTCTATCGCGGCGGAATCATAGGCTGACTTTACATCGACAAATATTCCGCTTGGTTTCAGTTTCGCCAATAGGGCGGTTTGCGGCATGGACAAATATGCTTTGTGCGATACGGCAGCAATGATCGCATCGGCTTCGGGTAAATCATCCCAAGCAACCAGGGAAATTCCGTATTCATATTCGGCCTCTTGAGGGGATGCCATGGGATCATGCACCGATACGTTGCAGCCGAAGTCCTGCAATTCATGCACGATATCCGCCACTTTTGAATTGCGTAAGTCGGTGCAGTTTTCTTTGAAGGTCAGCCCGAGAATGATGATTTTCGCGCCTTTGACCGGGTTGCCGGAGCTGGATAACTGTTTGATCGTCTGGTGTGCGACAAAGGTGGCCATGCCGTCATTGATGCGGCGGCCAGCCAGGATCACCTGGGGGTGATAGCCCAGCATCTCCGCCTTGTGCGTCAGATAGTAGGGGTCAACTCCGATGCAATGCCCCCCAACTAGGCCGGGACGGAAAGGCAGAAAATTCCATTTCGTTCCTGCCGCCTCCAGCACCTCTAAAGTATCGATATTCATTCGGTGGAAGATCAGGGACAGCTCATTCATCAGCGCGATGTTCAGGTCGCGCTGGGTGTTTTCGATCACTTTGGCGGCCTCGGCCACTTTGATGGAGCTCGCTTTATGGATGCCGGCGGCAATGATGCTTTGATATAGCGCGGCCACTTTGTTTAGCGTCGCTTCATCGTCGCCGGATACGACTTTGATCACTTTTGTGATGGTCCTTTCCTTGTCGCCCGGATTGACTCGCTCCGGGGAATAGCCGACGTGAAAATCCTTCATCCATTTCAGGTTGGATTCGCGCTCCAATACCGGAATGCAAACTTCCTCGGTCGCGCCCGGGTAAACCGTGGATTCGAAAATGACCACCGCACCTTGTTTCAGGTGTTTTCCCACGGTCGCGGAAGCGGATATCAGCGGGGCGAAGTCGGGCTGGTGCGCCGCATCGACCGGGGTCGGGACGGCGATGATAAGGTAATCCGATCCGGATAAATGCGACGGGTCAGTGGTAAAGGACAGGTGCTTTGCGGCACGAAAATCTTCGCTGGGAACGTCTCCGGATGGGTCGAGGCCATTGCGGTAACTGGCTATCTTGCGCTCGGATAAGTCGTACCCGATAGTTGTAAATTTCTTGCCAAATTCAACGGCCAGTGGCAATCCCACATAACCCAGCCCAACGATGGCGACTGTTTCCTGAGTCACAGTATTCCTTTCCTGGTAAATATCGCGCCAGTTGAGATATTAATCACAGATTGTCCATTAGAGAAAAATCTGTTCCTTCTCCCTGCAAGGGGGAGGGGCCCTCGATTTTTACAAGTTCCACATCAGTTTGAATCGCACCCCGGTCGGCATTAGCCTTGATTGCGCCGAACATGTTCGATGTTGCCACAATGGTTATTGGATGAAGGCGGCTCTACTATTTTTGAATGCGCGCATCCAGCATCTCCCTCAATTCCCGCAAGTCGCTCTCGATCACCGACAACTGGTAGAAGTTGCCGCCGGACTGTTTGGCCAGTTCTAGCTGTTCGAGCGCGGCGTGCAGCCGGCCTTGCCAGGCATAGCCGTAGGCCTGCGCTTGGTGCTGTTCGAAGCGCTTCCCCAGTTTTGCGTAGCTGCGCGCCTGCAAGTCATACAGCGTGGTGTCGCTGGGATGGCGGACGAGCTGCTCGGTGAGCAGCTTCGCGGCGATCTCGGCTTGTCCGCCGTCGATCAGCAGTTCGGCATAGTCGTAGACCAGCGCGCGGTGCTGCGGAAAGTCCTGCACGGCAGTGCGGTAGAACGCGGTGGCGTCGTCGTGCATCGCGCGTTTCACCCGTCCGGTGAGCGTTTCTATCATCGCGTTGTGCCTGGCGGCCGGGTCGCTCTTCGCCTGTTTCCGCAGCTTCGCCAGTTCCTGCGCGGCGCGTTCGGTTTCATGGGTGCGCAGCAGCGAAACGATCAATCCGTAGCGCTGGGCGATCGGATTGCCGTGTTTCTGCGCGCCGAGCGCGTCGCTGAAGTAGGCGATGGCGTCCTGCGTGGTCTTCTGTCTTGCGATCAGTTTGGTGCGCACCAACTGGAAGTCCAGGCTGTCCGGCACCAGCCGGTAGGGCTGTTTCTGCACGCGGTTGGCAATGTCGGCGACGCGTTCGCTGGTGATTGGGTGGGTGCGCAAATAGCCCGGCATGTTGCCTTCCAGCAGGCGGGTGGCGGTCTGCAACCGATCCAGGAATTCCGGCATCGCGTGGGTGTTGAATCCAGACTTGAGCAGGATCTCGAAACCGATGCGATCCGCCTCCTGTTCGTGGGTGCGGGTGTAATCCAGTTGGCTCTGGATGCTGCGCGCCTGCATGCCGGCCAGCGCCGCTTCCGAGATCTGCGAGTTGCTGCGTGCGGCGAGGATCGCGACCGCTAGCGCGGCCATCGAGGCCAGCGTGTCGTTCTGCGAGCCTGCGACCATGCGGGCCAGATGATGCTGGGTGACGTGGGCGATTTCGTGGCTTAGCACCGCAGCCAGTTCCGATTCGCTCTGTGCGGTGAGCAGCAGGCCGGCGTTCACGCCGATGAAGCCGCCGGGCATCGCAAAGGCGTTGACGTTGTAATCGTCGAGCGCGAAGAACTCGAAACCGGTGCTGGGTTCGGCGCTGTTCTCGACCAGCTTGTAACCGATCTGATTGAGGTAGTCGTGGATTTCCGTGTCGTCGAAATACTGTTTGCCGGAGCGTATTTGCAGCATGCTCTGTTGGCCGATCTGGCGTTCCTGCAACGGCGTCAGCACGGCCTGGGATGTGTCGCCGAGGTCGGGCAGTCCGTCGCCCAGCGCGGGGGTTGAAAGACACAGCAACAGCAACAAGGGCAGTTTTTTCATGACCCGTATGATAACCGTTTTCGCCGGCGGTTCCTCGGGTGCCGAAATGCGGCAACAACATGGCCGGGCATAGGTTGCGGCTCCGATTTGCGCTAGAATCGCCGCCCTTCGAAACAAGGAACGGAAACATGGCTGATTTCAAAAACATCACCGCTGCGGAGTTGCAAGCGAGGTTGCAACAGGGTGGTTTGCGTCTGGTGGATGTGCGCACCGACGCGGAAGTGGCGCGCGGCAAAATTCCTCAAGGCGAGCCGCTGCCGCTGCACCTGATCCCGTTGCGTATCAGCGAAATGGACAAGGCGGCGACCACGGTGTTTTATTGCCAGATGGGCGGGCGTTCGGCGCAAGCGGCGGCATTCGCTGCCGCCAATGGCTTCGCCGATGTGTACAACCTGCAGGGCGGCATCATCGGCTGGGCACAAGCCGGTCTGCCGATTGCATGATGGAAGAAGAAAAGAATTTCCCGTTCGATGTCGAACTGGATGTGCGGCAACTGGCCTGCCCGTTGCCCATTCTGCGCGCAAAGAAATCGCTGGCCGGTATGACCAGCGGGCAGGTGCTGAAAATTGTCGCGACCGACAAGGGTTCGCCGAACGACTTTATCGATTTCTGCAAGAAGACCGGCAACGAGTTGCTGTTGTCGGTCGAAGAGGGCGGGGAATTTATCTTTCTGATTCGTCGCCGGTAGGGAAGTAGGGTGGGCACGTTTTTTGTGCCCACGCGGAAATAACATGAGCCGACCGCGTGGGCACAAAAAACGTGCCCACCCTACGTGTTACCCCAGCTTCTTGCGCTGAGCCTGCAACTGCGCCAGCGTAGCGCCGAAACCTTCCAGACGTTTCTTCTCCTGCTCCACCACTGCCGCCGGAGCTCGCGCGACGAAGCTCTCGTTGGATAGCTTGGCTTCTGCCTTGACGATCTCGTTGCTCAGGCGGGCGATCTCCTTGTCCAAGCGTTCGCGTTCGGCCGCGACGTCGATCTCCACCTTCAGCATCAGCTTGACGTTACCGACGATGGACACCGGCGCATCGCCTTCCGGCAGTTCGGCGACGACCTGCACTTCGCTGAGTTTGCCGAGGCTGCTGATGTAAGGAGCGAGTGCGTTCAATACCGTCGCATCGCCGGCCGCGATGAGCGGCACACGGGCGGCAGGCGACAGATTCATTTCGCTGCGCAGGCTGCGGCAAGCGTTGACCAGTTCCTGCAGTAGCGCGATCTGCGCGATGGCGGCATCGTCGATCTTGCTGCTGTCGGCCTTGGGATAGGCTTGCAGCATGATGCTGTCGCCCTTGGCCTTCGCCATCGGCCCAACCGACTGCCACAACTCCTCGGTGATGAACGGGATGATGGGGTGGGCGAGGCGCAGGATGGTCTCCAGCACGCGCACCAATGTTCTACGCGTCCCGCGCTGTTGTGCTTCATCGCCGTTCGCCATCTGCACCTTGGCCAGTTCCACATACCAGTCGCAATAGGTGTTCCACACCAGTTCGTACACGGCGCGCGCGGCCATGTCGAAACGGTAGTCGGCGAAGTGCGTCGCCATCTCGGCTTCGGCCTTCTGCAGTTCGCCGATCATCCAGTGATCGGCGGCGGAGAATTCCAGCGGCAGGCTCTCGTCGAGGCCCACATCCTTGCCGTCGCAGTTCATCAGCACGAAGCGCGTGGCGTTCCACAGCTTGTTGCAGAAGTTGCGGTAGCCTTCGCAGCGCTGCATGTCGAACTTGATGTCGCGTCCAGGCGAGGCGAGCGAGGCGAAGGTAAAGCGCAACGCATCGGTGCCGAAGGCGGTGATGCCTTCCGGGAATTCCTTGCGGGTGCGCTTCTCGATCTTCTCCGCATCCTTCGGATTCATCAGGCCGGTGGTGCGTTTCTTCACCAGTGAGTCGAGATCGATGCCGTCGATCAGGTCGATGGGGTCGAGCACGTTGCCTTTGGACTTGGACATCTTCTGGCCTTCTGCATCGCGGATCAGGCCGTGCACGTACACGTCCTTGAACGGGATTTGGCCTGTGATGTGTTTGGTCATCATCACCATGCGCGCTACCCAGAAGAAGATGATGTCGAAGCCGGTGACCAGCACGGAGGAGGGCAGGTATTGCTTCACGAATTCGTTCTGCGCGTCGAACGGCTTGCCTTCTTCCCAGTCCAGTGTGGAGAACGGCCACAGCGCGGAGGAGAACCAGGTGTCGAGCACGTCGTTGTCGCGGTCGAGCTGTCCGGCGTAACCGGCCTTATCGGCCAAGTGGCGCGCTTCGGCCTCGTCGCGCGCGACGAACACTTCGCCGTTCACGCCGTACCACGCGGGAATCTGATGGCCCCACCACAGTTGGCGCGAGATGCACCAGTCTTGGATGTTGTTCAGCCACTGGTTGTAGGTATTGACCCAGTTCTCGGGGTGGAACTTGATCTCGCCGGAGCTCACGCATTCCAGCGCCTGTTCGGTGATGGATTTTCCTTCTGGGCCCGCCTTGCTCATCGCCACAAACCACTGGTCGGTCAGCATCGGTTCGATGACCACGCCGGTGCGGTCGCCGCGCGGCACCTTGAGTTTGTGCTTGTCGGCCTTGATGAATAGACCGGCGGCTTCGAGGTCGGCGACGATCTGCTTGCGTGCAGCGAAGCGGTCGAGGCCTTGATATTTTGCGGGCGCGTGTTCGTTGATCTTCGCATCCAGCGTGAGGATGGAAATCATTTCCAGCTTGTGGCGTTGCCCCACGGCATAGTCGTTGAAGTCATGTGCAGGCGTGACCTTCACCACGCCGGTGCCGAATTCCTTATCCACATAATCGTCGGCAATCACGGGGATGGTGCGGTCGCACAGCGGCAGCGTGACTTGCTTGCCGATGAGGTGTTTGTAGCGCTCGTCTTCCGGATGCACCATCACCGCCACGTCGCCCAGCATGGTCTCGGGACGCGTCGTCGCAACCACCAGATGGCCGGAGCCATCCGCCAGCGGATACTGGATGTGGTACATGAAACCGTCTTCTTCTTCCTGCACCACTTCGAGGTCGGAGACGGCGGTGTGCAGTTTCGGGTCCCAGTTCACCAGACGTTTGCCGCGATAGATCAGGCCTTCGTTGAACAGGCGCACGAAGGTCTCGGTGACGGTCTTGTTCAGTTTCGGGTCCATGGTGAAGCGCTCGCGCGACCAGTCGGGCGAAGTGCCTAAGCGGCGCATCTGCTGGGTGATGGTGTTGCCGGAGTATTCCTTCCACTCCCACACTTTTTCGATGAACTTCTCGCGACCGAGATCATGGCGCGAGACGCCCTGCGCGTCGAGCTGGCGCTCCACCACGATCTGCGTGGCGATGCCCGCATGGTCGGTGCCGGGTTGCCACAGCGTGTTGTCGCCGCGCATGCGGTGGTAGCGCGTGAGCGCATCCATCAAAGTCTGGTTGAAGCCGTGGCCCATGTGCAGCGTGCCGGTGACGTTGGGCGGCGGCAACTGGATGCAGAAAGATTCGGTCTTTTTTGGATCGAGTCCGGCCTTGAAGTAGCCGGCGTTTTCCCAAGTGGGATACCAGCGCGCTTCGATGTCTTTGGGGTCAAAACTTTTGGCGAGTTCTTTTTGCTGAGTCATATTCGTGCGGTGATAGATCAGCCAGGCGGCTGTAGAGGGGCGCGATTATAGCAAAGCGGAGGGGCGGAATCCTGTGCGCTGTATGCGTTTGTGGACTCTGGATTGCGGATGGGGGATTACGGGCGAGGTTTGGGCGGGGTGTTCAGTATTTCGTGCAGCAATTCCGGCAGTGCGGCGCGGAATTCGTTGACGGCCTGTTTGACGGCCAAGCGTTGCAGTCTTTCCAGATGGAGGCTGAGCTTCTGCGTGAACACGACTTCGAGGCGCGATTCGAGCAGCCTCAGCAACTGCTGTATCTCTTCTTCGCTGAGCGTGTGTGCGGCGGGAGGCGGGGGCGTGACGACTTCGGTCAGCGTCGGCAGGTCTTCCGGCGCGGGTGTGCCGACCACCTGGGTCAGCACCGGCAAGTCGGTCGATGAGCTATCGGACGGATCGGGGCTCATGCGTTCTTCGCTCCGGACAGGTCGATGTGGCGCAGCTCGTAGCCGCGATCCTTGTAAAACTTGTAGCGCTCCCGCCCCAGTTTGCTGTCTTCGGTATCGGTGCCGACGATCTCGATGACTCGCTCGAAGCGGCTGAAGAACGGCACGCATTCGTTGTGCAGGCTGATGAGCAGGTCGTGGTGCGGGAAGCGCTCGCTGCCGCTGTTCAGCACGACGGGCATTTCTTCCGACTCCGCCGCATCGCTGCGGCTGTGCGGGATGAACGCCGTGGCCGGGTACTGCCACAGCAGCTTGTCCAGCGCCTCGGTGGTCGCTTCATCCGGTGCGCTGAGCACGACGCGCACGCCGTTTTGCATCGCCTTGTGGCTCAGCTGACAGGCGGTGCGCAGCTTGTCTTCGCTACCAGTGTAGAAATCGACCTTGGTCACAGCCACCCTCGCAAATCTACTGCGCAGTCCAATTGCGGCGTCGCGTGCTCGTTCAATCCTCGCCTACCTGTATGGTATGTCTCGTCTTTCACTGCGCGGCTCCTTGCACTTGGACTTGCTCGTAACGATTTTCAAGGGCGTCTGACATCGAAGCCGATTATTTGGCAGTGCGATTGATCAGGTACTGCGTCAACAACGGCACGGGACGGCCGGTCGCGCCCTTGTCCTTGCCGGATTTGTTGGCGGTGCCGGCGATGTCCAGGTGCGCCCAGCGGTAATCCTTGGTGAAGCGGGACAGGAAGCAGGCTGCGGTGATGGTGCCGCCCGCACGTCCGCCGATGTTCGCCATGTCGGCGAAGTTGCTGTCCAGCAGCGGCTGGTAGTCGTCCCACAGCGGCAGTTGCCACACGCGGTCGTGCGATTGATCTCCCGCTGCGACGAGCTCTGCGGCGAGCTTGTCGTCGTTGGCGAACATGCCGCTGACGACGTTGCCCAGTGCGATCACGCAAGCGCCGGTCAGCGTGGCGATGTCGATCACGGTGTCCGGGTTGAACTTCGCCGAATAGGTCAGTGCGTCGCACAGGATCAGACGGCCTTCGGCGTCGGTGTTCAGGATCTCTATGGTCTGGCCGGACATCGAGGTGACGATGTCGCCGGGGCGGGTGGCTTTGCCGGAAGGCATGTTCTCGCAGGTCGGGATCACGCCGACCACATTCAGCTTCAGGCCCATTTCGGCGATGGCCTGCATCGTGCCGAGCACGCTGCCCGCGCCGCTCATGTCGTACTTCATCTCGTCCATGTCGCCGCCCGGCTTCAGCGAGCCCATGCCCAGCTTCTGCATGTCCTTCTCTTCCAGCACGGTGGTCTTGATGTTCTTGTGCGCCTTGCCCAGCGCCAATGCCTTGGCGGCGAGGAAGCTTGGCGTGCAGATGTTGCCCGGCAGGTTGCCGAGTTCCTTGGTCAGATCCATGCCGTTTGCGATCGCTTCGGCCTGGGCCAGTGCCCGTTGCGCGGCGGCATCCGGTTTGTCGGCGCAGCCCAGCACGACCTTGCGCAATGTGGATGCGTCGGCTGGTTTGCTCTTGAGTTGGTCGCTACGGAAGCCGGACTCGGCGGCGAGCAGCACCGCCTGTTTGACTTTCCAGCTGACGTCGCGATCCTTGACCGCGAGGTCGGTGAGGAACAGTGCGGCATCCTTGCCCGCGGTCTTCTGCAGCACGGCGAAGGCGGCACGCAACGCATCCAGATAAGGCTTGGCGGCGAGGTCGGCGGCTTTGCCCAGGCCGACCAGCAGCACGCGTTCTGCTGCGATGCCGGGGACATGGTGCAGCATCAGCGTGCTGCCGGCCTTGCCGTTCATGTCGCCGTTGGCGATGACGTCGCTCAGATGGTGTTCCGCGGCCTTGTCCAGCGTCTGGGCCGGTGTCGAAAGTTTGCCGCCTTCGTATACGCCGACGACGACAGTGCCGCTCTTCAGTTTTTCCGGGCTACCTTGTTTTATGCTAAATTCCACGCGTCTCTCCTTCAGATGTTCGAATCTCTTCTCGATGCCGGATTATCCGCACACTCGCCGCACAAAGTCAAAGCCGCCACGCATTGGAGTGTTCCACCGCGCGCTGGTGGGCGAACTCACCAGCAACGGCCTGTTGGTGTTTGCGGCGCTGCTCGGCATCGTCGTGGTCAGCCAGTTGATCCGGCTGCTGGGCGATGCGGTCAGCGGACGGATCGCCGTGGAAGGGGTGTTGGCGCTGCTCGGTTTCGCGGCGATGAACTATCTGGCGGTGCTGCTTTCGATCAGCCTGTTCATTTCTATCCTACTGACCATGTCGCGTGCCTACCGCGACAGCGAGATGGTGGTGTGGTTCGGCTGCGGCATCGGGCTGACGCGCTGGATACGTCCGGTGTTGTGGTATGCCTTGCCGGTAGTTGGTCTGATCGCGTTGCTCAGTCTGGTGCTTTCGCCCTGGGCGTTGTTGAAGGCCGAGGACTACAAGCGCAAGCTGGAGAGTCGCGATGATGTTGCGGCGGCGATTCCGGGCACTTTTCGCGAGTCGAAACAGGCTGATCGGGTGTACTTCGTCGAGAACGTAAGCGTGGGCGCCAACCGGGTTGGAAATATCTTTGTGCAGTCGGAGCAGAACGGCAAGCTGGGCACGATGGTGGCGCGCGAAGGCTTGCAGGAAACTTTGCCCAACGGGGATCGTTTCCTGGTGCTGCTCAACGGAACGCGTTACGAAGGCACACCCGGACAGCGCGACTACAACATCGTCGAGTTCGAGCGTTACGCGATCCGTATCGACAGCGTCCCGCCGAAAGAGGCCCGGCCGTGGGCACGCACAATGTCCACGCCCGAGCTGCTGCGGGAGCGCAGTCTGGTGAGCCATGCCGAACTGGACTGGCGGGTTGGGTTGCCGATCAGCGCCGTGATACTCGCGTTGCTGGCCATTCCGTTGAGTTACGTCAATCCGCGCGCCGGCCGTTCGCTCAATATGGTGCTGGCGATCGTGCTGTACATGCTGTACAGCAATCTGATCAGCGTCAGCAACTCGTGGGTCGCGCAGGGCCGACTGTCTCCCGGCATCGGCCTGTGGGGGATTCATGCGGTCATGCTGGCGGTGACGTTGCTGATGTTCCGGCACCGCATGACGCTGGCCCCGTGGCGGTTCGGTAAAGGCCGCGTCCGGCAGGAGCCGAGCATATGAATCTGCTGACCCGCTATCTCGGTCGCGAGATTTATCTCAGCATTGCATTGGTCTTCGCCGCGCTGATCGCGCTGTTCGCATTTCTCGACCTGATCCATGAGCTCAATGTGATGCAGGATCAGTATCATATCGGCTATGTGCTGATGTTCGTGGCGCTGACCATCCCTGGACATATTTACGAACTGTTTCCGGTGGCGGTGCTGGTGGGCACGATATTCGCGTTGGTGCAGATGGCATCCAGCTCCGAGCTGACCATCTATCGCGCCTCGGGTGCGTCGCTGTGGCAGATGATGGGCGCGCTGTTCAAGATCGCGCTGCCGCTGGTGGCGTTGAGCTTCGCGTTCAGCGAGTTCGTCGCGCCGCCCAGCGAGCGGTTGGCCCAGCAACTCCGGCTGAAGGCGCAGAACGCGCAGGTCTCACTCAAGGAGTTCCGCTCCGGCGTGTGGGTGAAAGACGAGCTCAGTTTCGTGAACGTGAAGAACGTGATGCCGGACACCAGCCTGTTGAATATCGATATCTACCGTTTCGACGAGTCGTATCGCTTGCAGTCGATCACGCATGCCGGCGAGGCGCATTTCGTCGAACAGGGGCTCTGGCGTCTGGACGATGTGCGTGAGACCCGGTTTTCCCGGCAGGGGATCAATATCGAGGAGATGGATGCGCGGCAATGGGAATCGGCGCTGAATCCGGGCATCCTGAGCGTGTTGCTGGTGGTGCCGGAACAGATGTCGGCCTATGACTTGTACCAATACTCCGCCCACCTGAAGGAGAACCGGCAGCAGAGCGCGCGCTACGAGATCGCGATGTGGAACAAGCTGGTCTATCCGTTCGCGTTGCTGGTGATGATGATCCTGGCGCTGCCGTTCGCGTCGTACCACCGTCGTTCCGGCGGGATCAGCGGAATGGTGTTCATGGGCATCGCGCTGGGGCTGGTGTTTCACTTCGTCGGGCGCTTATTCGCCAGTCTCGGGGCGCTGAACAACTGGCAGCCGCTATTCAGCGCCACGGCGATGACCGGATTGTTCCTGCTGTTGGGGATGGCGCTGCTGTGGTGGACCGAAAGAAGATAAAGCTGTCCGGTGAGTTCCGTAGCAGTTGTAGGGTGCAATAAGCGTAGCGCATTGCACCGGATGTTTGCGATTTATACGGCGCAATGCCCGTTGGTTAGTGCGTGGTTGTTGCCGCTTTAGCGGCTGTACAACCACGGCCTCCCCCTTGCGGGGATTGCGCCCTACGAGGTCTAGGGTGAGGGTAGAAGCTGGGATGTCGCTCTGTCCGTTCGTGTTGAGTAGGCCGAAGGCCGTATCGAAACATGAACGACCAAAACCAAAATCGCCGGGGGTTGCCCGGCAGCAAGTCACCTTCTTTTGCTTCGCCAAAAGAAGGTGACCGAAGAAAAGGCGACCCCGGTTTGCCGCCGCTGCGCGGTTCCCTGCGTTGCTCAAACGGTCAGGCGGCTGCGGAACTCGCGCTACGCGCTCAGACAGTCCTCGCCGACTACCCCTGACCGTTTTCCGCTACTCGGCGGCGCACAGGGGAAGGAAAGGCGGGCGTGGTGTGCGCTGCGCGCACGGTTTGTTTTTTGTAGTCAGCGTGGCTGTCGCCACGCTGATGGTTCCCATGCGATGCAATGCTTGTCGGTTATAGCGCCCTACGCTTGCATGACCGCAGGGTCAGCTATAGAGATGAGGAATTATTTGAGGCAATCCCTGCAATTCACGCTGCAAGGACTCCTCCAGCTGCTTGATTGACTTGTAGACAATGCAACGTTGTCCTTTTACATCGAATTTTAAGTCACTAGTTTCTCGGACCAGCAAAACTGTCGGAACGCGGCAACCCCATGCGTAGCCGACTTCGAGATAGACATTTGGGTTTGCCGACGAAAGATCTGCGACCACTAACTTTGCAGATGCTATTCGTGCTTTGACCCATTCCATAACATCACCAGTGAAAATAGAGAGATCAGCTCGCTCACAAAGTAATCCTGATGCGTTTGCTGCACCTTGAATTCCATAGTGATAAATATCGTCCATTTCTGCTGCAAACGGCATCGCAACAAATATGTGAGGTTTCCCTGCTGAAGAATAACCAGCAGTTCGAAGAGTATCTTGAGATTCAGCGGTCAACGTTGAAACCGAGCTGTATCCATCAATGAGCAAGCTCCCCGTCGGTAATAGCTTCTTCAGTGATTTGGACAATCGGTCAGCGCGCCCTTGATCGGATTCAATGAATGTTATGGCCTCAATAGATTTTGGGAAATTGCCTCCGGTTACGGCTTCTACGATTCCAGCAACTTCCGATTCAAATGCTTCCGTTTCGTCCAGTCCATAACCCGCCCCATGTACTGTGAATACGATGTGACGAGCACTTGGTACCTTGTGAGTGAGCGAGGCAAGTGCTCTTCTTGCAAAGTCGCGAATTTCAGAATAATTGAATTGTCTTAGCGGCTTTACGCCAACAAATAAGACTCTGGTTGCGAGCAGGCTTCCATGGGTTTCAATAATTACCTCATCGTTGACATCGGGTAATTCCAGAGCAATCCCTTGCTGTCGAATCCGCATGTGAACAGCCTTGTCCAATCCATAAAGGCTCTGGGCGTACTTAAGCACCAATACATCGCCTTCAAATGTGAAGGCGTCGCCCTGTACGACGGAAAGCTTCAATGATCTATTCATGGCAAGAGTACTCTCGGTTTATCTTGAGGCATAAAGAGTCGCAAGCCTGCTCCAAATCCCCTCCGAAAACAATATGCCGAAAGGCCTATGTATTTTTCCGCTGCCACGCCTCCAGTCTCGCATGCATGCGCTTGTAGTGCGAGCCACGCCAGTAGACTCTTCTGCATGTCGGGCAATGACACAATGGTTCGTCGGGGCGTCGCGCGTCTTGCGGGATGCGCGCCGTCGCGGCTTCGTCGGCGGGAACCAGCGGGGTGTTGTCCATCAGGCAGCGGGTGAAGGCATGGGCCAGCCAGTCGATATGGAAGCGCGCGTCGATCAGTTCGACGAGGTGGTCCAGCGGCGCATGCGGCAGGATCAGCGCGATGCCGTCGGCGGCCTTGTGTTCGGATATCAGCGTGTCCTGCGTCAGGAAATAGCGGCCTTCTTCGCGGCATTGCCGCAGCAGTTCGGCGTCGCGCCGGCCGCCGTTCGCGAGCAGCGTGTCGTAGCCGGCGGCGCGCAGGTAGCGGCACAGGTGGCCCAGCATTTCGTCGCAGAGGAAGCGGGGTTGGCTCATGGCGCGATATTAAATCCGAATGAGGTGGATGCTGTATTTACCTGCGCGGCAGGATCGGATAATGGGTGATAAAATCACTCAATCATTGTCCGCGCCCATCTAATTGGCTAGAATCCGCCATCCCGGATTCCGGTATCCGATCCACTGTCCACAGGAGAATAAAAATGGAACATACCCTGCCAGCTTTGCCGTATGCGAAAGACGCGCTGCAACCGCACATGTCCGCCGAGACCTTCGAATACCACTACGGCAAGCACCATCAAGCCTATGTGACGAACCTGAACAACCTGATCAAGGGCACCGAGTACGAGAGCCTCGACCTCGAAGCTATCATCAAGAAGGCGCCAGCTGGCGGTATCTACAACAACTCCGCGCAGGTGTGGAACCACACCTTTTTCTGGAACTGCATGAAGCCAAACGGCGGTGGCGCTCCGAGCGGTGCGCTGCTTGACGCGATCAATGCGAAGTGGGGTTCGTTCGACGAGTTCAAGAAGGCGTTCCAGACTTCCGCGGTCGGAAACTTCGGCTCCGGCTGGACCTGGCTGGTGAAGAAGGCCGACGGTTCCGTGGACATCGTCAACATGGGTGCGGCCGGCACGCCGCTGACTACCGCCGACCGCGCGCTGCTGTGCGTGGACGTGTGGGAGCATGCCTACTACATCGACTACCGCAACCTGCGTCCGAAGTTCGTCGAGACCTTCCTGAATAATCTGGTGAACTGGGACTTCGTCGCGAAAAATTTCGCGTAAGTTATCCCGTAGCGAGTTGGTCTGAATCCCGGAGCGATCCTCCGGGATTTTTTATTGTGCCGGGGTTATTCCCCATTGGGCGGCGGATTCGTAGCCGACGATGCGATCCGCCGATTGTGCCGACAGGTCGAGCTCGTGGGGCGTGATGCGGCATCGCCGTTTGCCGTCGTAGACGACGCGCACCACCGGTCTGAGCAGGTCCGCGGGATTGTGCGTCGTCACTTCGCCCAGCAGTCCGCTTTCGAGTCTGACCAGCGTGCCGACCGGGTAGATGCCGATGCAGCAGATGAAATGCTCGACCAGTTCGACGTTGAAATGCTGTTCGCTCCATTCGCGCAGCTTGCGTATCGCTTCGACCGGCTCCATCGCCGCATGGTAGGTGCGCTTGCTGGTGATCGCGTCGTAGACGTCGACGATGGCCGCCATCTGGCCGAACTCGGAAATCTGGTCGCCTTTCAGTCCATGCGGATAGCCGGTGCCGTCGTAGCGTTCATGGTGCTGCGACACGACCTGCAGCGACACCGGCGTGAGCCAGGAGGTGTCGGCGAGCATTTCCATGCCGTACTCGACGTGGCGTTTCATTTCCTCGAATTCGTCCTCGGTCAACCGCCCCGGTTTGTCGAGGATCGCTTCCGGCACGCGGGTCTTGCCGATGTCGTGCAGCATCGCGCCGACGGCGATCTGCCGGGTGATGTCGCGGCCTATGCCGAGCTGTCGGGAGAATGCACCGAGCAGCGAGCAGGTGGCGACGGAGTGGTAGAACAGGTACTGGTTCGCGTCGCGTATCGTGCCGAGCTGCAGCAGCGGAGCGGAATTGCGGAAGATCGATTCGATCACGTCCTGCACGGCCGGTTGCACCTGTTCCAGCGCCGCATGCCGGCCCAGTCGCGCCGTGCCCATCAGTTCGCGCACGGTCAGGCTGGCTTCCTCGTAGACATGGTGGGCGTAGCGTATGTCGGTTTCCGGCGGGGGCGGGTTGACCATATCGGGAGCGGTGGAGTGTCGCGCCATTTTCAGCAGTGCATCGTCGATGTCGCGACGCACCTCGTCGGCGGTCGGGGCATTGGGTGCGTCGATGCCGAGCGCGGTGTCGATATAAACCGCGGAGACACCGCGCTCGATCAGGCGGTCGATGTCGCCGGCGTCGTTGAGCTTGAACCGTGTTTGCAGCAGCGGATGGTAGATATGGCCGCAGTTGAGGTCATGAACGAACATGCCTGGGCGCAAATCGCCGATGCCTATTTTTTTTATCATGCGCCCTCCTTTTCCGTAATTCGCCCGATGAGAACCGCGGCAGGGCGGCCCATTATGCAGTGCGCATGCGGGCATCGCCAGTCCCTCTTCAACCCCGGTCGGGGGGTGGAAATTCGCCATTCCGGCGGAAGGGACGTTTAAAAAACCGTTTCCAAGGTTGACCAAAATGCCGCTAACCTTTATCTTACGCGGTTCTTTTTTGGCTTAAATCTAGGGTGTTTGTGATGGAATTGACCGGCGCGGAGATAATCATCCGCTGTTTGCAGGAAGAGCAGGTCGAGTACGCATTTGGCTATCCCGGCGGGGCGGTGCTGTTCATTTACGACGAATTGTTCAAGCAGGACAAGGTCAAGCATGTGCTGGTGCGCCACGAGCAGGCTGCGGTGCATGCCGCCGACGGCTATGCGCGCTCGTCGGACAAGGTCGGTGTGGCTATCGTCACTTCCGGCCCCGGCCTGACCAATGCCGTGACCGGCATTGCGACGGCCTACATGGATTCCATCCCCATGGTCATCATCAGCGGTCAGGTGCCGACTTACGCGATCGGCGAGGATGCCTTCCAGGAAGTCGATGCGGTGGGCATTACACGTCCCTGCGTGAAGCACAATTTCCTGGTCAAGGACCCGAAGGACATCGCCTCTACGATCAAGAAGGCGTTCTATCTGGCCAAGACGGGGCGTCCCGGCCCGGTGCTGGTGGACATCCCCAAGGATGTCTCCAACCAGAAGGCGCATTTCGAGTATCCGGCCAGCGTCAGCATCCGTTCCTACAACCCGCCGGGCAAGGCCGACAGCACGCAAATCCGTCATGCGGCGCAGATGCTGTTGGAGGCCAAGCGTCCGATGATCTACGCCGGCGGCGGCGTGGTGCAGGGCGATGCGTCATTGCAGCTGATCGAACTGGTGCGCCTGCTGGGCGCACCATGCACCAACACGCTGATGGGCCTAGGCGGCTTCCCGGCCAGCGACAATCAGTTCGTCGGCATGCTGGGGATGCACGGCACCTACGAGGCCAACATGGCGATGCAGAATTGCGACGTGCTGCTGGCCGTGGGCGCGCGCTTTGACGATCGCGTCATCGGCAACGTGGCGCACTTCGCCGAAGTGCCGCGCAAGATCATCCATATCGACATCGATCCTTCCTCTATCGCCAAGCGTGTCAAGGTGGACCTGCCCATCGTCGCCGACCTGAAGCTGGCGCTGGGCGAGTTGCTGGACGTGTTGAAGAGCAGCAAGCAAAAGCCGGAAGCGGCGGAGCTGGCTTCCTGGTGGAAGCAGGTGAACGAATGGCGCGCCAAGGGCGGCGGCATGCGTTACAAGAATTCCACCGAGGTCATCAAGCCGCAGTATGTGATCGAGACACTGCACAAGATTACCGGCGGCGATGCTTTCATCACCTCCGACGTGGGACAGCATCAGATGTGGGCGGCGCAGTACTACAAATTCAACAAGCCGCGCCGCTGGATCAATTCCGGCGGTCTGGGCACGATGGGCTTCGGCCTGCCGGCCGCGATGGGCGTGCAGCTGATCAATCCGGGCGAGACCGTGGCCTGCGTGACCGGCGAGGGCAGCATCCAGATGAACATCCAGGAGCTGTCGACCTGCAAGCAGTTCAACCTGCCGATCAAGGTGCTGGCGCTGAATAATCGCTATCTGGGCATGGTGCGCCAGTGGCAGGAGTTCTTCCACGGCAATCGTTATTCGCAGTCCTACATGGACGCGCTGCCCGACTTCGTCAAGCTGGCCGAGGCCTACGGTCATGTCGGCATGCTCATCGAGAATCCGGCGGATGTCGAGCCGGCGATCAAGGAAGCGTTCGCGCGCAAGAACGATCTGGTGTTCATGGACTTCCGCACCGACTCGACCGAAAACGTGTTCCCGATGGTGCCGGGCGGCAAGGGCTTGTCCGAAGTTATACTGGCGGAGGACCTGTAATGAGACACATTATTTCCCTGTTGATGGAAAACGAAGCGGGCGCGCTGTCGCGCGTGGCCGGGCTGTTCTCGGCGCGCGGCTACAACATCGAGTCGCTGACCGTTGCGCCGACCGAAGACCCGACCATGTCGCGCATGACCATTGTCACCAGCGGTTCCGATGCGGTGATCGAACAGATCAACAAGCAGCTCAACAAGCTGGTGGACGTGGTCGCGGTGATGGACCTCTCCGAAGGCGAGCACTTGGAGCGCGAGTTGATGCTGGTCAAGATCAAGGCGAAGGGCGAGGACAGAGACGAGCTGAAGCGCATGACGGACATCTTCCGCGGCCGCATCATTGACGTGTCGAACGAGACCTACACCATCGAGCTGACCGGCGCGGGTTCCAAGCTGGACAACTTTCTGGAAGCGATCGGCCGCGAACTGATTCTCGAAACGGTGCGCACCGGCGCTTCGGGTATTGGGCGCGGCGACAGGATACTGAAGCTTTAAACATGTAGGGTGGGCAAGTTGTTTGTGCCCACGGGCGAGCTAAAATTTCCCGCGTGGGCACGAGAAGCGTGCCCACCCTACAAATAACTTAAGAACTGTTTTTTTATATTTTTTAAAAGAGGGCAACATGAAAGTTTATTACGACAAAGACGCAGACCTTTCCCTGATTAAGGGCAAGCAAGTAACCATCGTTGGCTACGGTTCGCAAGGCCATGCTCACGCGCAGAATCTGAAGGATTCCGGCGTGAACGTGACCGTCGCACTGCGCAAGGGCGGTGCTTCCTGGGCCAAGGCCGTGGCTGCGGGCCACAATGTCGCCGAGATCGCCGACGCCGTGAAGGGCGCGGATCTGGTGATGATTCTGTTGCCGGACGAGTCCACACCTCAGGTGTATCACGCCGATGTGGAAAAGAACCTGAAGTCCGGCGCTGCGCTGGCATTCGCGCACGGCTTCAACATCCATTACAACCAGATCGTGCCGCCCGCAGACGTGGACGTCATCATGATCGCGCCAAAGGGCCCGGGTCACACCGTGCGCTCCGAGTACCTGAAGGGCGGCGGCGTTCCTACGCTGATCGCGGTGTATCAGGACAAGACCGGCAAGGCGAAGGACATCGCATTGTCGTACGCAGCGGCGAACGGCGGCACCAAGGGCGGCGTGATCGAGACCAACTTCCGCGAAGAGACCGAGACCGACCTGTTCGGCGAACAGGCCGTGCTGTGCGGCGGTGCGGTTGAGTTGGTGAAGGCCGGTTTCGAAACCCTGACCGAAGCGGGCTATGCTCCGGAAATGGCTTACTTCGAGTGCCTGCACGAGCTGAAGCTGATCGTCGACCTGATGTACGAAGGCGGCATCGCCAACATGAACTACTCGATCTCCAACAATGCGGAATACGGCGAGTATGTCACCGGCAATCGCGTGATCGCCGATCAGGCGCGCGCCGCGATGAAGGAGTGCCTGGCCAACATCCAGAACGGTTCCTACGCCAAGCAGTTCATCCTGGAAGGCCGCACCAACTATCCGGAAATGACCGCACGTCGCCGTCTGAATGCAGAGCATCCGATCGAAGTCGTCGGCGGCAAACTGCGCGAGATGATGCCGTGGATCGGCAAGAACAAGCTGGTCGATCAGTCGAAGAACTAGGGAGCCGGAGTGGGGAGTGGGGAGTGGGAAACCGCTTCCCACTTTCTACGTCCCACTTTCTACTTCCCACTCCCCACTTCCCATGAATAATTATCCGCATCCCATCATCGCCCGCGAGGGCTGGCCGTTTCTGGCCATATCCCTGATTCTCGCCATCGCCGCCACCGTCTGGTGCGTCGTATGGTCGATCCCGTTGTGGATCGTTTTTATTTTCGTGTTGCAGTTCTTCCGCGATCCGCCGCGCGAGATTCCGCAGGATGCCGATGCGGTGCTGTCGCCCGCAGACGGCCGCGTGATCAAAGTCGAGCGTACGCAGGACCCGTACGGCAAACGCGACGCTATCCTGATTAGCGTGTTCATGAACGTGTTCAATGTGCACTCCAATCGCAGTCCAGTGGACGGCAAGGTCGAGCAGGTGCAGTATTTTCCCGGCAAATTCGTCAACGCCGATCTGGACAAGGCGTCGCTGGAGAACGAGCGCAACGCGGTCGTGCTGACGACCAACGACGGCCGCACCGTGACTTTCGTGCAGGTGGCCGGACTGATCGCCCGCCGCATCCTGTGCTACATCAAGCCCGGCGATGTACTGGCGCGCGGTCAGCGCTACGGTTTCATCCGCTTCGGCTCGCGCGTGGATGTCTACCTGCCGCTGGATGCCCAGGTCAAGGTCAGCATCGGCGACAAGGTGTCGGCGACCACCACGATATTGGCCGTGCTGCCGCAAAGCTGATAGTCTGAACACATGGACGACATCACCACCCGTAAAACAATGAACCTGCGCCGCCGCGGCATCTATCTGCTGCCCAACCTGTTCACCACCGGTGCGCTGTTCGCCGGTTTCTACGCGATCGTGCAGGCGATGAATGGTCGCTTCGAGTTCGCTGCAGTGGCGATCTTCATCGCGATGGTGCTAGACGGGCTGGACGGTCGCGTCGCCCGGTTGACCCACACCCAGAGCGAATTCGGCGCCGAGTACGACAGCCTGTCCGACATGGTGTCGTTTGGCGTTGCGCCCGCGCTGGTGATGTACGAATGGGCGTTCAAGGGTCTGGGCAAGTGGGGCTGGTTCGCCGCCTTCATCTACTGCGCCGCGACCGCATTGCGCCTGGCGCGCTTCAACACCAACATCGACGTGGTCGACAAGCGCTACTTCCAGGGGCTGCCCAGTCCGGCTGCCGCCGCGCTGGTGGCAGGTTTCGTCTGGGTGATGCTGGACTACGGCTTCAAGGGCAGCCAGTTGAGCTGGTATGCCGCCGCGCTGACGGTGTTCGCCGGCCTCTCCATGGTCAGCAACCTGCCGTTCTACAGTTTCAAAGACATCAACATGCGCAAGAGCGTGCCGTTCGTGGTGATCTTTCTGATAGCGCTGTTCTTCATCCTGATCTCCAGCTACCCGCCCGGCGTGCTGTTCGCGCTGTTCCTGATCTACGCGCTGTCCGGCTACGTTCTGTGGCTGGTGCGCCGCTTCGGCAAGCGCGCTGTACCGCCGTCCGTTTGACGCAACGCATCCGGATTGGCCGCTATCTTGGTGGGAGCGGCTTTAGCCGCGATAGGCGATAAAGTAATACGCAGCAATCGCGGCTAAATCCGTTCCCACAAAACCGTCCGCACAAAACCACCACCCTTCAATAAATCTCCGAACAGGCGCAGAATGCGCCTCAATGTGTTTGCAAGCGGCAGCGCCGCTAACGTTCAACGGAGGTCGCCATGAAGAAATTGAAAAATGAAAACGCCCTATTCAAGGAAGCGCTGCTAGCTGGCGTGAAGTATGCGGAAGGGCGTGGCGTGGTCGAGTTCGAGCCGACTGATTCGGCCAGCGAAAAGCTGCTCTATATCTACCGCCTGCTGGTGCACGACAAAGTCATCCAGCCGCTGCCGGAAGACCAGGTTGCCGAGAAGACGCTACGCCACAAGCTCGCGATCTGGTATTCGAAGCAATTGCCGAAGGATCATCCGCTGTTGAATTGATGGCTAAATAGCGGTGACAAGCCCCCATAAAAATTTGCGCGGCTCTGGCAAAGCCGCTATATTCTTGCCCATGCACTTCTCTACCTACATCGCGTTGCTTCACTCCACGTTCAGCCTGCTGGCTGCGCTGCTGCTGCGCGGCGCGCGCTAATCTCACTCACACAATCCGATGCAATGTGCGCGACAACCCTGAAGGTTGTCGCAGGATAAACCTATCCGCGATGGAGCTTTTGACATGACAGACAAATTGATAATTTTTGACACCACCTTGCGCGATGGCGAGCAGAGCCCGGGCGCTTCGATGACCAAGGAAGAGAAGTTGCGCATCGCGCGCCAGTTGGAGAAGCTGGGCGTGGACGTGATCGAGGCGGGTTTCGCTGCGGCCAGTCCCGGCGACTTCGATGCGATCCACGCGATCGCCGAGACCATCAAGGATTCCACAGTGTGTTCGCTGGCGCGCGCCAGCGAGAACGACGTGCGCCGTGCAGGCGAGGCGATCAAGCCGGCCAAACGTGGGCGCATCCACACCTTTATTGCGACCAGCCCTATCCATATGCAGCACAAGCTGCGCATGACCGAGGATCAGGTCGTTGAGCGCGCGGTGCAGGCGGTGAAGTGGGCGCGCGAATACACCGACGATGTGGAATTCTCGGCCGAGGATGCGGTGCGTTCCGAGATGAACTTTCTGGTGCGGGTGTTCGATGCGGTGATCCAGGCGGGCGCTACGACGCTCAATGTTCCGGACACCGTGGGCTACAGCGTTCCGGCGTTGTGGGGCGAGCGCTTCAGGGAGTTGATCGCCCGCGTGCCGAATTCGGACAAGGTGATCTGGTCAACGCATTGCCACAACGATCTGGGCATGGCTTCCGCCAATTCGCTGGCTGCGGTGATGAACGGCGCGCGTCAGGTCGAGTGCACCATTAACGGCCTGGGTGAGCGCGCGGGCAATGCCTCGCTGGAAGAGATCGTGATGGCGGTGAAGACGCGCCGCGACATTTTCACCTGCGATACGCGCATCGACACCACGCAGATCGTGCCGACCTCGAAACTGGTGTCCAGCATCACCGGCTATCCGGTGCAGCCGAACAAGGCCATCGTCGGTGCGAACGCGTTCGCACACGAGTCCGGCATCCATCAGGACGGCGTGCTCAAGCATCGCGAGACATACGAGATCATGCGCGCCGAGGACGTGGGCTGGAGCACGAACAAGCTGACTCTGGGCAAGCTCTCCGGGCGTGCTGCCTTCCGTTCGCGCTTGCAGGAGCTGGGTATTGTGCTCGACGGCGAAGAGGCCTTGAATGCAGCGTTCGCGCGCTTCAAGGAGTTGGCGGATCGTAAGTCGGAGATATTCGACGAGGACTTGCAATCGCTGGTTAGCGACGAGTTTGTTTCGCAGTTCTGCGAGCATTTCCGCCTCGTTGCGATGCGCGCGCATTCCGAGACCGGCATCCTGCCGAAGGCGCAAGTCACGTTGAGCGTCGGCGGCGAGGAGGCGAGCGCCGAGATGCAGGGCGGCGGACCGGTGGATGCGACGTTCAAGGCGATCGAGCAGATCGTCCACAGCGGCACCGAGCTGCTGCTGTATTCGGTGAACAACATCACCAGCGGAACCGACGCGCAGGGCGAGGTGACGGTGCGCCTGTCCAAGGGCGGTCGCATCGTCAACGGTCAGGGCGCGGACACCGATATCGTCGTGGCTTCCGCCAAGTCTTATCTCAATGCGCTCAACAAGTTGCACAGTTCGGGGGAGCGCGCGCATCCGCAGGTGTGAACTTTTTTCCGGCAACCTGCTCTGATACAGCGGCGCACGTTTTGTGCGCCGTTTTTTACGAACTTCACCGGAGGTTGTCTTGAAAAGAATTCTGTTGGGTAGCATGTTCCTGTTGAGTGCGCTGTTCGCCAATGCGAGCTGGGCCGAGTGTTCGATCATCCCGCATTCCCAGTGTCCGCACGCGCAACTGGCCGGCAAAAGTGCGGTCGGTGCGGATGTGCATGAGGCTCGTTGGGTCGAGGGCGATCTGTCCAAGGCCGATTTTTCCAAGGCCAATCTCAAGGAAGCAAACATCTATCACGGCAATTTGTCTGGCGGCAATTTCACCGACGCAGATATGACCGGCATCACGCTCTATAACTCCGATCTGACCGGTGCCAATTTCACCGGTGCCAACCTGACCGGTGCCAAACTCAAGGGGGCGAACCTCAGCGGGGCGAACCTGACCGATGCCGACCTGAGCGATGCCGAGATCGAGAACGCGAAGTTCGTCAAGACCACGTTCTGCCGCACGACGATGCCGAACGGTATCGTGAATAGCGGCCCGAACTGTGCTGCTGTGAAGCCCGCGAAGGCCGGACAGGTCGAGGCGGCGGTTGAGGGTGCGATCAACGGCTGTGTGATCCAGCCGCGCAGCGTATGCCTGAATGCCGCGCTGGCCGAGGCCAACCTGGGTTCCGCCAATCTGGCCGGCGCGCAGCTTTACATGGGCAATCTGGCGCAGGCCAATCTGTTCAAGGCGAACCTCGGCAAGGCCAACCTGACCGAGGCGAATCTGGTGCGCGCCAACCTGACCCGCGCCAACCTGTCGCAGGCCAACCTGACCGACGCTAACTTGAACAAAGCGATGCTGCGCGGCGCACAACTGGAGCGCGCCAACCTGACCGGAGCGATCCTGCTGAACGCGGACCTGACCGATGGCGACCTGACCGGTGCAAACATCGCGGATGCGACGCTGACCGGCGCGACATTGTGCAACACGGTGATGCCGAACGGCACAGTGAGCAACAGCAGCTGCATGCCGGAACGCAAGGTTGAGTCTGCGCCTGCCGTTCAGGAGGCTCCGGCTGCCACGGCGACGAAAAACAGGAAGCGTTAAATCGTTTCGGGATGGATGAAAAAGGCACGGTGCTCCCGTGCCTTTTTCGTTTTGGATGCTATTCCTCGTCCGGATGCGACAGCGCTGCGAGCGCGCTATCCGTATCCGCGACCGGTTCGGCGAAATCGAACCGCAGCATGCGGCCGTCGGCCGCGACATCGAAGCCGTCGCAATCGATGCCTAACATGCGTAATTGTTCGGCGGAGAGGCCGCGCAGTTGCAGGCAGCGGCGCAATTCGTTTTGTGGCGATGCATTCAACTGCGCCAGCAAATCCTCTTCTTGAGCCATTAGCGGATAGGGCGGCACGGTAAAGTGGCTCATGATCCAGCGCGCCTGGCCGAAGCCGGCGACATGGCGCACGGACTGGGGCGTGATGCGGAAGAACGCGAAGTCGCCGAGTTCGAACAGTTGCGCGTTTTCGGGGAAGTAGCGCAGCCAGCGGGCGGCATAGGGCTCGCGTCCTGTCAGCGGTTCGGCCTTGCCGACGACAGTCACGCGTCCCTGGGTCTGGATGCGCGGATCGTTCTGGTCGTGCGTGATCAGGCTGACGCGCGGGTCGTTCAGGATGTTTTTGGTGTGTTCCGCCAGCCCGGAGATGAACAGCAGCACGCTGCCGTCATGGTCGGTCAGATAAGGTGCGATCGAACCGAACGGGTGGCCGTCGAATTTCTTCGATAGCGTGGACAGCACGCCGTAGCGGTGCGCGCGCAGCAGGCAGCGCGCTTCCCGAGTTTGACTCATCGGGTCGTTGTTCATGGGCGTGCCGCTCATTGCGCGAGCTTCAGCGCGGTTTGCGCCAGACGGCGGCCCTGCGCAAGGCAGAGCTTCTTCTCGGCGTCGGTGATCGGCTGGTTACCGGCGAGCCCGGCGACATGGCTGGCGCCGTAGGGCGTGCCGCCACTTTGGGTTGTGCCGAGCTCCGGTTCGGAATAGGGCAGGCCGATGATGAGCATGCCGTGATGCAGCAGCGGCAGCATCATGGTCAGCAGCGTGCTCTCCTGGCCACCGTGCATGCTGCCGGTAGAGGTGAACAGCGTGGCAGGCTTGCCTGCCAGCGCATGTTTCATCCACAGCCCGCCGGTGCCGTCCAGGAAGTACTTCATCGCGGAGGCCATGTTGCCGAAACGGGTGGGGCTGCCCAGCGCCAAGCCTATGCATTCCTCCAGATCGCGCAGTTCGACATAGGGCGCGCCTTCGTCCGGAATCGACGACTCGGTCGCTTCGCACACCGTGGACACCTTGGGCACGGTGCGTAGCCGCGCGCGTACACCGTCGACCTGCTCGATGCCGCGCGCGACGAGTTGTGCCATCTGGCGCGTTGCGCCTTGCTGGCTGTAATACAGCACCAGGATTTCTTTGTCGGTTATCATGCGCGCCATTATAGGGAAACGAATCGACCATGCAAAAGGATAGTCGCGATTTCGCGGATTTCATGCGTTTCATCGTGGTGCGCTTCGACCGGGATCGCTGTGCCCAGATCGCCGGTAGCCTGACTTTTACCACACTGCTGTCACTGGTGCCGCTGTTCACCATCGCATTGACTCTGTTCTCGGCGTTCCCCGTGTTCGAGAATTATTCCGCGCAGATCAAGCAATTGCTGACTGGCAGCCTGATGCCGGACATCGCCAGCAAGGTGATCACGCAGTACATGAAGCAATTCACCGAAAGCGCGATGCGGCTGACTGCGCTGGGCATAGCGTTGCTCGCGGTTGCCGCGATGTTCCTGTTGCTGACGATAGAGCATGCATTCAATACGATCTGGCGCGTGGTGGTGCCGCGTCCGTTGCTCAAACGACTGGTCATCCACTGGGCGGTGCTTACCCTCGCGCCGTTGCTGGTCGGCGTGAGTCTCGCGCTGACCTCATGGCTGGTCGGCCTGTCGATGGGCTATGTCAGGCATGTTCCGATATTCGGGGTGGGCGTATTGAAACTGTTGCCGGTGCTGCTGACCTGGCTGGCCTTCGCGATGCTGTTTTATTTCTTGCCCAATCGCCATGTGCCGCGTTCACACGCGATGATAGGCGCGCTCGTGGCCGCGCTCGCGTTCGAGGCGA
Organism: Gallionellales bacterium GWA2_60_142; assembly: GCA_001801085.1. Classification (GTDB taxonomy): domain Bacteria; phylum Pseudomonadota; class Gammaproteobacteria; order Burkholderiales; family Gallionellaceae; genus Gallionella. The sequence continues at coordinate 3,812 of MGWR01000061.1, read as the reverse complement.
TGAACCGCGCCTTCGGCTATTACGTCAGCCATTTCCAGACCTACAAGCTGGTGTACGGCGCATTCGCCAGCGTGCCGATTTTCCTGATGTGGATATACCTGTCCTGGCTGTCCATCCTGATCGGCGCGGTGATCGCCGCCTCGTTGTCGTATTGGCGTACTCCGATGACAACAGATGCTACGCCGGCCGCGCAATTGCTCGATGCCTTGCGCGTGCTGCGAAGGATGGCGGAAGGCTTGCGCGAGGGCAGGGTGGGCGGCCTGCCGGAATTGTCCCGCTCGCTGCATCTTTCCTACGATGCGCTGGATGAGATTCTCGACAAACTGGAGCGGGCCGACATCATACGCAAGGTCGAAGGCGACGGCTGGCTGATGATGCGCGATGCGGCGTACATCCGCACCGCCGAATTGCTGCGACTGTTCGTGCTGGATACAGCTTCGTTGCCGGGCGGCGATGATGGCGATCCGTTGCGGCAGTGGCTGGCGGAGAGTGCAGGCCGGATCGAACGGGACACGGATATGAGCTTGCAGGAACTATTTGCGCGCAGTCCTGCCTGATGTGCTTGCGCGTGATCGGTCATTTACGTTTTAATGCGCGACGTTTTTTATCGTTATTTTTATAGTCAGGAGTACGACATGGGTTTGCTGGAAAGATTGTTCGAGGGCGCGCTGTGGAACAGCCGTTTCATGGTATTGACGGCGGTGGTGGGGAGTCTGCTGGCGGGCATCGCGATCTTCTACATGGCGACCGTGGACGTGGTGAACCTGTTCTCCCATGCGCTGCATTACGCCGATTCCAGCCTGACCGTCGAGGCGCGCAAGGCGCTGCACGATGCCACGGTGTCGCATATCGTCGAGGTGGTGGACGGCTACCTGCTGGCGACGGTGATGATGATCTTCTCGTTGGGCATGTACGAGCTGTTCATTAGCGATATCGACCAGGCGCACGGCAGCAAGGCCTCCAGCAAGATACTGGTGATCAACAGTCTGGACGATCTGAAGTCGCGTCTGGCCAAGGTGATCCTGATGATTATGATCGTCACGCTGTTCGAGGAGGCGTTGAACATGCACCTGAGCACGCCGCTCGATCTGGTCTATCTGGGTGCGGCGATCGCACTGATCGCGATCGCGCTGTACTTCACCCATGCCTCCGAGCCTGCGGGTGCCCATGGCGGAGCAGGCGAGCAGTCCTCGGACAGGCACGGTCATTAATCTCATGGCACGATTCATGGCGGGGCGTTGGCTGGCTGGCCTGTTGTTGCTGGCAATATCCACTTCAGCTTGTGCTGCGGGCTTCACGCTGCAGGATATGTCCGGCAAGACGCACAGGCTGGCGGACTATCGCGGCAAGTGGGTGCTGGTCAACTTCTGGGCGACCTGGTGTCCGCCCTGTCTGTCCGAGATACCCGAGTTGATTTCTTTGCACGACGCGCACAAGGATAGAGACTTGGTGGTCATCGGCGTGGCGCTGGATTCGACGCGGGCTTCGGTCGCCGAGTTTGCTGGCAAGAGCAAGATCAGTTATCCGCTGGTGCTGGGAGATCGCAAGATGTCGGCGCAGATCGGTGCGGTGGACGTGCTGCCGACCAGCTATCTGTATGCTCCGAACGGCGAACTGGTCAGCTATCAGGCCGGCGAGGTGACGCGAGCCGGCATTGAGACCTACATCAAGAACAAGAAACTGAATTAGCTGGCGGCGGGGTAAGCGTTGCTTGCCGTTCTGCGCGGTATGATCCAGTGGTTGTGCCAGGCGGCGCGCACCAGATTCGGGTATTCCGGACGGCCCAGACTGCCGTTGTAGCGGCCCAGCGCGCGATACAGGTCGCCCTTCTCGATGTCCACGTAGTGGCGCAGAATGGTGCAACCGTAGCGCAGGTTGGTGCGCAGGTGGAACAAGTTGTGGTCATTGGCGCCGATGTATTTCACCCAGAACGGCATCACCTGCATGTAGCCGCGCGCGCCTACCCGCGATACGGCATATTTTTTGAAGCCGCTTTCCACTTCGATCAATCCCAGCACCAGTTGCGGGTCAAGTCCGGCGCGGGTTGCCTCGTAATGCACCGTGCTCAGGAAGTCGATGCGCGCCTCTTTGTCCGGCATGCGTTTCTGCAGGCGGCGCGACATCTCGTTCAGCCAGGCTTCGGCATCGGATTTGTTGGCAAAAGCCAGCTTGGGCGCGGCGAGGTCGGAAACGCTGTGTTGCAGTACGGCGCGCACGCTGGCCGACAGCGATTCTTCGCGTTGCGCGCCGCCGTATGCGCCGGAGGCGAACAGCAACAATGCGAGAAGTGGCGCGACAGCATGACGCAGGGGCGCATGCGTCTGCCGCCCCCTGTATCCTGAATCCTGTGTCCCGTATCTCGTTTTCATAGTTTCGATTGTACGAGCCCCAGCGCGCTTTGCAAGGGAACGGCTTGCGCGGCGGCATCGCGTCTTCCCTGATATTCGACGTTGCCCTCTTTCAGGCCGCGGTCGCCGACGACGATGCGGTGCGGGATGCCGATCAGCTCCATGTCGGCGAACATCACGCCGGGCCGCTCGTCGCGGTCGTCCAGCAGCACTTCGATGCCGGCAGCCTTGCAGTCCGCATACAACTGCTCCACCGCATTGCGCACCGCCTCGCTCTTGCCCATGCCGATAGGCACGATGGCGAGCTGGAACGGGGACATCGCGGGCGGCAGTGTGATGCCGCGCTCGTCGTAGTTTTGCTCGATCGCCGCGGCGACGATGCGCGATACGCCGATGCCGTAGCAGCCCATCTCCATAACCTGCGTTTTGCCCTGCGCGTCGAGGAAGGTCGCGTTCAGCGCCTCGGCGTATTTGGTGCGCAACTGGAAGATGTGCCCGACTTCGATGCCGCGGCAGATTTCCAGATTGCCCTTGCCGTCCGGCGAGGCATCGCCCGCGACGACGTTGCGCAGGTCATGCACGTTGGCTTCGTCCAGATGCACGTCGCGTCCGAAATTCACGCCGGTGTAGTGGAAGCCGTCGTCGTTCGCGCCGCAGATGAAGTCGCTCATTGCGGCGGCGGAGCGGTCGATCAGTGTGCGCACCTGGCTGCCAACGGGGCCGATGTAGCCGGCACGGCAGTTCATGTTGCGATGGATTTCATCGTCGCTGGCGAAACGGAATTCGCCCAGTACCTTGCCGGCCTTGATCTCGTTCAACGTATGGTCGCCGCGCAGCAGCAGCAGCACGAATTCGTCTTCGTGCGTCACGACCGCGATGGATTTCAATATATTTTGCGCGGAGGCGTTGAAGAACGCGGCGACTTCCCCGATAGTCTTCTGGCCGGGAGTGATGGCTTTCTGCATTTCCTGAGAGGCAGGCGCGCGCGATGCACTCGGTGCGACCGCTTCGGCCAGTTCCACGTTAGCCGCGTAGTCCGAGTCCGGACAGAACGCCAGCGCGTCTTCGCCTGCGTCGGCCAGCACATGGAACTCGTGCGAGCCGGAGCCGCCGATAGCACCCGTGTCCGCCGCGACTGCGCGGAACTGCAAGCCCAGTCGGGTGAAGATGCGGCTATAGGTTTCGTACATCACGCGGTAGGTCTGTTCCAGGCTGGCGTAGTCGGCGTGGAAGGAATAGGCGTCCTTCATCATGAACTCGCGCGCGCGCATCACGCCGAAGCGGGGACGCACCTCGTCGCGGAACTTGGTTTGGATCTGGTAGAAGTTCACAGGCAGTTGGCGGTAGCTGCGGATTTCGCGGCGAGCGATGTCGGTGATGACTTCCTCGTGGGTCGGGCCGAAGCAGAACTGGTTGTCGTGCCTGTCCTTGATCTTCAGCATCTGCGGGCCGAACACCGCCCAG
>MGWR01000060.1 GCA_001801085.1 Gallionellales bacterium GWA2_60_142 | reverse complement strand
GGGATCACCTCGCTGACTCTCCTGCCGACCACATCCTTCAGACCGGTCAGCTTCTCGAAAGACTCGTTCACGTCGAGATAGGTGAAGTCCACCGCCTTGCCTTCCTCGAACTGCATGCGGCAGTAGGCATAACCGTCCAGCATGTTCTCGAACAACGAATGGAAATGCTTCTCGCTCTCGCGTAGTGCGGCTTCGGCGAGGTGGCGGTCGGTCACGTCCCACACCATCGAGATTATCTGATTCTGCTCGGGCAGCGGGATGTTCGCCGCGCTGATCACCCGGTGCTCGCCGCCGCATGTGGTGAACTCGACATCCTCCCAATGCATACGCGCCGGATCGCCGCTTGCGATGTCCGCCATCACGCGTGCCCGTATCTGTTCGCGTTGCGCCGGATCGGGATACACCTTGTCGAAGAAGTCGCCGACGCTTGCCAGACTGCCTGACGGCACGCCGTAGATATCGGCGAAACGGCGACTGACGAACGCGAAGCGGCCGTCGTCTATGGTGCTTACCGCAAAGCCTATCGGCGCATTCTCCAGCAGGGTCTCGACGAAGGCATTGCGGTCGCGCAACGCGGCCTCGGCCAGCTTGCGCTCGGTGACGTCGCGCACGATGGAAATCACCGCAGGGCGCTCGTTGAACGTAAACAGGTGCGCATGGATCTCGACCGGGATGCGCCGCCCGCCCTTGGTCAGATGCACCTGCTCGAAAGTGGCGGCCCCGTTGAGCATCAGGCGCTGAATGACCGGGCCAAGGTCGACGCCTGAGTCCGGTTCATCCAGTTGCTCGGGCGTCATGCGCAACAACTCCTCGCGCACATAGCCGGTCATTTCGCAGGCAACCTCGTTGACCTCGATGAACCAGCTCGGCGTACCGTCCTCGCGTATCTCGTGGACATAGGCCGCATCGGAGATGGCGGCGAACAGAGACATGTAGCGCGCCTGGCTGTGCCGCAGCGACTCCTCGCTTTGCTGCAAGGCCAGGGTCTTGGCCTTGCTGTCTTCCAGCGCGCTCAGCAGCGCCTGGCGCGACTGGTTGGCCTCGACCAGCAGGTGCTCGGTTTCGACCTGGGCGACGCGGATCGCCACTTCGGACTGGTGGCGCTGGGTGATATCGCGGGCGATGCTCAGCACGCCGAGCAGCTCGCCCTGCTGGCCGAACATCGGCGTCTTGGTCGTTTCCGCCAAGATGCGCCGGCCGCTATCGGCGAAAGTGAGCCACTCCTCGTTGCTGCGCGGGCCGCCGGCCTCGATCGCGGCCCGGTCGTTGGCACGGAAGGAATCCGCCAGTTCGCGCGGCACGAAGTCGTAGTCGCTCTTGCCGACGATGTCGGCTTCCTTCGCACCGTAGAATCGCTCAAAGGCGGAATTGCAGGCAAGATAGACGCCATCCGTGTCTTTCAACCAGATCAGGTCGGGGATGGTGCTCACCAGCGTGTGCAGGCGCGCCTCGTTCAATGCGACGCTTGCATGCATCCACTCGCGCTCGACTTCGATCCGCGTCAGGAACCGCCCCCCCCACACCACCAGCGTGCTGAGTATGACGATGTAGGTCATTGCGACCAGCGCCACGCCAAAGTCCGGCTCGTACAGTGCGGCGTTTTCGCCGAGCAGTTTCAGCCCGCCGATCAGCATCGGCAGCAACAGGCTGACCGGCAGCAGGCGGCGGGCCAGCGCGCCACCGCTGTCGTGGCGCCTGAGCAGCGCAACTATGCCGTGCTCCGGCCGCGAACAAAGCAGACCCGCCGCGAGCACAAGGAAGGCCAGCGCCGTGTGTGCGGCCAATTGCAGGAAGTACCCAAGACCATAGACGTTGTCGGTGTCGTAGAGATAGATCAGGACGGAGGCCAGCGCCGGAAGCGCCGTCAACAGGGCAAGCGCCGAAACCAGCCGGCCGCCGAGCGCCGTTTTGCCCTCGATCAGCAGGGCCGAACCGAACAGCATGAAGCACAGTGCGCTCGCCGGCGCCATGCGGTTAGGCGCGAGCGTGCCGATCGCTCCTGCCGGCTCGTGGAACAGCCATTGGTCGATGCCGAGATCGATGCCGGACAGGTATTCGAACAGCGAAAGCGCGCCAATCAGCACAACGCCGCCGGCCAGCAGCCGTTCGACCCAGCGCCAGAACCGGCCGGACCGCGCCGGATCGGCGGCCTTCAGCCAGAGCACCAGTCCGGCCAGCACCAAGCCCAGCGCAGTGTTGGTTTTCATCGCCACCCAGTGCGGAGAGATGCTTTTCAACTGCGGGATGTCCTGCAGCCAGCCGAACAGCACGAGCGCGCCGATGAAAGCGACTAGCAGTCCAGCCCCCTTGGCGAGCGCCAGCCAGAAGTCGTTGCTGTCCCAATATGCCGGAGGCTTCATGATGTCCTCGTCGCTATGCCTGTGTTTCGTCCCCGCTCGCCGCGACGCTGGGATAGCGTGGCGACAGGCCGCTGCCGGCCAGCAGCTCGTTCACCTCGCGCTTCAGTTCCATGATGCGGCTCTCCCGTCCTACCGTCGTTTCATTCCAGCGGCGCAGTTCGTCGAGTTGTTCCTTGAGGGTCTGTTCTGCCTGTTTGCGCACGGTAATGTCCTGCACGATAGCAACATAAATTGCCGGCGACACATTTGGCTGGCGTAGCGGCGAAACGGTAAGTTCGACCCAGATAAGATTGCCGTTCTTGTGCAGGAAGCGTTCCTCCACGGAGAACTCCGGCAGTATGCCGACCATGAGCGACTGGAGTTTTTCCTGAACGCGGGGCCAGTCGTCGGGATGAACGAGCGACCGATGGTTAATGCTGCGCATCTCTTCCAGGCTGTATCCCAGAATATCGCAATACTTGCGATTGACGCGCAGGAACGAGCCCGTATCGGCATCCACTTCCGCCACGCCGACAGCGGCCAGATCGAACAGGATACGGAAGCGTTCGTCGCTGACTTCCTTCAGGCGCGCCAGCTCGGCCTCGGCCGCCTTGCGCTGGGCCACCTCCCGTTGCAACTGGGAAACGGCATCTTCCAGTTGCCGCGTGCTGGGCAGCTTCAGTGCGCGAGGGATCAAAGGCCAGATCAGGATTGCCGCGACCAGCGAGACCAGCGCAGTGGCAGCCTTGATCAATGCATCGAGCCAGTAATCCGGATGCCAGATCGTCCATATCCCCATCGCGTGGGTCGCGCCGCAGGCGAATATGAACAGTGAGAACAGCTTGAACATCCAGTTGAACTGAAGATCTCGGCGCTTGCCGACGAAATACAACAGTGCAAACGCGATGGAAAAATAGGACAGCACGATGACGGATTCCGCAATCACGTAAGTCCACAGCAGTTCCGGCGTCCACAAATAGCAATGCCCGTGCGGCATGAAACCGTCGCTGACAAGCCAGTCGAGCGCATGTTGCGTAGAGTGGTCCATGTTGTGCCCCTTGGTTGACGGACAACGAATGGATTAAAAAGCGCGGAATGCCGCGCTCTCCCAAGCCCAAGCCCCTGAAGCGAGGATTCTGCCCCAACCGGCCGGTCACAGTCATTTCACCTGCTTGCCTGACCGGATGAACGACTACTGGCGGGATCGCACTTTCGGCTTTGCGGCACTTTCTGCATTCGCGTGCCGATTCTCATCCGGAACGGCTAGCAGTGCAAGCATGATCCCGTCATTTTCCCGCTCCCGCTGCTCACTCTGATAAGCAGTCGGCATCCGCAAAAAGGATTGCTGTCGCTTCGACAAATAATGGTCTCTGTTCATGGTAGTTCCCTCGCTTCAGTTCGATGCAATAGAGCCTTTGACGGGCGTTCGGCTTGATGTCGGTCAACAAGGTGCGCAAAAAACAACGCGACACGAATGGAGGGAACTACCGACGGTTCTCTGCACTTCCAGAACCGGCAACCCGGCTGGCATCGGATCGGATCCATTAGCCCCGTAGTGTTGCGTCCTTGCCTTTCAGCAAGTTTGCCGGCGCGCATCATGTGGCTATCCGGGATAAATAACAATAAGAATAAATACCTATATATTTCGGCCTATATACTTTCATCGCTGTTTCGGGCACTCCGACTACGACCGCAACCATGATCCCCTCCGGCACAAGACCGATGCGTGACGCATTGAAACTTTTACCGCACTTGGTTAGTCTTATGCCCGCAACATCAAGGCCCGCATGCGATAATGCGCGGCATTGACGAGGCCCCTAGCGGGTAAGTTTTTCAACGTTTTCCGGGAGTTCACATATGCAATATCAAACCGCAACGCAAACCGGCACGCTTGCCGCCGAACAGAACAAGGTACTGCGCAACACCTACATGATGCTGGCGCTGACCATGATCCCGACGGTGATCGGCGCATCCGTCGGCATGTCGATGAACTTCTCGTTCATGGCCGAAAGCCCAATCATGTCTTCGCTGCTGATGTTCGGTGCGATGATGGGCATGATGTTTGCCGTCTCCGCATTGCGCAACAGCGTATGGGGCATCGTCGCCCTGCTCGGCTTCACCTTCGTCGCCGGCGTGCTCCTCGGCCCGATCCTGCAAGTCGCGCTGCACCTGAAGAACGGCGCAGAACTGGTCGGCATGGCCGCAGGCGGAACCGGCATCATCTTCTTCTCGCTGGCCACCATCGCCACCGTGACCAAGAAGGATTTCAGCTTCATGGGCAAGTTCCTGTTCATCGGACTGATCCTGCTGATCGTCGCATCGCTGGCGAACATCTTCTTCCAGATTCCCGCGCTGTCGCTGACCATCTCCGCGATTGCCGTGATGATCTTCTCCGCCTACATCCTGTACGACGTCAGCCAGATCGTGCACGGCGGCGAAACCAACTACGTGATGGCGACGCTGGGCCTGTTCCTGAACATTTACAACCTGTTCACCAGCCTGCTGCATCTGCTGATGGCGTTCGCCGGCGAACGCGAATAAGCATCGCGACTTCAACGACAAGGCGGCCTGTAGGCCGCCTTTTGTTTTCATTAAAATGGAATAGAAAATGGAACTGAACGAATTTCTGAAACGCCTGAACGACGTGCCCGACAGCGTCTGCTTCAACGACACCATCGCACAGATCGACGCACGATACGACTTCACCCCGACCGCCTTCGCCAACGGTGCGACGCGCAACGAGGCCGGACAGAACAACGGCTCGTGCAAACTGTTCTCGTTCGCGAAGCTAAACGACCTGTCGCCGCAGCAGACGCTGGCCTGCTTCGGCGACTATTACCGCAAGGACGTGCTGGGCAATCCGGACGGCACGGATCACCAAAATATACGGAACTTCACGAATCACGGATGGGAAGGAATCCGGTTCGAGGGCGAAGCGCTCAAACCCAAGGCTTGATTATTTTGGTTTGCGCTGTTCGGGGCGCACTCGCGGCGCAAGCAGCACATCGCCCGCATCCGCATCGATGGCATTGCCGGCCGCATCCTCCATCGGCTGCTCGAAATCGTTCCAGCCGCGCACGCCGGTCTTGAGCGAGACGACGTTGGAAAAACCCATTTGCAGCATCGTGTCGGCGGCGAGCACCGAACGCTTGCCGGAGCGGCAGATGACCACGATCTCGCGATCCCGCCCGGCAGCCAGTTCCGGCACGGTTTCGTCGTAGTCCCACTCGCAGGACTGTTCGAGTATCCCGCGCGGCACGTTGATCGAACCGGGGATGCGCAGCATCGCGAACTCCGCCGGCTCGCGTACGTCGAGCAGCAGCAGTTTGCTTCCCGATGCGAGTGCACGACTCAAGTCCCACGGCATGATCTCCTTCACGCGCGTCAGCGCCTCGGCGACCAGATCGTCGTAACGTTTCATCGTGCAGCTCCTCGATTATCAATTTTGCGTTGCATGGTAATGAAGTACGTCCCCTATTGAATCGGCTTCGGGCGCATAAAGCTGCATTGCCCAACCGGTGCCCCACGACAATAACGCCGTTAACAGAAAAGGCCAGAATGTCCTGCGCAACGAGGTTTCGAGCCAATGCTGTCGTGGGATACCCTTGAGCCGCCGATAAAGTCCGGCTGCCAACATGCCATCTAGCAGCAACTCCGCAAATAGCATTGGTGCGGAATACACCACGTATAACGACGACAGCAGCAATGCCACGAACAAAATCAATACGAACAAAGGAATGGCCAACTCGTCGGCACCGCTCGCCGCCTCCAGCGCATCGCCTACCGGGCCGCCCGCATCTGCTGATTCCAGGGGAATCACCTCATAGGAGGAATCAAAAGAGCCGCTGGCACCACCGCCCCCAAACTCTCCGCCATTTCCCGCATAGGAATGACATTCTCCGCTGCCACCGCCATGCGATGGAATGCCATTCGAGAAATCCGGGATGTCAGCATAGTCCTCTGCCTTTGTTCGCAACCAAAGCCACAGCAGCATCAGAAAGACTACGTAAGCAATCATGCACGCCAACAAATAGCGCCATGGCATTACATGAAAGCCGCTGTGCAGCAAGGAAAACGACGCAACGAACCCGCTCGCCCCGGTTATCGTAACCAGGAACGACATCTGTAGCCTGGGAAAACCCTCCCTCACAAGCTTTCGATTCAGACGGAGAATTTCACTGTGGCGCGAAGTTGAAAAACGCATCGTCGATCCTCTCACTGGATTCCCGCCGTCGCGAGAAGGACTTTAAGGTCTACTCCCGTTCGAACACCGCAATCGATTCGACGTGCGAGGTCTGCGGGAACATGTTCATCACGCCTGCCGCCTTCAGCGTGTAACTCTTGTCATGCACCAGCACTTCGGCATCGCGCGCCAAAGTCGACGGACTGCAAGAAACATAGACGATACGACGCGGTGCAGTTTCATCGCTGATGGATTTCATCAGCTCGAATGCCCCGTCGCGCGGCGGGTCAACCAGCCATTTATCGAAGCGTCCTAGCTTCGCCAGTGCGGCCTCATCCATCTCGAACAGATTCATTGCACGGAATTCGGTATTGGCTGCCAAGCCGTTGGATTCGGCGTTCTGTCCGGCGCGTTTCACCAGTGCATCGCTGCCTTCGATGCCCAACACTTGCGCACCGCTTCTTGCAATCGGCAGCGTAAAGTTACCCAGTCCGCAAAAGAAATCGACGATGCGTTCGCCCGCCTGCGGAGCCAGCAGGCGCAGGGCGCGACTGACCATCAGGCGATTCATGTCGCTGTTCACCTGGGTGAATTCGGTCGGCGCGAACGGCATGGTGATGCCGAACTCCGGCAGGCTGTAGGAAAGTTGCGGCGCGTCCAGCGGGTAAAACGGCACTACCGTTTCCGGCCCCTTGGTCTGCGTCCAGAACTGAACCTGATGCGTATCGGCGAATTGCTTGATATGCGTCACATCCGACGGTGTGAGTGCATCCAGAATGCGCAGCACCAGCACATCCACATGATCGCCCACCGCCACCTCGATCTGCGGCAGGATATCGCGGGCTGTGAATTTTTCATTCAACTCGCCCAGCAGCGGCAACAGGCTTGCAATCTTGGGCGTGAGGATTTCGCAATGCTGCATGTCGGCCACAAACTTGCCGTTCTTCTCGCGGAAGCCCACCAGCGTCTTGCCCTTCTTCTCGACATGGCGCACCGACAAACGTGCGCGCTGACGATAACCCCAAGGCTGTCCGTAGATCGGCGGCAGCATGATCTCCGGCTTAACTTTGCCGATACGAGCCAGATTATCTTCCAGCACGCGCTGCTTGACCGCGACCTGCGCGCGCACCTCCAGATGCTGCATCGAGCAACCGCCGCACACGCCGAAATTCGGGCACTTCGGCTGCACGCGCATAAAAGTCTGTTTCAGGATTTGGCCAACTTGCGCCTGTTCGTAGTTGTTCTTTTTGCGATACGTGGAATAGGTCACACGCTCGCCGGTCAGCGCGCCCTCGATAAAAATCACCTTGCCGTCGGCATGCGCGATACCGCGGCCTTCATGGTCGAGCGACTCGATGGTCACAACGGGAGGTATATACGTTTTTTCAGTCATATTATTCAATTATTTCAAGAATTTCATTTCCAGCTTGCATCCAATATTCCCCAGCCCGGTGCGCGCCCACACCCAGCCCAGCATCACGCCGACGGCATTTGCCAGCATGTCGGTAAATTCGAAGTAGCGGTAGCCGGTCGTTTCCTGCATGAACTCCACGGCGATACCCAGTGCGATCAACAGTGCTGTGACCACCAAGCGCTGCTGGCGATGCACATACATCTGGCAGAACCACAACATCAACAGACCATACGCCAGCGCATGCTGCAACTTGTCGACGCCCGGGAATCGCACCGTTTCCGGCGGATTGGGAATGAGGGAAAGGTACACGACGGTAGCGACCCAAAGCCATCCCAGCGCGAGCCAAGGTTTGCGCAACTTGTGCATGGTCACTTCCAGGCGGCGAGATATTCGGCCCAGTGCGGCTGGTCGGATTTCGCCAGCGTGCTGCGCACCAGTTCCAATTCCTGTTCGTAGCGCGCGCGGGTGAACTGGCCGCGCATCATCTGGAAGCGCGCGAACACCAGATAGGTGTTCACCACGTCGGTCTCGCAATAATTGCGTATCTCGGCCAACTGCCCCTGCTGATACGCGTCCCACACCTTGCTGCCGTCCATGCCCAGCTTGCCGGGGAAGCCTATCAGTTTCGCCAGTTCGTCCAGCGGCGCGTTGGCGCGACCGGTGTACATCGCGAGCAAGTCCATCAGGTCGAGGTGACGCGAGTGATAGCGGCTGATGTAGTTATTCCACTTGAAATCCTTGTCATCCTCGCCCTGATCCCAATACCGGGGCGACTGGATGCCGTGGATCAGGCCGCGATAATGCAGCACCGGCAAGTCGAAGCCGCCGCCGTTCCAGCTCACCAGTTGCGGCGTGTATTTCTCGATGCCGTCGAAGAAGCGCTTGATGATGCTGCCCTCGTCCTCGCCCGGCTCGCCCAGCGACCACACCTTGAAGTTATCTCCCTCGCGCAGCACGCAGGAGATCGCCGCGACCTTTTGCAAATGATGTTGCAGGAAATCGCTGCCGGTTTTCTGGCGGCGCATCTGGAAGGCCATCTCGGCGACTTCCTTGTCGCTGACCGCGCCGTCCACTTCATAAAGTGTGCGCAGCCCGGCGATGTCGGGGATGGTTTCGATGTCGAAGACTAGGGTGGGATTCATATATTGACCAACCTGAACCGGGCAAGCCGGAACTCAATGTAGGTCGGGCTACGCCCGACATGGTGGGCAGATCCCACCCTACGGTTACTGAAAATAACGAACCGTTCGCCCTGAGCCTGTCGAAGAGCATCACTGAGGCTTCGACAAGCTCAGCCCGAACGGGCCTGAAGGAATAATAATTACTTCTGCGACCAGCCGCCGCCACTCTGCACCCACCAACCCGGCTGGGCGCGCTGCATCCATCGCTGGGCGAAGGTGTTGCGTATTTCGCCTTCCCATTCGGGGTGGCCGTTGGCATTGGCGATCTCGGCGTACAGCGCGTTGCGGTCGCGGTTCTCGGCGGCGACCAGCCCGTTCACCGCCTGGCGCTGCGGCAACGGCACGGCCCCCGCATCGCGCAAAGCGACCATGCCATCGGAGGCGATGCCCACCGCGCCGCTGGCATAGTGCGGCGCGAGTTGCGCATGGCGCGCCTGCATGCTCTGCTTGATCGCGTTCACGCCGGGCGTGTTCACTTCCAGATCGACTGCGCCTGCATTGAATGCAAACAGCAACACGAACAGGCTAACCAGTATTTTCATCATGGCGTTCATTTCGTCTCCTTCACGGCAGGTTCGGTAGTGGCGGGTTGATCGGCCTTCGGGGTTTGCCACACTTCTTCGATGATCTTGTCCGCAGCCTTTTCCGCGGCGGCGGCGGGGAAATAGATGTTGATGGTGACACAGGCGCTCAGCGCCAGTGCGGCCATAACGATCCAGATTTTATTGGCGTGACTTGCTACGTTCGTTCTCATTGCATCTCCTTTATCCGACCCAATGTAGGTCGGGCTCTGCCCGACATGGTGGGCAAAGCCCACCCTACGATACATCTCCGCTACTTCTTTATTTGACCACTGCCTGCATATTTCCCTGTGTCACGCGCTTCAAGCGGCTGACCAGTTCGTTCCACGAAACGGCGCGATTGTAGCCCATCACGGTGATCGCCGGAATGCCGCCGCCCTTGACGATGGCGTAAGCCCCGCCGCTGCCGTTGTCCACGCCCCCCATCGCGCATACGCCGTTGCGCAACTTGCAGCGCCAGCCGATGCGGTCATAACCGAAATTTTCGAAGAAGCGCAGGTAGCTGCGCTGGATTGCCGCAGCCGCGCCCGCCCCCCCCAGCGCGGAGATGTTCTGCACCGCCTTCTGGCTGATCTTCTTCGGGTAATCGCCGTCGCTGCTGGCAATGCGCGCGTCGAAGCGCGCCGGTTGCCAGTTCTGCAACTCCAGATCGTTCACGTCCACGTCGATGCGGCCCTGCATGCTGCCGAACGAGAAGGTGCGCGTGAGCAAATCGAGATCGAGCTCGCGCATGTTGAGGTTGCCGTACAGGCGCGGCGCGCGACCGAACGGATCGGCCAGTTTGAGTCGGCTCGCGACCACCGTGCCGTCGAACAGATTGAACAGCAGCGCGCCCTCGGCGCTGATCGCCGCACCGTCGTAACTCACTCTGGGAATGCGTCCCGCCAACGTGCCCAGCATCTGCGGCCAACCCACAGACTGGCTGAATCGTTCCATCGAGATGCCGCTCAGCGCCGCGCCGAACTGCCAGCGCCAGTCGTCGCCCTCGCGCCGCAGACGGAAATCGTTCAGCTCCAGCTTGCCGTCCAGCAGCGGCAACGCCGCATGCGCCACGCCGAACTGCATGCCTTGCATTTGCATCCGCCATTGCGCAGCGCCGAACGGCACGCCAAACATCTCGCCGCCGGCGAACACAATGTCGGCATGCTGTGCCGCGTTGGGTCGCCAATCAAATGCCGTGTTCAGCCCGCGCAATGCGAAACGCTGCTGCGCATCGGCGACACCAACCTCGCGCAGGGCGAGGCGCAACGATTGCGTCGCGCCGTCGCGATAGCGCCAATCCACGTCAGCATGGCCGGACAACATCGCTTCCGCCAATGCGCCGCCGTCAAAAAACGGCTTGGCGTAATCGGCGAACAGCCGCTCCAGCGCGAGATCGTCGCCATGCACCGTCGCATGGTCCAGCCTGGACTGCCTCAAATCCCACTGTGCGGCGAATTGCACACGGCCGATCTGCGCCAGCGCGGCCTCGCCCCGCTCGACCGCAAGGCGCGCACCGTCGTAGCTGCCGGCCATGCTCAATTTGCGCTCGACTGCACCAGTCAAATACAACGGCTGCCAGAACAGATCGCCAGACTGCCAATCGATGTCGCCCTGCCAGTTCCACACCCCGGCCTTGCGCGTGGCAGCCAACTTCGCCGTGCCGCGCAACTTCTCCGCCGCATGCAGGCCGGTCGTATCGCCGAAGCCGACATCGGCCAGTCGCAAGTCCGCATCGAACGAGTTCGTGCCCGCCGCATCGCCGCCGGCATGCAGTGCGCCATGCAATGACCCTTGGGTGAATTGCGGCATGTCCGCAGGCATGAACACCGCCAGCGCCTTGGCGGGCGCTTTGCGCAGTTGCGCCGAGAATTGCCATGCGCCGCCGAAGCGGTAGCCGAACTCCAGCGCAATGCCCGGCAATTTATCCAGGCTGCCGCCGCTGCAACTCATCCCGGCGGTGGACAATTCGAAGCGCGCGCAATGCAATCTCGCCTTGCGTAGTTCGCGCCCTTGCACCTGCAATTGATCGATGCGCAGCTCGGCGGAACCGTCCTGCGGCAAGCTCAACGCAATGCCACGCGCGGAAAAGTCCGGCGCGGCGATATCGGCGATGCTCAGCGCAATGCTCGCCGCAGCGGCGGAAGAAGACAGTGAGAAGAAAAGCAGAAATGCCTGCGCACGAATGGCGTAGCGATCAGGCAAGCGTAACAATTCGGGCTCCGATCGAGCTGCTATTTGCTCGGAACACCCCTGTGGAAACGCTGCACGGCGGCGAACAGCAGTGCGGTATCCTGCTGCGTTAGTTCCGGATAGGCCTCGCGCAACGCCTGGCGGGCATACATCGTCAACGATTGTCCGCCCCAGCCTTGGGCGGGATCGAAGAACGGCGCAGTCAGTTGGCATGCCGATTCGAAAATTGCGCGAATATGCGGATTCGAGCGCCGATCCTCGCCGCCCGGCAAAGCCGAGCCATCCCGACGATCCACATCGTTTAAGCTAACCATGACGCCTCCTGTGCATTCCAACTCAAAAATTCCTGCGCCGGGCTTAGTCTTTCTCCAGCGCAGCCTTTACGTCCCAAACCTGTTCGGCATATTCCCTGATCGAACGGTCGCTGGAAAACTTGCCCATGCGCGCGACATTCAGGATCGCGCGCCGCGACCATTCCTCATGATCGCCGTACAGCTCGGCGACCTTGCGCTGCATCGCCACATAGCCGGCGTAGTCGGCCAGCAGCATGTAATGATCGCCCTGCGATAGCAGGCTGTCGCGTATCGCCTGATAGCGCCCCGGCTCTGCCACCGAGAAGAAGCCGCCGCCTATCATGTCCAGCGCCTGGCGCAGTTCAGCGTTGCCGTTATAGTAGTCCCACGGGTTGTAACCGCGCGCGCGCAGCCCGGCAACCTCCGGCGTGGTCAGACCGAAGATGAAGATATTCTCCTCGCCGACCTCTTCGAGTATCTCCACGTTTGCACCATCCAGCGTGCCTATCGTCAGCGCGCCGTTGAGCGCCATCTTCATGTTGCCGGTGCCGGAAGCCTCGGTGCCGGCAGTGGATATTTGCTCGGAGAGTTCGCAGGCCGGGATGATCTTCTCCGCGGTGGACACGTCGTAATTGGGAATGAACACCACCTTGAGCATATCCTGCACCGCAGGATCATGGTTGACGATGCTCGCGACGTCGTTAATCAGCCGGATGATTAGCTTGGCCGTCTTGTAACCGGGCGCGGCCTTGCCACCGAAGATCACCGTGCGCGGAACGATGCCCTCCGTCTGCCCGGCGCGGATGCGGTTGTAGAGCGTGATCACATGCAGCACGTTCAGCAACTGGCGCTTGTATTCGTGGATGCGCTTGACCTGCACGTCGAACAACGAATGCGGATCGACGCGTATACCGACATGCTGCTCGATATATTCGGCCAGACGCAGCTTGTTGGCGTATTTGACCGCACGGAAGTCCTTGCGGAATGAAGCATCCTCGGCGCATTCGACCAGGCTGCCGAGTTTCTCCAGATTGCGCACGAAGCTGCCGCCGATGCGCGACTCGATCAACTCGGTCAGCATCGGGTTCGCCTGATTCAGCCAGCGGCGCGGCGTGATACCGTTGGTGACATTGATGAACTTGCCGGGGTAAATGCGATGAAAATCGGCGAACAGCGTACTCTTCAAAAGCTCGCTGTGGATCGCCGCAACGCCGTTCACGGTATGGCTGCCGACCACCGCCAGATGGGCCATGCGCACGCGCCGCCCATGATCCTCGTCGATGATGGAAACGCGCCGCAGCAGATCGGTGTCGCCGGGAAACAGGTGGTTCACATGTGCCAGAAATCGGTGGTTGATCCCGTAGATGATGTCCAGATGGCGCGGCAACACCTTCTCGAACTTCTCCACCGACCAGGTCTCCAGCGCCTCGGGCATCAGCGTATGGTTGGTATAGGCGAATATTTTCGTGACCATCTGCCAGGCAACATCCCAGCCGAGATGTTGCTCATCGAGCAACTGGTACATGAGCTCCGCCACGGCAATCGCCGGATGGGTATCGTTGAGCTGGATCGCCACTTTCTCCGGCAGCAAACTCCAGTCGTCGTGGTCCGAGCGGAAGCGGTGCAGAATGTCTTGTATCGATGCAGACACAAAGAAATACTCCTGCCGCAGGCGCAACTCGCGCCCTATCGCCGACGAGTCGTTCGGGTAAAGCACCTTGGACAGATTCTCGGTGCTGTTCTTCTCTTCGACCGAGCCGATGTAATCGCCGGCATTGAACGAATCCAGATCGAATTCCCGCGTTGCCTTGGCCGCCCACAGCCGCAGGTTGTTGACGGTCTTGGTCTTGTAGCCCGGGATAGGCACATCGTAGGCCATCGCCATCACGATCTCGGGATCGACCCAGTGGTGCTCGGTCTTGCCGCCGGCGGAAGCGAACTGCACCACCTTGCCGTAAAACTTGACCGGATACAAACGTTCCGGGCGCTGGAATTCCCACGGATTGCCGTAACGCAGCCAGTTGTCCGGATGCTCCACCTGCTGGCCGCGCTCGATGCGCTGGTTGAACATGCCGTACTCGTAACGGATGCCGTAGCCCATGCCGGGAATATCGAGCGTCGCCATCGAATCCAGGAAGCAGGCCGCCAGACGGCCCAAGCCGCCATTGCCCAGCGCCGCATCGGTTTCCATCTCCGCGACTTTTTCAAGATCCTGCCCGAAAGCCTGCAGACCGCCGCGCACCGGCTCCTCGATACCCAGATTGAGCGCGGCATTCGACAGCATGCGCCCGATCAGGAACTCCATCGACAAATAATACAGACGCTTCGGATCCTGCTCGTAGTAATTGCCGACCGTGCGCACCCAGCGCTCGATCAGATGGTCGCGCACCGTATGGGTCGCGGTGTCGTGCCAGTCGCGCCCGGTCGCCGCCTTGCTACCCTTGCCGACGGAATAAAGCAGATGGCTGATCAGCGAATGCTCGATCGTATTCTGCTCGGAACGCAACAGATACTTGCGCGGCGATTTTTTCTGAGGAGAGTCCATGATCACTTTCACCTGTTTCAGCCATTGCAACAATCTGCCCGGCGGCCACCCTCCGCCCTATTCCCCTCAAGCCGGAGAATAGGGAAGGAACGCTTGTCGATTTTATTCCTAAATTCCGCACGCGGCATGGCTTTCTTGCGCATGGCGTCGGGAAGCGGCGCGGTACGTCCGGCCCTGAAAATGCAAAAGCCCCGCATTGCTGCGGGGCTCTATCATATGGTGCCGCTTGTCGGATTCGAACTGACGACCTACCGCTTACAAGGCGGTTGCTCTACCAACTGAGCTAAAGCGGCATGGGGAACAAGCAGAACTGGCTTGAATCCTGTAAGTGGTGGGTCGTGCGTGATTCGAACACGCGACCAACGGATTAAAAGTCCGCTGCTCTACCGGCTGAGCTAACGACCCTCACTGCAAAGGAGCGCGAATTATACAGACTCCGCCCACTCCGTCAACGACAAGACTGCACTCGGGAATCAAATACTGCCATTTCCGTTACCCAGACAAACAAAATACGGAGCATCGAACGATCGCAAAAAAACAACGGACGCCGAAGCGCCCGTTGTTTTTTGGTGACGAACCCTGAGTCCCGGCAACCTGCTTAACGCAGCAGCGACAGCACGTTGTTCGGCAACTGGTTGGCCTGGGCCGGCATCGCAGTGCCGGCCTGTTGCAGGATCTGCGCACGGGTCAGCGATACACCGCACAAGGCACTCGCCACGAACGGAGTGAGATCGCGAATCTCTCGTTGCCATAGCTAGCCGAACGTGAAGGCATAGGCCTCCAGCCCCGGCGAATCGGCCTTGATTTCAAGCAGGCCGCTCTTCGGCGTCTTCTGATCTATCAGTTCGTACAGCGTGTTGCGCCCGACGGTGACCACGCCCGCGGGCGCATCCTTGCCCGCATTGCTGCCGACCGGTTCGCCGTTCAATCTGATCGTCACAT
Source organism: Gallionellales bacterium GWA2_60_142 (assembly GCA_001801085.1). Classification (GTDB taxonomy): domain Bacteria; phylum Pseudomonadota; class Gammaproteobacteria; order Burkholderiales; family Gallionellaceae; genus Gallionella. Next base: position 15,840 of record MGWR01000060.1, on the reverse strand, counting down.
GCACCGGCTTGCTGCCGGCAGCGCCGAGCACGAGGAACACCTTGCGCGCCTTGAAGCTGAGGCGCAGCGCTGCCCCCTTTTCGCCGCCGACTATCCGCTCCCGCTCCACTCGCCACCGGCCGTTCAGCACCCATTCGTCGCTCCCGAGCGACGCGGGGAAGCGGTAGCTGGCCTGCGCGTCGAGCGATGGACGCTCGCCGCCGCCGAAGCTGTCGGCGCGCGCGTAGCCAAGGTAGGTTTCCGGCGTTTGTCCGGACGCGAACGTCGGCCCTTCTACCCTGATGGTCTCGCTCTTCTCCTTCAGACCGAGCAGGTAGCGGATGTTGTTCTCGGTGACGTCGTACTGACCTTCGCCGAAGTGCGTGTAGACCACCTGCCCCTGCTTGTCGATCAGGTAATGCGCGGGCCAGTAACGGTTGCGGAAGTTCAGCCAGGTCGAGAGCCGGTTGTCCTGCGCGACGGGGTAGCGGATGCCGTGCTGCGCGATCGCCGCCCGCACGTTGGACAGTTTCTTCTCGAACTCGAACTCGGGCGAATGCACGCCGACGATCACCAGCCCCATGTCGCGATACTTGCGGTCCCAGTCGGTGAGATAAGGCAGCGTGCGCACGCAGTTGATGCAGGAATAGGTCCAGAAATCGACCAGCACCACCTTGCCACGCAGGCCCGCCATCGTCAGCGGCGGCGAATTCTCCCATGCCGCTATCTCGGCGAATTCCGGCGCGGGATAAGGCTGGCCCAGCCCTTCCTCCAGCACCAGTTCGCCGCGCGGCGCTTCCACTTTATTGGCGTTCATGAACAACGACTCGATGTTCGCACCGGAGGCGATATAGGCCACCGCCAGCAATATCAGCACACCGAATCCCTTGCGCACCGCCTCGGCGTGGCGCGTGAAGAAGCCCAGCTTGCTCATGATTTTGCGCCCCGTCAGCGCGATGATGAGCATCGGGATACCCGCACCAATGCCGAACGAGAGGATGACGAGGTTGCCCGCGAGTTCGGTTTCCTGACGTATCACCTGCACCAGCACTGCGGCGAGTATCGGCCCCGCGCAGGGCGTCCACACCAGCCCGATCAGCGCGCCGATGGCGATGCCGCTGAGCAGACCTTCGCCTCGGGTCGAGGCGAGGTCGTTGCCGAGATTCGCCGCGCCTTGCGTCAGTGCGCTGAACTTTTCCGACAGCTTCTCGGACAGCAGCACCAGGCCGAATAGCGCGAGCAACACCAGCGAGGCATCCTTGACGATATCGAGGTCCAGCCCCAGCAGCGACACCAGTTCGCGCGCCGCCATCGCGAACAGGCTGAACGCGAGCACGAAGCCGATAATGATGCCGTAAGGCCTGCGTCTGCCGCCGTCCACAGAAGTCGCCAGCACCAGCGGCAGCACCGGCAGGATGCAGGGCGAGACGATCAGCGCGAGGCCTTCGAGGAAGGCGAGACCGATGTCGACGGCGTTCATTACGCTTTATCCGGCACGAAGCGCAGTGCCACGCCGTTATTGCAGTAGCGCAGGCCGGTGGGCTTCGGCCCGTCGTCGAACACATGGCCGTGATGGCCGCCGCAGCGCGCGCAGTGGTATTCGGTGCGCGGGTAGACCAGCTTGTAGTCGGTCCTGGTGCCGACCGCGCCGGGCAGCACGTCGTAGAAGCTGAGCCAGCCGGTACCGCTGTCGAACTTGAACTTCGACGGGAACAGCGGCAGGTCGCAGGCGACGCAACGATACATGCCGCTGCGCTTCTCCTTGTCGAGCGGACTTGTGAACGCGCGCTCGGTGCCCTCCTGCCGCAGGATGAAGTACTGCTCCGGCGTGAGCAGCTTCTTCCATTCCGCATCGCTCCTGACCAGCCTTGCGATGCGTTCGGCGGCGACGGCCTGACCGAAGGCGAATATTCCCGGGAAGGCCAGCACCCCGGTTCCTGTCGCCGCGAATTTGATGAATGAGCGTCTGTCCATTTGGTCCTCCATTGAGATAGTCGGCCGCGCCGGTGCGTCCATGTAGGTCGGGCTCTGCCCGACATGGTGGGCAGAGCCCACCCTACCAACTGCTTTGCCGGTCGGCATCAGTGCAACATACATTAGCGGTACAACGCCGGGAGTTCCTTGCGCAACCTGTCCAGCTTGGGCATGTCGTGGATGACGATGTAGGGCTGGTAGGAATGGCGCGCCAAATAGTTCTGGTGATATTCCTCGGCAGAAAAGAATTGCTGCAACGGCACGACCTGCGTGACGATGGGCGCGACATAGACGCGCGTATCGGCGAGTTGGCGGATATAGTCCTGCGCCGCCTTCTGCTGCGCAGCATCGGTGTAGAAGATCGCCGAGCGGTACTGCTTGCCGACATCCGGCCCCTGCCGGTTAAGTTGCGTGGGGTCGTGCGCCACGCCGAAGAACACCTGCAACAACTGGCGATAGGACACCTGCGCCGGATCGAAACGGACGCGCACTGCTTCGGCGTGGCCGCTATCGCCCCGGCTCACCTGCTCATAGTTCGCCGTCGCCGCGCTGCCGCCGGCGTAGCCGGACACCACGTCTGACACGCCTTTTACATGTTTGAATACCGCATCGACACCCCAGAAGCAGCCGCCGGCGAATACCGCCGTCTGTACTGTAGGCGCCGCGATTGCACCCAGGCTGGTTATCAGGCACAGGCCGCCGAGGATGCCTTTGAGGATATGGCTGATGGTTTGCATGATGGACTCTCCTACAGGGTAATACCCATACACAGGCATGCGGCGCGGTGCAAGAATTCGAAGCCGCCTTGATCCGCTCCTTGTCGACCATTGATTCGAGCCGGGCGGGATAATGGTTACATAACGGAGCCGTGGTGACCGATACGACAGACGATCTGGCGGTACTGATGCGGCAGGCGCTGGCCGGGGATCAGCGCGCCTACGCCGAATTACTGCGCAAAACCGCCCTGCTCCTGCGCCCCTTCCTGTCCAGACGACTGAACGCCGACAGCGAGGTGGATGACCTGCTGCAGGAGATACTGCTTTCCATCCACAAGGCGCGCCACACCTACGACGGCCGCCGCCCCTACAAGCCATGGGCCTATGCCATCGCCAGCTTTCGCCTGAAGGATCATCTGCGCACGCACTATGCCGATCGCCTGCGCCATGCGGAGGACATCGCTGATCTGGAAAACATCCTGCACAAAGATGTAACCGAAACGAACCTCGACTACGAATCCATCAGCGGGGAGATCGAAAAACTGCCCGAGAAACAATCGACCATCCTGCGCCTGATGCACCAGCAAGGCTACACCGCGAAAGAAACGGCGCAAAAGATGGGCATGAACGAATCCGCAGTCAAGGTCGCAGCGCATCGCGCCTACAGGATATTGCGCAAAAAACTGGAACGATAATGCCAAAACAATGATGAAAAACATCGAACGCCTGGTGGAAAAACTGGCAGCGGATGCCGTAGTGGTGCGGCCCGCGCCCCATCCTTTCGCGCTCGGCCTCAAGTGGATGGGAGCGGCGGCAGCCTATCTCGCCGTGTTACTGGCGCTTACCGGACTGCGCCCCGACCTGATGGAGAAGTTCGGCGAGCCGTGGTTCGCAGCCGAGATAGCCCTGCTGCTCGGCATCTTCGTCGCCGCCACACTCAGTGCCGCGCTGCTCGCATTCCCCGACCTGCACCAGAAGCGCGGTGCGGCCTGGAAACCGGCCGCGATGATGGCGCTATTCATTGCGGTCATCTTCTTCGCGTGGAATGCGGACGACCCTCCGTCGCCGCTGCCATCTCACACCTTCGAATGCACCCTCAGTATCGTCCTGGTTGCGCTATTGCCCGCCATCTGGACGCTCCATGCCATGCGGGGATACGCCAGCACACATTACCGTACAGCCGGCAGCATCGTGCTTCTCGCCGCCTTCAGTGTGGGGGCTCTGTGGCTAAGATTGCATGAGGTGAACAATTCCGTCTTCCACATGATCCAGTGGCACTACCTGCCCATGCTGGCGGCAGGCTTGATCGGATTATGGGTCGGACGACTGGTGCTAAAGTGGTAGTTTTTTGCTGCCGATGCTTCGGTGTTTTCTCGCGGATATCTTCATCCAGGGGCGTGTCAAAGAGCCGGGCTCGAATTGTTTTTTCATCCATTTCATTTCAATCCGCGATCTCAAAACCTGATTCGAGTCTGCCCCTGAGGTTTTCCTTCATAACGACTTACTGCGAAGAAGTCATACCTCATAAGTACTCTTGCGTATAGCGCATTTTGGGGAAGAAGTGCACCCTTCTCTTCACTACGGTTGTTGCATGATTGATCGTGACGATACATCGTTTAGGCAACTTTGGCAGTGCTGTCATCAAGGCATCTTGGAAGGTTGTCGGCAACAAAAGCTGATAGCAATTCACATCGTTTGAAGTTTGTTATCACCCGTTTTTTCTTAACCTAATTTTGGGAGAGCAGCCATGAAACAACTTAAATATCTTTTCAATATTGTTCTTGCCCTCATGCTGGCAACAGCGCTGGGATGTGCGTCGACGCCCAAGCAGGAAAGTACAGGCGAGTATATTGATGACAGTGTTATTACAACCATGATAAAGGCGGCGATCTTTAACGAACCTTCGTTGAAATCTGCTGAAATTAACGTCGAAACCTTCAAGGGTGAAGTTCAGTTGAGCGGCTTCGTCGGTACGCAGGGCGATATCAATAAGGCGGCTGACGTTGCGCGAGGCATCAAGGGCGTGACATCCGTCAAGAATGACATGCGGGTTAAGGGCAGGTAGTCAATCTGTTTTCCTTATTAAGAAGTAGCGACCATGCTCGAAACTATTGCGATTATCTTGCTTATCCTTTGGCTACTTGGATTGGTTTCCTCGTACACCATGGGCGGATTCATTCACGTTCTCTTGATCATCGCGATCGTGGTGGTATTGCTGCGTGTCATTCAAGGTCGACGACTGTAATGCCTGCGTCATTTTTTATATAGCGAAGTGGAGCATGGTAAAGCGCTCCGGTTATTCACGGTTTTCGCTTTATCAGGCTTTCCTCATCGCCAATGCCGCAAATATAAGCGGCTCTTTAATGGAGAAATGAAATGAATGCAGTCAGGATGCTGGCAATCGCGCTGATCGTGGCCGGTGGCCTGGGGTTGGCGTAATGGCAGTTTCACTTACACCGAGGAAACGCACCATACCCAGATAGGGCCGATAGAGTTGTCGGTCAAGGACAAGGAGACAGTAAACATCCCGGTCTGGGCTGGCGTGGGGGCGTTGGTAGCGGGAGTGATCCTGCTGTTTGTGCGCAAGTAGAATTGGTTCCTCTGGCGTAAAACCATCAATTCAGGAGGCTATTATGAAATCATCTCCAATCATTATTGCGATTTTTCTCACTGTGGCAGCCCTGACGAGCGGTTGCGCGAACACCGATTCTCGCTCCGTGTCATCCTCGTCATCCTATTCCAGCGTTGCATATGGCGTGATTGACGCGATCGAGACAACTCGCGGGAGCAGCGGCGGAATGGGCGCTGGCGCAGTTATCGGCGGTGTCGTAGGCGGAGTGCTCGGACATCAAGTCGGTAGTGGAACCGGCCAGGATGTCGCGACCGTGGCCGGCGCTGTCGGTGGTGCCGTGGTGGGGCACCAGATAGAGAAGAGTAATAAGCAGCAAGATGAATATCGTATACGGGTGCGACTTGAGAACGGGGGATATCAAACCGTGACGCAACAAACTATTAACGATTTACGCGTCGGAGACCGAGTCCGTATCGAGAATGACCGCATATCTCGCTATTGACCGGATCAGTAATGCTATTGCCGGAGAATCAATGATCCAGTGAGGCTAAACACAGAGCGAGGAGCGGGCAAAAGGGGCAGACTCTAAAATCTTCCCACAAAACTCCGTTGCACCTCAATAAACTGGAGCGTACTACTCGCTCAAAAACAGCACATGCATGGCAGATTTTTTGTCTCTTTCGTAGCGACCAAACTGCAAAGGAAAACCTGCCATGCATGCGCTCTCGATCTTGCACCACGTTCTTTCCACCAGCTTCCCAGAAATTCACGCGAAGCGATTAGCTAGCTTACTGGCCGAGGTGAACGATTCCGTCTTCCTCATGATCCAGTGGCACTACCGCCCATGCTGGCTGCCGGTCTGCTCGGCCTGCAACTGGGCAGGACGCTGCTGAAGTGGTAAACCGCCTCCCGTATTGCCCTCCCCTCTGCACCAGAGTAAATTGCCGCATCCTCTCCGGCCGTTCGCCCCTATCCAGATGGACTGGCACGCACGCCGGGGAGGTTCGAACATCCGAAAGACAACTATCGCAGGCTTGCACCGATAACCGAAGGAGTATGTCCATGAAGAACCTCTTGCTTTCACTCGCCCTGTTCTGTTTCAGCGCCTCCACCGCCATCGCCGCCGTGCAAGGCAAGGAGGTGACCTACACCGCCAACGGCACGACGATGAAAGGCTGGATCGCTTACGACGACGCGGTGAAGGGCAAGCGTCCGGCGGTGCTGGTGGTGCACGAATGGTGGGGACATAACGACTATGCGCGCAAGCGCGCGAACATGCTGGCGGAACTGGGCTATGTGGCGCTGGCGGTGGACATGTACGGTGACGGCAAACTGGCGAACCACCCGGACGACGCGGGCAAGTTCGCCGGCGAAGTGGCGAAGAACAAGCCCATGGCGAAGGCGCGCTTCGAGGCTGCGATGAAGCTGCTGCGCAAGCAGCGCAACGTGGACGGCGGCAAGCTGGCGGCGATCGGTTACTGCTTCGGCGGCTCGGTGGTGCTGCAGATGGCGCGCGAGGGCGAGGCGTTGCGCGGCGTCGCGAGCTTCCACGGCGGACTGACCACCGATGCACCCGCGCAGGCAGGCAAGGTAAAGGCGCAGGTGCGCGTATTCACCGGCGCGGACGACAAGATGATTCCGCCCGCGCAGGTGGACGCATTCAAGCAGGAGATGGAACAGGCGGGCGTGAACTACAAGGTGGTGTCGTATCCCGGCGCGATGCACAGCTTCACCAATCCTGATGCAGACGGGTTCGCGAAGAAGTTCAACATGCCCCTCGCCTACAACGCGGAGGCGGACAAGGACTCATGGTCGCAGTTGCAGACCTTCTTCGCCGAGGTGCTCAAATAGAACTCGCGGGAAATGAATGCCATGCCGGATGACGCTTTGCGATACCTGTCCGTCCGCCTCGACGAAGCAGAGAAAAAGGTCGTCGCAGCCTTCGCGCCGGAAGCTGCTGTCGAGCCCGTCACGCTGGACGATCTGAAGCGGGTTATCGATGCGGCGGGTTTCGGCGGATATTTCCCGGACGAAATCGCCCTTGCCAATGCCCTGTCGAAATACAACTCGGGCATCGCCTTCGAAATCGTCGTCGCCAAGGCGATGGACGGAAAGTGCTCCATCACGTTCTCGGACGACCAGCTCTCCGCGTACCTGTCCTGCCAGCCGCCCGCGGGAGGCGAATCTGTCCGCGCGGAAGAGGTCGTCGAGGAGGCGAAGCGCAAGGGCATCACGGTGAAACTCGACTTGGCCGCCATCGAACGCTCGCTGCCGAGCTGCGAAAAGGTATTGATCGCATCCGGAAAGATGCCGGAGCATGGACTCGACGGAAGGATAGAGAACCTCATTCCCTTCATCAGCAACCGCAGCCCACATGTCGACAAGGACGGGCTGGCCGATTTTCGCGAGCTGGGCGACGTGCCGACCGTCGCTGCGGGAGACGCGCTGGTGCGGCATATCCCGCCGACACCGGGCGTACCGGGCATGACCCTGTCGGGCAAGACCATCCCCGCGCGACAGGGAAAGGACATCGCCTTCGCCGCCAGGCTGGACGGCGTTGCCCCCTCTCCCGACGACCCGAATGTGCTCGTCGCCACCATCAACGGCTTCCCCGTGCAAAAAAAGAACGAAGTGCATGTGGAACCGGTCTATACGGTTCAGGATGTCGATCTCCATACCGGCAACATCTCTTTCGACGGAACGATACATGTGACCGGCGACGTGCACACCGGCATGAAGATCGAGTCGACCGGCGACATACATGTGGACGGCACCGTCGAGGGCGCGGTCCTGGAGGCGGTCGGGGATATCTCTGTCAAGGGCGGCATACTCGGGTTGTCGGAGGACAATACCCAGCACTATTCCATGATCAAGTGCGGCGGTTCATGCACCACCCGCTTCGCGCAGAACGCCCACATCTCGGCGGGTGCCGGCATCTTCATCCATGACTATGCGATGCAGAGCGAACTCCGGGCCGGCCATCAGATACTGGTCGGCGACAAGGGCAGCCGCAGGGGCGACCTCATCGGCGGCGTCACCCATGGCGCGATGCTGGTCAAGGCCCATGTGATCGGCTCCGAATCTTTCGTGAGAACGGTCATCGTCGCGGGCGCAGACCAGCAGTTGCACGAGAACCTGAAGACCGTGAAAGAGCACCGAGAAGCCGCCGAACACAAGCTGGCCGACCTGATCAAGCTGCTGGAACTGGCCAAACAGCATCCTGGCCGCCTGCCACCCGCCACGATCCAGACGGCGGAGGCCACACGCGAGGCGACGCTTCAGGAGATCGAGGCGTTCGGCGAAGACGAGAAGGAGTTGCAGGCTGAGATCGACCTGACCGCGGACGCGCAGGTCGTGGTAGAAAAGAAGGTTTATCCGGGAGCGGATGTACGCTTCGGCCTGCTCCACAATCACATCGAGCAGGAACGGCAGGGCGGAGTGTTTCAGACGAAAGAGGGCGAACTGGTGTTCGAGTAACTCCGCTCCCCGCGCGGGAGATCGGGAGCAGTCAGACAGCCTTGCCGGTAGCCGCAATCGCGGCGATCTTGCCCAGCGCATCGGTCAATTCCCGGATCCTGGCTTCCTGGGTGACGAGATCGCCCGCTTTGGCTTCGAGAACGGCTACTTTGCCGCCCGCCTCGGCGACCTTGGCCTGTTCCTGTTTCAGGTTTTCGCGCAACTGCTCGATCATCCGCATGTATTCGACCGAGCGGTTTTTCTCTTCTTCAAGCTGCGCGGTTTTCTTCGCCAGTTCGTTCGCCTCCTGTTCGGTCGTGCCCTTCACCCGTACTTCCAGCTCGGCCACCTTTTTCGCGGCCTCTGCGACCTTGGCCTGTTCCTGCTTGAGGCTCTCGCGCAACTGCACGATGGTCTTCAGGTGTTCGAGCGAACGGCTGCGCTCCTCTTCGATCTGTGCATCCTTCATCGCGAGTTCGAGGGATTTTTCGTCCGCGGGATTGATCGGTGCGGCGGGATTTTTGATGTCGTCGGAATAGGCGCGGAGCTTTAGTGTTTTTTCTTCCATGGCGTTCGTTCTCGTGGGTTAGGCTCTTGAGCAGGCACAGAGGGCCGTAAGCATAGCGCATTGCGCCGGAAGAAACACGGGGCGCGATCACAAAAAACGCGGAGTATCGCACCTCGCGGACGATACTCCGCCGCTCAGAAACCGAGGCTCTCGCCCGCCCCGAGCAGCGTGGCCACGCCCAACACCGCGAAGATCGCGGCAGCAATACCGTGCACCATGCGCACCGGCATGCGTTCGGCGATCTTGTCGCCGAGCAGCACCGCCGGCACGTTGGCGATCATCATGCCCAGCGTAGTGCCGAGGACGACGAACAGGATAGAGTGATATTGCGCGGCCAAGGCGACAGTCGCGACTTGGGTCTTGTCGCCCATCTCGGCGAGGAAGAACGCGATCAGCGTCGTGCCGAACACGCCGAATTGCGCAAGCTTTGCCTCGTCCTCGTCGAACTTGTCCGGAATCAGCGTCCAGCCCGCCATCGCGATGAACGACACGCCCAGCACCCAGCGCAGCGTCTCCGATCCCATCAGCGAGGTGATCCACGCACCGAGTGCGCCGGCCATCGCGTGATTGGCGATGGTGGCGACCAGGATGCCGAGGATGATGGGCACAGGCTTGCGGAACTTGGCCGCGAGGATGAAGGCGAGCAATTGCGTCTTGTCGCCGATTTCGGCGAGCGCGACGATGCCGGTGGATACGAGGAAGGCTTCCATGAAGGTCTTTCGGATATTTACGAGTTGATACTGTGTTACGCAACGACTGAGGCTTTTCAGATGCTCAAGTCTGTTCGCCCTGATAAAACTATTAGCGGCCATCAAACAACGATGACCAAGTCGCTGGTTATGAGCTTGTCGAAGAGCCGTTCATGGTTCGACGAGCTCACCATGAACGGCCTATAGATTACCGAAATTGATTATTTCAGACTGAGCACGTCCTGCATGTCGTACAAGCCGGCTTTGTTCTCAGCCAGGAAACGCGCGGCGCGCAGCGCGCCCAACGCGAACGTGGCGCGGCTGCTGGCCTTATGGGTGATCTCGATGCGCTCGCCGATGCCGGCATACAGCACGGTGTGGTCACCGACGATGTCGCCGCCGCGCACGGTGGCGAAACCGATGGTGGAGGGATCGCGCTCGCCGGTGACGCCTTCGCGGCCGTATACCGCGCACTGCTCCAGATCGCGACCCAGCGTGCGGGCGATGACTTCGCCCATGCCCAGCGCAGTACCGGACGGTGCGTCCACTTTATGGCGATGGTGCGCCTCGATCACCTCGATGTCGTAGCCGTGGGCGAGCACGCGCGAGGCGGTCTCCAGCAGCTTGAACACCAGGTTCACGCCCACGCTCATGTTGGGCGCGAACACAATGCCGATGTCCTGCGCCGCCGCACCCAGTTGCGCCTTCTGCTGCGCGTTCAGGCCGGTGGTGCCGACGACGAGATTCACGCCCAGCCTGCGGCAGATCGCCAGATGTTCCATCGTGCCTTCCGGACGGGTAAAGTCGATCAGCGCATCCGCGCCCTGCAATGCAGCCTCGACATCGGAAATGATTTTGACGCCGCCTCCGGCATCGCTGCCGATCAGCGCATTGCCTTCATGCTCCAGCGCGGCATGCAGCACCAGATCGTCGGCCTGCGCGACGCAATCCAGCAGCACTTTACCCATGCGTCCGCCGCAACCGGCGATGGCGATTTTGATCTTGCTCATTTCCAATCCTTTATTTTGTAACTTGTTCGGCGACGATCAGCCATGCGTCGTCGCTCTTTTCCAACTTCAATGTCTTGCGGGTGCTGTCGCTGTATGCGTCGGAACGGTAGTCCTGTTTAAAGGTCGCGCTGGCGTGGCTGTCGTCGCGCAGCTTAACCTTCAGTTCGCTTACGTTGACTTCGATGGACTGCGCACGGCCGATGCGTTCCTTGCGTTGCGCTTCCCACTTCGCACGGCTCATGCCGGCCGGCTTGAAATTCCTGGCATAGCCAGCGAGATATGTCCCCACATCGCGCGCGGCCCAGGCCTCGGCCCACTGGTTCACGACAGCCTGCACGACCTCCTCGGCATTGCCGGCCGCCGCCGGCTTGTCGGCCAGCACCTCGCGCCCCAGACGCTCGTCGGCGATCAGCCAGCGTCCCTCCTGTTTCACCAGCGCCAGTGTCTTCTGCACCTCGTCTCGATAAGCATCTGAGCGATAGCCCTGCTTGAACGAGACCATCGCATGGGTGTCATCCTGAAGTGCAACGCTCACGTCGCTCAGAACCACTTCGATAGCCTTGGGACGGCTGATGCGATCCACGCGCTGCTTCTCCCATTTCTCGCGACTCATGCCCTTGGGCGCATAGTCCGCCGTGTAGGCCGCCAGATAGTCGCGCGCACTCTTCGCCGACCAGGCCGCAGCCCAAGCCTGCACACTGGTCAGCACTTCGGCGGCGGGATCGACCTTGGCGACCGGCTCAGCCACTACGGGCTGCTCCACCGCCATCGCCGGTATGTCGGCCACAGTCTTGCCGTTATTCTCGACGCGAGCCAGATGGTCGCCGTCGAAATACAACGTCAGTTGCTGCTTCTCGACGATCTCGCCGCGCTGCTCCAGACTGTAGGGATAATCCCAGCGGTTGCCGTGGAATGCGTCGGCGAGCATCGGCGTACCCAGCACATAGCGCACCTGCTGCCGGGTCATGCCGAGCTTGAGCTTCTCGCGCATCTCCGGCGTGACGTAGTTGCCCTGGCGGATGTCCATCTTGTACGGCGACAGCAGCGGAGTGGAAAGGCCGCTGCACGAAGCGAGCAGCACGGAGGCCAGTATCAGTGTGATGCGCATAGATATTCTCGTTTTTTGATTATTTCAAAACCGCCGCATCATACCTCATGCCGTAGCGCCCAACATCTCCGCAGCGTGCTTGCGCGTCGTGTCGGTGATCTTCACGCCGCCCAGCATGCGCGCGATCTCGTCGATGCGACGCTCACCGTCCAGCACCGCGATGCGGCTCAGGGTGCTGCCGTCTTCGACTGCCTTGCTGACCTGCCACTGGTGATCCGCGGCAGCCGCAACCTGCGGCAGATGGGTGACGCACAGCACCTGATAGCTCTTGCCCAGCCGCTTCAGCAGATGGCCGACGATCTCGGCCACGCGCCCGCCGATACCGCTATCGACCTCGTCGAAGATCAGCGTCGGCACGCTGGCGACCTGACTGGAGGAAACCTGTATCGCCAGACTGATGCGCGACAGCTCGCCGCCGGAGGCGACCTTGGCGAGGCTGCGCGGCGGCACGCCGGGATTCGCCGCGACTTGGAACTCGATGCTCTCCAGCCCGTAGGCATTGCCTTCCGCCAGCGGCAGCAGGGCGACAGCGAAGCTGCCACCCTGCATCGCCAAGGTCTGCATCGAGGCGGTGATCTCGCTCCCCAGTTTGCTGGCAGCCTTGTTGCGCGCGGCGCTCAGCTTCTTCGCCGCGGCCAGATAGCCTTGCTGCGCGGCTTGTTCCTGTTTCTCCAGCGCGGCCAGATCGGCGTCGCCGCCGAGTTCAGCGAGACGCGCTTCGATGCGCAGCAAGGCCTCGTCCAGTTGCTCGGGCGCGACACGGTATTTGCGCGCGGCGTCCATCACATCCTGAATGCGGCGCTCCAGTTCGCGCAGGCGCTGCGGGTCGGCATCCAGCCGCTGTTGGTAATGGCGCAGTTCATACACCGCCTCCTGCAATTCGGCCTGCGCGCTTTCCAGCATGCGCAGCGCCTCGCCTAGGCTCGCGTCGTGTGCGATGCCGTCGCGCAGGCGTGCGGCCAGCGCATTGAGTTGCGCGAGGCAGGCATTGTCGGATTCGCTCAAGGTGTCGACGCCGAACGCGGCGGTCTCCAGCAGGCTGGCCGCATGTGACAGGCGCGCGTAGTCTTCCTGCACAGCCTGCCACTCGGCGGCGTTGAAGTTCAGCCCCTTGAGTTCGTCGCGCTGGAACAGCAACAGTTCACGTTCGGCGGCGACTGCCTCTGCATTTTCGCTGAGCGCCATGCGGCGGCGGCGCAACGTCTGCCAGTCGCGATACAGCGCCGCAACCTGCTCCGTCTCGGCCGCGATGCCGGCAAAGCCGTCGAGCAGCGCGCGCTGGTAATCGGGGCGCAGCAGCGACTGGTGCGCATGCTGGCCGTGGATGTCGAGCAGTTGTTCGCCCGCCTCGCGCATCTGTTGCAGCGTCGCGCTGCAACCGTTGATGAAACCGCGCGAACGTCCGCCGACATCCAGCACTCGGCGCAGCAGGCACACGCCCTCGTCGCCTTCCAGCCCCTGCTCGCGCAGCCAGTCGCGCAGTTGCGGCAGGCCGGAGATGTCGAACTCGACCGCGATCTCGGCGCGCTCGCAACCGTTGCGCACCATGGTCGCGTCGCCACGCCCGCCAAGTGCGAGCGTCAGCGCGTCGATCAGGATGGACTTGCCCGCACCGGTCTCGCCGGTCAGCGCGGTAAAGCCGGAGGAGAAATCCAGTTCCAGCGAAGAAACGATTACGAAGTCGCGGATACCCAGAAACTTCAACATTGGTCTATACGCTTACAAGAATGAGGGAATTTCATCGATTACAGGGTTTGGTTCCACAGCAGCTTTTCGCGCAGCGTGTGGTAGTAGCTGAACCCTTCCGGATGCAGCAGGCTGGCCGGTTCGGGGTGGCGCGTGACGACGATGGTGTCGTGCAGCTGCAGATCGTAAGTGGTATGGCTGTCAAAGCGCACGCGGATGTCGCCGGTGCGGTGCATCAGTATCTCGATCAGAGACGAGCTCTTCACGACGATAGGGCGGTTGCTCAGCGAGTGCGGGCACACCGGCACCAGCTCCAGCACGTCGAGACCGGGATGCAGTATCGGCCCGCCGGCGGACAGCGCATAGGCGGTCGAGCCGGTCGGGGTGGCGACGATCAGGCCGTCAGCGCGCTGGTTATAGAGGTATTCGCCGTCGATGCGCACCTCGAACTCGACCATGCTGCTGATCTGGCTGCGGTGCACGACGATCTCGTTGAACGCCAGCCCGCCGAACACTTCGACGCCGTCGCGCAGCACTTTCGCGGAAAGCAGCAGGCGCTGCTCGGCGACATACTTGCCGTCCAGCATCGCGGCGATGCTTTCCTGCATGCTGTCCATCGACAGATCGGTCAGAAAGCCCAGCCGCCCCTGGTTCACGCCGATCAGCGGAATATGGTGCGGCGACAGCGTGCGGGCGATGTTCAGCATCGTACCGTCGCCGCCGATCACGATGGCCAGATCGACCGATCCGGTCATCTGCTCCAGCGTCATCACTTGGTAATCGCTGCCGGGAATATGTTCGGCGGTCAGGTTGTCCACGACCACGCGCAAACCGCGAGACGACAAAAAAGCGGCCAGGCGCAACAACGGCTCAGCAATCTCGGGGGCCTTGTATTTGCCGATCAGCGCGACATTCTGGAAGGGAAATTTCATGGTGGGCGATTAAACCACATCGCCTCCGCAATGACAAAACCGGGCCGAATCCGGAAAACATCCGGAATGGTTACCCCATCGACTACATCTCCGGCGCTTCACACCGGACGATTTTTTGGTTAGGATGCCGCATCGCATTTGAGCGAATTCGAGCAAATCCCGTTTTTCAGGCAACACCTTCCCTATATTTTCAGGAACGAGACCTACCATGAGCGAACATATCAATTACGTTTCCGATGCGACCTTCGAAGCCGAAGTATTGCAGTCCCCGCTGCCCGTGCTGGTGGACTACTGGGCCGAATGGTGCGGCCCTTGCCGCATGATCGCGCCTATCCTGGACGAGATTTCCAAGGAATACGCAGGCCGCCTGAACGTCGCGAAGCTGAACGTCGACGAGAACCAGCAGACACCGCAGAAGTTCGGCATCCGCGGCATCCCGACCCTGATGCTGTTCAAGAACGGCAACATCGAAGCCACCAAGGTCGGCGCGCTGTCGAAATCCCAGTTGACCGCATTTATTGACAGCCACATCTAAAGCGTTTACTGTCGCACCCGCATCGCCTCCCGGTTCGTTCAACCCCTGCTCGTTTAACCAGACTCACCCTCAGCAGTTCGACATCCGAGACGAATACGTTCCAGGCCATGCGGGCCAAGCACCCAGGTAATCCACTACCCCGCTTCCGTAACACAAACTATCCCTTATCCCACTTCCAGATTCCCATCTGCGTATCGTCATGCATCTATCCGACATAAAAACAAAACACGTTTCAGAACTGATCGAAATGGCTGCGGCCAACCAGATCGAGAATGCCAACCGCATGCGCAAACAGGATCTGATGTTCGCACTGTTGAAGAGCCAGGCCAAGAAAGGCGAAAGCATCTACGGCGACGGTACGCTGGAAATCCTGCCGGACGGCTTCGGTTTCCTGCGCTCGCCGGACACCTCGTATCTGGCCGGCCCTGACGATATCTACGTCAGCCCCAGCCAGATCCGCCGCTTCAACCTGCATACCGGCGATACGATAGAGGGCGAGATCCGCACGCCGAAAGATGGCGAGCGCTATGTCGCGCTGGTGAAGGTGGACAAGGTCAACGACGAGCCGCCCGAGAACACCAAGAACAAGATCCTGTTCGAGAACCTGACGCCGCT
>MGWR01000059.1 GCA_001801085.1 Gallionellales bacterium GWA2_60_142 | reverse complement strand
CGCTGGAAAACGGTTATGGCGAGACCAAGCTGTCGCGCGAGAAGGCCAAGCGTCTGGCTGCATGGCACGATCTGGAACTGGCGATGGAAGAAGGCCGCGTGGTCGAAGGCTTCGTCAGCGGCAAGGTCAAGGGCGGCCTGACCGCAATGGTCAACGGCATCCGCGCGTTCCTGCCGGGTTCGCTGGTCGATATCCGTCCGGTCAAGGACACTACACCGTACGAAAACAAGCTGATGGAGCTGAAGGTCATCAAGCTGGATCGCAAGCGTAACAACGTTGTCGTTTCCCGCCGTGCAGTGCTGGAAGAGACCATGGGCGCGGACCGTGAAGCGATCATGGAAAACCTTAAGGAAGGCGCGATCGTCAAGGGCGTCGTCAAGAACATCACCGACTACGGTGCGTTCGTTGACTTGGGCGGCATTGACGGCCTGCTGCACATCACCGACCTGGCATGGCGTCGTGTGAAGCATCCTTCCGAAGTGCTGAACGTTGGCGACGAAGTCGAAGCCAAGATCCTGAAGTTCGACCAGGAAAAGAACCGCGTCTCGCTGGGCATCAAGCAGATGGGCGACGATCCGTGGAACGGTCTGGCACGTCGTTACCCGCAAGGCACCCGCATGTTCGGCAAGGTGACCAACCTGACCGACTACGGTGCGTTCGTTGAGATCGAACAGGGCATCGAAGGTCTGGTGCACGTGTCCGAAATGGATTGGACCAACAAGAACGTACATCCGTCCAAGGTTGTTTCCCTGGGCGACGAAGTCGAAGTCATGATCCTGGAAATCGACGAACAGCGCCGCCGTATCTCGCTGGGCATGAAGCAGTGCCAGTCCAATCCATGGGACGACTTCGCGGCTAACCACAAGAAGGGCGACAAGGTCCGCGGCGCAATTAAGTCGATCACCGACTTCGGCGTGTTCATCGGCCTGGATGGCGGCATCGACGGTCTGGTGCACCTGTCCGACCTGTCGTGGAACCAGCCTGGCGAAGAAGCCGTGCGCAACTACAAGAAGGGTGACGAGATCGAAGCCGTGGTTCTGGCGATCGATGTCGAGCGCGAGCGCATCTCCCTCGGCATCAAGCAGATGGAAGGCGATCCGTTCGGCGGTTTCGTCACCGGCAACGAGAAGGGTGCAGTGGTTACCGGCACCGTGAAGTCGCTGGATGCGAAGGGCGCAGTGATCGGGCTGGACGGCGACGTGGAAGCTTACCTGAAGGCCTCCGAAGTTTCCGCCGACCGTGTCGAGGACATCCGCAACCACCTGAAGGAAGGCGACAGCGTCACCGCCGTCATCATCAACGTGGACCGCAAGAACCGCGGTATCAACCTGTCGATCAAGGCGCTGAACAAGGCTGAAGAAAATGCAGCGATGCAGAAGTTCTCCGCCGAGAATAGCTCCAATGCCGGCACCACGAATCTGGGCGCGTTGTTGAAGGCCAAGATGAGCGGCGGCAAGACCGAAGCCTGAGTCGAGGACTTGAATGACCCGTTCCGATCTGATCGCAAGGCTGGCTGAACTGCATCCGCAGTTGCTGGCCAAGGATGCCGAACTCGCCGTCAAGGTGATTCTGGACACGCTGTCGTCCACGCTGTCGCGTGGCGGGCGGGTTGAGATTCGCGGTTTCGGCAGCTTCGGCCTCAATTACCGTCCGCCGCGTCAAGGGCGCAATCCCAAGACCGGAGATAAGGTGAAAGTTCCTGCAAAGTATGTGCCTCATTTCAAGGCAGGCAAGGAGCTGAGGGAGCGGGTTTGCGAACCTAAGTCCTGATCGGCTTGCAGTAAGCAGTAAATAAGAATGGCGGCCATATCGCAAGGTATGGCCGCCATTTTTTATGCTATCGTTGCGGCCCATGTTTGGGGCCAGAGTTTGGGGCGTAAGCTATGCATTATCTCAATTGGTTGTTGCGCGCGGTGTTGTTCGTGTTGCTGCTCGGGTTTGCGGTCAAGAACGACCAGCCGGTGACATTGCGCTATTTCTTCGGTTTCGAGTGGCAGTCTTCGCTGGTGATCGTGCTGCTGATGTTCTTCGCCGCCGGTGCGGTAATCGGCGTGTTGGCGATGTTCGGTAACGTGCTGCAGCAGCGCCGCGAAATCGCACGGCTTAAGCGCGAAGTTCGCGTCAAGAATGCGCTGGCCGGCGTCGGCGAAACGCAGCAGATGCCGATTCAACCCTCCTGACTTATTTCGATTCTGCTGGTGCCTTCAGGAATTCATTTCACGGGATGAAGCGCAAGGAGCCGCACAGCGAACGACGAGGCATATCACGATTGATAGACGAGGAATGAGCGAGCACGTGACGCAGCGATTTGCCCGTTAAATGGATTTATGAAGGCACCAAATGGAATTTGAACCCTGGATGCTGCTCATCTTCCCTCTCTTTTTCGGGATGGGATGGCTGGCGGCGCGCATCGATATTAAGGATTTGCTCTCGGAATCGAAGGCGCTGCCGCATTCGTATTTCCAGGGACTTAACTTCCTGCTCAACGAGCAGCAGGACAAGGCCATCGAGGCTTTCATCGAAGTGGTCAAGGTCGATCCGCAGACCATAGAACTGCACTTCGCGCTGGGAAGCCTGTTCCGCCGACGCGGCGAGGTGGATCGCGCGTTGCGCATGCACCACAGCCTGCTGGATCGCGCCGATCTGGATAACGACAAGCGCCAGCAGGCAGTGTTCGAACTGGCGCAGGATTACCTGAAGGCCGGCATCTTCGACCGCGCCGAGAGCCTGTTTCGCGAACTGGAGAAGACGCCCTACGCGAAGCCCGCGCTGGAATTTCTGCTGGAGCTGTTCCAGAAGGAACACGACTGGATCAAGGCAATAGGCGTCGCGCAGCAATTGGAAGCGCTGTCCGGCGAGTCGCGCGGCAAGCTCGCCGCGCTGTTCTATTGCGAACTCGCCAGCGAAGAGATCGCGGCGGGCGATGCCGATGCGGCGCGCGGACATCTGCGGCAGGCGCTGACGACCTATCCCGATGCGGTGCGAGCCAGCATGATGCTGGGCGACATGGCGCTGGCCGAAGGCCGGCCCGACGAGGCCATCGCCTTCTGGAAGGACATCGAGGCACAGGATGCGCAATATCTGCCGCTGGTCGCCGAGCGGCTGCTGAACGTGCATCGCGATCTCGGTCGCGACGCGGAAGGCATCGCGCTGTTGCGGGGCTATCTGGATCGCTACCACTCGATCGACCTGATGAACGTGCTGTTCGACGCGGTGCTGAAGAGCGAAGGTTCGTCCTCCGCCTACAAGCTGGTGCGCGAGGAACTGATGCGCAACCCCTCGCTGCTTGGGCTGGACAAGCTGCTCGAAGCGCGGCTGCTGGAAGTGCCCATGGACAGACGCGCTGATGTCGAACTGGTGAAAGACCTCGTCCACAAACGCACGCGCAACCTGGCGACCTACCACTGCGGCCATTGCGGCTTCAAGGCGCGCCAGTTCTACTGGCATTGCCCGGCCTGCCAGTCGTGGGACAGCTACCAGCCGCGCCGCACCGAAGAAACAGGAATACCCATATGAGCAATCCCAGGATCATGAACGACCCAAAAATCATCATCGCGCTGGACTATCCGCAAGCCGCACAGGCGCTGGAACTGGCCGACCGCCTCGACCCGACGCAATGCCGCCTGAAGGTCGGCAAGGAAATGTTCACCGCCAGCGGCCCGGCGCTGGTCGAGCAACTGATGAAACGCGGCTTCGAGATATTTCTCGACCTGAAATTCCACGACATCCCCAACACCACCGCGCAGGCCTGCAAGGCCGCCGCCGGACTGGGCGTGTGGATGGTCAACGTGCATGCGCTGGGCGGACGCAGGATGATGGAAGCGGCGCGCGAAGCGGTCGCGAACTGCACGCACCAGCCGAAGCTGATCGCCGTGACCATGCTCACCAGCATGGCGCAGGAAGACCTCGCCGACATCGGCATCGCGGCGACACCGGCGGAGATGGTGCTGCGTTTGGCGACGCTGGCGCGCGACAGCGGACTGGACGGCGTCGTGTGCTCGGCGCAGGAAGCCGCGCTGCTGCGCGAACGCTGCGGCAAGGAGTTCTGTCTGGTCACGCCGGGCATCCGTCCCGCGCAGGCTGCTCTCGATGATCAGTCGCGCGTGATGACGCCGCAGGAAGCACTCAAGGCGGGTTCCAGCTATCTGGTGATCGGCCGGCCGATTACCAAGGCCGACGACCCCTTGGCGGCGTTGGCGGCGATCAACCGCGAGATCGGAGCGGCATGATGACGGCATTACCCAAATTCGAAAACGCAAAAATACTGGTGGTCGGCGATGTGATGCTGGACCGCTACTGGTTCGGCGATGTCAGCCGCATCTCGCCGGAAGCGCCGGTGCCGGTGCTGAAGGTGACTCGCGTCGAGGAGCGCCCGGGCGGTGCAGCCAACGTCGCGCGTAACATCGCCGCGCTAGGCGCGCGCTGCACCCTGTTGTCGGTGGTCGGCGCGGACGAGGCCGGCGATTGCCTGCAGCGCCTGCTGACCGAGCAGGGTCGGGTGGAAGCCCTGCTGCAACGCGACAACACGATCTCGACCACGATCAAGCTGCGTGCCGTCGCGCGCCAGCAGCAGTTGCTGCGCATTGACTTCGAGACGACGCCCAGCCACGAAGTGCTGAACGCCAAGCTCGCGGACTTCCGCACCAAACTGCCGGAAGCCGATGTCGTCGTGCTGTCCGATTACGGCAAGGGCGGGCTGGCGCATATCGCAGAGATGATCAAGCTAGCGCGTGCCGCCGGCAAGCCGGTGCTGGTCGATCCCAAGGGCGACGACTACGCGCGCTACCGCGGCGCGTCGCTGCTGACGCCAAACCGCAGCGAGTTCCGCGAGGTCGCGGGCAGCTGGAAGAGCGAGGAAGACTTCGGCGCACGCGCCGACAAACTGCGCCGCGAATTGGATCTGGAGGCGCTGCTGGTCACGCGCAGCGAAGACGGCATGAGCCTGTACCGTGAGGGCAGCGCGTTGCACGAGCCGACGCAGACGCGCGAAGTGTTCGATGTCAGCGGCGCAGGCGACACCGTGATCGCGACGCTGGCGGTGATGCTGGCGAGCGGCGCGGAACTGCCGGAGGCAATGCGCATCGCCAACCGCGCGGCCGGCATCGTTGTCGGCAAGCTGGGGACGGCGGTGGTCAGCCGTGAGGAAATCGTTCAGGATATGGGATAGGCGGATAGTGGGGAGTGGTAAGTGGGGAGTAGGGGATGGTTTTCCAACTCCCCACTGTGGTGCGCAGCACCGTTCCACTTACTACTCCCCGTTACGCCTTCCTAACGGGCAAATCGAAAGGAATAAAGATGTATTACATCGTTACAGGAGCCGCCGGTTTTATCGGCTCCAACCTGGTCAAGGCGCTCAACGAGCGCGGCGAGCACAACATCATTGCGGTGGACAATCTTAAGAAGGCCGATAAGTTCAGAAACCTGGTGGATTGCGAGATCGCGGACTTTCTCGACAAGGAAGATTTCCTGAAGAAGTTGCAGGACGGCTTCTTCGACGGGCTGGTCTCCGGCGTATTTCATCAGGGCGCGTGCTCCGACACGATGGAGACCGACGGTCGCTACATGATGGAGAACAACTACCGGTATTCGCTGGAGTTGCTGAACTATTGCCAGAACGAGGAGATCCCGTTCCTGTATGCGTCATCGGCCTCGGTGTACGGCGGCGGTTCCGAGTTCAAGGAGCGTCGCGAGAACGAATCGCCGCTGAACGTGTACGCCTATTCCAAATTCCTGTTCGACCAGATCGTGCGTCGCCGCTGGCACAAGCGCAATGCGCAGATCGTCGGCCTGCGCTACTTCAACGTGTACGGCCAGCGCGAGCAGCACAAGGGCCGCATGGCTTCGGTCGCGTTCCACTTCTTTAACCAGTATCGCGCCGAGGGCAAGGTCAAGCTGTTCGAGGGCTGCGACGGTTACGCCAACGGTGGCCAGTTGCGCGATTTCGTGTCCATCGAGGACGTGGTCAAGGTCAACATGTTCTTCCTCGACCATCCGCACAAATCCGGCATCTTCAACCTCGGTACCGGGCAGGCGCAGAGCTTCAACGATGTCGCGGTCGCGACCGTCAACACGCTACGAGAGGCCGAAGGCAAGCCCGCGTTGAGCCATGCCGAGTTGCTGCAACAAGGGCTGATCGAATACATCCCGTTCCCGGATGCACTACGCGGCAAGTACCAGAGCTACACCCAGGCCGACATCGCCGCGCTACGCGAGACTGGTTATGCCGAAGCGTTTCTGACGGTCGAGCAGGGCGTTTCGCGCTACGTGCAGCACATGATCAAAATCGCCGGTTAGGTCAAAGTAAAAGGCATAAAGAAATAACAAATCGTCATTTTGCGGAATAAGCCGCATCCCCTATAGTTGCGCCGTACTAACCTTCAATCAGGAGAGGAACGAAACATGGCTAACTGGTATGCAGATAACTCATTGACGATAGGACACACGCCGCTGGTGCGCCTGAACCGTGTGACCGACGGCGTCAACGCCACCGTGTTGGCGAAGATCGAAGGCCGTAATCCGGCCTACTCGGTGAAGTGCCGCATCGGCGCGGCGATGATCTGGGACGCCGAGAAGCGCGGCCTGCTGGGGCCCGGCAAGGAACTGGTCGAGCCGACTTCCGGCAACACCGGCATCGCGCTGGCCTTCGTCGCCGCCGCGCGCGGCATTCCGATCACGCTGACGATGCCGGAGACGATGAGCATAGAGCGACGCAAGCTGCTGGTCGCGCTGGGTGCGACGTTGGTGCTGACCGAAGGCGCGAAGGGTATGAGCGGCGCGATCGCCAAGGCGACCGAAATCGCCGAGTCCGATCCGTCGCGCTACGTGTTGCTACAGCAGTTCAAGAATCCGGCCAATCCGGCGATCCACGAGGCCACCACCGGCCCCGAGATTTGGAACGACACCGACGGCAACGTCGATGTATTCGTCGCGGGCGTCGGCACCGGCGGCACGATCACCGGCGTCACGCGTTACCTGAAACAGACCAAGGGTCGGGCGATCCGCTCCGTTGCGGTCGAGCCGCTGTCCAGCCCGGTCCTGACGCAGAAGCGCGCCGGGCAGGAACTGAAGCCCGCACCGCACAAGATACAGGGCATAGGCGCGGGCTTCGTGCCGGACATTCTCGACCTGTCGCTGATCGACGATATCGAGACCGTCAGCAACGAAGACGCGGTGCTGTATGCGCGCCGTCTGGCGCAGGAAGAAGGCATCCTCGCCGGTATCTCGTCGGGCGCCGCGGTCGCTGCCGCGCTGCGCGTCGCACAGCGTCCGGAGAATGCGGGCAAGACCATCGTCGTTATCCTGCCGGATTCTAGCGAACGCTACCTGAGCTCGGTGCTGTTCGAAGGCATGTTCGACGCGGCAGGATTGCCGCTCTAATTACGGGGGTTCAAAAACGCATGGTGTAGGGGCACGGCGCGCCGTGCCCTTGATTTTTCCATGATCGAAACCGGGCGCGATGAATCGCGCCCCTATGACGATGCGCCGCAGCGGTTATCATGCCGCCATTCCCGATTTTCTAGGCCATACGATGTACTCAACTATCGAAGACTTTGTCGGCAACACGCCGCTGGTACGGCTGAAGCGCATACCCGGCGACACCTCAAACGTCATCCTCGCCAAGCTCGAAGGCAACAATCCTGCTGGTTCGGTGAAGGACAGGCCTGCGCTGTCGATGATCGCCCGTGCCGAGGCGCGCGGCGACATCAAACCTGGCGACACGCTGATCGAGGCGACCTCTGGCAACACCGGTATCGCGCTGGCGATGGCGGCGGCGATGCGCGGCTACAAGATGATATTGGTGATGCCGGAGAACCAGAGCATCGAGCGCCGCCAGACCATGCGCGCGTTCGGCGCGGAACTGGTGCTGACGAGCAAGGAAGGCAGCATGGAACTGGCGCGCGACACCGCGGAGCAGTTGCGCGCTGCGGGACGCGGCATCATCCTCGACCAGTTCGGCAATCCGGACAACCCGCTCGCGCACTACGAAGGCACGGCCCCCGAGATCTGGCGCGACACGCAGGGCAAAATCACCCATTTTGTCAGCAGCATGGGCACCACCGGCACGCTGATGGGCTGCGCGCGCTACTTCAAGGAACAGAATCCGGACATCCGCATCGTCGGCGTGCAGCCGGAAGAGGGCGCGCAAATCCCCGGCATCCGCAAATGGCCCGAAGCTTACCTGCCGAAAATTTATAGCCCGAAGAACGTCGATGCGCTGGAGTATGTCGGCCAGCCGGATGCCGAGGAAATGACGCGGCGGCTGGCTCGCGAGGAAGGCATCTTCTGCGGCATTTCGTCCGGCGGCGCGATGTCGGTCGCGCTGCGGCTGTCGCAGCGGGTAGAGCATGCGGTCATCGTTTCCATCGTCTGCGACCGTGGGGACCGCTATCTTTCCACCGGGGTGTTTCCGGCTTGATTTTGTAGGGCGGAAAAGCGTAGCGCCTTCCGCCACATGGAGACCAATCGGAAACCTCATTCGGCGGATAACGCCTGCGGCTCATCCGCCCTACGTGGATTCGGAGGCCATTGCGGGAATGGCGGGCAATTACAGCTTGTCGTAAGCCGCGTCGGCGTCGTTGTCCCTGACGGCGGCGAAGCTGGCTACGGAAGTTTGGGCGGCGTCCTGTACCTGCGCGCGGTTGTTCTTGCGGCTGTGCAGGAAGTCCACGAAGTCGGTGAATTCCGCTTGGCGTGCCAGCGGCAGTTGCAGGATTTTTTCGATCAGTAGATATTCGGCGGTGTTCATGGCGACCTCTGGCAGGGAATGAACGCAGCTGATTATATGGAACGTGATTTGTTGTACAAGCTCATCCGGCAGGATGACTAAAACTCCTGTTGCGCGTATTTCTGCCGCGACAGCGCCGGGTTCTGCGCGAAATAGCGGTTGATGCCGTTCAGGATCGCGCCGGCAAGTTTGTTCTGGTAGTCCTCGTCGTTGAGGCGGCGTTCCTCGTCCGGGTTGCTGATGAAGGCGGTCTCGATCAGGATGGACGGGATGTCCGGCGACTTCAGCACGGCGAAACCGGCCTGTTCGACGTGGCCGCGATGCAGGTCGTTGATGTCGCCCAGTTCGCCCAGCACATGTTTGGCCAGCTTCATGCTGTCGTTGATCGTCGCGGTCTGAGACAGGTCGAGCAGCGTGCGTGCCAGATACGGATCTTTCACCGCGATGTTCACGCCGCCGATCAGGTCGGCCTCGTTTTCCTTTTTCGCCAGCCAGCGCGCCGCGGTGCTGGTCGCACCGTGTTCGGACAGCGCAAACACCGAGGAGCCGCGCGCGCTCGGCTTGATGAAGGCGTCGGCATGGATGGAAATGAACAGGTCGGCATTGGCCTTGCGCGCCTTCGCAATGCGGCCGCCCAAGGGGATGAAGTAGTCGCCGTCGCGGATCAGCACGCCGCGCATGTTGGGCATCTCGGCCATCATCGCCTTGAGCCTGCGCGCGACGGCCAGCGTGACGTGCTTTTCCTTCGAACCGTTGCGGCCGATCGCGCCGGGGTCTTCGCCGCCGTGCCCCGCGTCGAGCGCGATCACCAGTGTGCGCGCGCGCATCTCGGGAATGGCCGGGGCTGGCTTGTCGTTCTTCGCGATCGTGGAGGCAGGTTCGAGTTTCAGCTTTTCTTCAGCAACGATCTTTTCGGGGGCGACCGTCTTTTCCGGCTCGGCGGCGACCGGCGCGCTCGCCGCTGCGGCGGGCTGATCCAGCAATGCCATCAGCGGGTCGGCGGGATGGGCGGGATACACATCCAGCACTAGGCGGTGACCGTAATCCTTGACTGGCTTCAGGTCGAACAGCTGCGGTTTGACTTCGGTCTTGAGGTCGAGCACCAGCCGCACCATGCCGGGCTTGAAGCGACCGACGCGCACGCTCTTCACATAAGGGTCGTCGCTGCCGACGAGTTTGGTCAGGCCGTTGAGTTCTGCACCGAGTTCGACGCCTTCGAGATCGATCACCAGACGGTCCGGGTTCTTCACCGAGAACATCTTGTGGCGGACAGGCTGCTTCGATTCCAGCGTCAGCCGCGTGTAATCCTCCGCAGGCCAGATGCGTGCGGATGCGATGGGCGTGGCGGCCCAGGCCTGCGGCAGGCAGGTCAGGAGTGCAATGAGGATTACAAGCGCTCTAGACATTCGCGTCCTGTTTTTGTGCTCGCCAGGAGGGTGGCGATGCGCCCCTCGCCGGCGATGTCGAGATCGATCTCCATATCGGCAGCGGGGATCAAACCTTGAGCTTTTTCCGGCCATTCGATGAAGAAAACATTGTGCCCGTCGAACTCGTCGCGGAATCCGGCGGACTCCCATTCCTCTTCGTCGTTCAGCCGATACAGGTCGAAGTGGCGCAGCTCCAGTCCTCCGGCGCTATAGGGTTCGAGCAGCGTGTAGGTCGGGCTCTTCACGCGCCCGGTATGTCCCAGCGCGTTCAGCACGCCGCGCACCAGCGTGGTCTTGCCCGCGCCCAGATCGCCGTGCAGATAGATCACCAGACCGGGCGTCAGCCGCGCGGCCAGACGCTGCGCGAGCGCGAGTGTCGCGGCTTCGTCGGCGAGTTCTAACTGGATTCGGCTATCATCGGGGGCATGCAACAAAACGAAAATCCTTTATCTGTCGATTACGCCGCGCTGGCGGCCAACATCCGCATCTGGGCGCTGGAGCTGGGCTTCCAGTCCGTCGGCATCACCGACACCGATCTGTCGTCGGCTGAGCAGGGCTTGCAGGAATGGCTGGCGCAGGGCATGCACGGCGGGATGGATTATATGGCAAGTCACGGCACCAAACGCAGCCGCCCGGCGGAACTGCTGCCCGGCACGCTGCGCGTGATCTCGCTGCGTATGGACAATGTGCCGCCGGATGCACGCGACTCGTGGCAGGTGCTGGAAGACGGCAGCCGCGCCTTCATCTCGCGCTATGCGCTGGGACGCGACTATCACAAGGTTTTGCGCAACCGGCTGGCGAAGCTGGCGGAGAAGATACGCGCCGCCGCACCGGAGTTCGAAGGCCGCGTGTTCACCGACAGCGCGCCGGTGATGGAGGTCGAACTGGCGAGCAAGGCCGGCATAGGCTGGCGCGGCAAGCACACGCTGCTGCTGACGCGCGAACAGGGTTCGCGCTTCTTCCTCGGCGAAATCTACGTCAACCTGCCGCTGCCGGTGGACGCGCCGCAAGCCGACCATTGCGGACGTTGCACGCGCTGCCTGGATATCTGCCCGACGCAGGCCATCGTTGCCCCGTACAAGGTCGATGCGCGGCGCTGCATCTCCTACCTCACCATCGAACTCAAAGGCAGCATCCCGGTCGAGCTGCGCCCGCTGATCGGCAACCGCATCTACGGCTGCGACGACTGCCAACTCGTTTGTCCGTGGAATCGTTTCGCGCAAGCCACCGTCGAGCTGGACTTCGCCGTGCGGCACAAGCTGGACGACGTGTCGCTGACCGAACTGTTCGCGTGGGACGAGGGGAGGTTCAAGGACAGGCTGGCCGGCAGCCCCATCTACCGCATCGGCCACGAGCAATGGCTGCGCAACATCGCCGTCGCGCTGGGCAATGCGGCCAAGAGCGAAGAGACCATCGCCGCGCTACGGACGCGGGCAGATCATCCTTCCCAGCTGGTGTGCGAGCATGTGGAGTGGGCGCTGGAGAGACAGGGGGCGCGCGATAAGCATTTGTTGTGCGCTGAGCGTGTTCCGATGAAGTGAAGCCGAAAGGTACGGATTTGCCGAATCGCGTGCAGGAATTGTCATTACAACCAGACCGCATTCCAGAACGGATAATCTCCAACGCGGTTAACCATCCCGGCACGTAAGGGATTGGCGACCACATAGCGAGCCGTGTCCCGCAGGTCTTCTTCTCCGCGCAAACCGTGATCGTGAAACGCCTTCGCCCAGATTGCACCGTATGTGCCACGGACGCGGTTCACATGCCTTGCACTGGCTGACTTCAAACGATTGACGACGCGTTTCAGCGGATCGCGTTCGCCCAATTGCAATAGCCAGTGCGCGTGATCGGGCATCAGCACCCAGGCCAGCATTCTGGCATCTCCCAGAAGGTCGGCATCCTCGAAGCATCTGGCGGCCGCACAGCCCACGGCGAAATCGGTGAACAATCTATTGCGTTCGAGTGTGATGGTGGTAACAAGGTAAACGCCGTTTGGGACGGAGGCGCGGCCCTTGCGCAAGGATCGATGTCCAGGGTGGCTGTCGCGTGCAGGGCACGCTCCTACGGCGGGGCTCGATGCTTGTGCATGTATCGCTTTCATGCCGCGACCCCTCGTAGGAACGTGCCCTGCACGCGATGGTTTTCTATTTTTCTACCCATTGATTTAACAGCCACCTCGCCCACTCGGTCACCTCCGTCGCACTCATGCCTATCGTCGCCTGCTGCTTCGCCAGTTCGTCGCCCGCCGTGCCGTGCAGGTGCACGGCCAGCAGCAGCGCGTTGTCCGCACTCATGCCTTGCGCGAGGAAGGCCGCGATCATGCCGGTCAGCACGTCGCCCATGCCGGCGGCGCTCATGCCGGGGTTGCCGGTCTGGTTGACGTAGAGCTTGCCGTCGCTGGTTGCGCACAGGCTGTCCGCGCCTTTCAGCACCACGCTGCCGCCGAATTTCTGCGCCAGTTGCTGCACCGCCGCGACGCGGTTCGCCTGCACCTCTTCTGTCTTGATGCCCAGCAGGCGCGCGGCCTCGCCGGGATGCGGCGTCAGCACGGTCGCGGTCTTGCGGGCGCGCACGACCGTACCCAGGTCGGGGCGTTGCGCGAGCAGGTTCAGCGCGTCGGCATCCAATACCAGCGCGGCCGGGCTGTTCACGGCGTCGTGCAGCAGCTTCTGCGCGGCCAGGCTGCGGCCCAGTCCGCAGCCGATGGCCAGCACAGTCACGCCGGGCAGCTTCAGCGCTTCGGCGGCGCTATGCAGCATCAGCTCCGGCTGCATCAAATCGACGACCGGCGCGTTTTCCGCCAGCAGCCCGACATGCACGCAGCCCGCGCCCAGCTTGAGTGCTGCACGGCCCGCCATCAGCGGTGCGCCGACCATGCCGGAAGCGCCGCCTATCACGGCGACGGTGCCGAAGTTTCCCTTATGGCTGTCGCGCTGGCGTTTGGGGAAAGGGGGGATGACTTGTCTTGCGGTCAGGGTGGGAATGCGTCGTGTCTTCATTTTTGTCATGGTGGTGAATGTTGTTGTTGGGCGCTGCATCACGCTACCGCATCTTCGTAGGGCGGATGAGCCGCAGGCGTTATCCGCCAAGAATCAAGTTAAAAGGCGGAAGGCGCTACACTTTTCCGCCCTACAGTCTTGAATGCTTCGATGTCTTTGGCGTCTGTTCAGGAAATTCTACGTCATTACTGGCAGGCTGCCGAACAGGGCGCGCATAGTATAATCGCGCCCCGAATTTAATTTCACGGTCTACGCCATGTTTCTAGTCTCCTTCGGCTCCTCCGCCCTGTCTGCCTTCCGTCTCGAAAAACTGCGCGCCGCGCTGAGCGAAACCGCTCCCGGCGTGGTCGTCGCGGACACCCGTCACTGCTATTTCAGCGCGCTCAAGAGCGAGACGCTGAACAAGCCGCAAGCCAAATTGCTGGGCCGCGTGCTCGGCCTCGACAAGTCTGCGGGTGAGCCCGCGAATGCGGCGAACTGCCAGCGCCTGCTGGTGGTGCCGCGTCTCGGCACGATCTCGCCCTGGTCCACCAAGGCGACCGACATCGCGCAGCATTGCGGCCTGCACGGCGTGCAGCGCATCGAGCGCGGCGTGGTGTTTTACCTGACGAGCAAGAACGGCAAGCGCTTGAGCAAGGATGAGCTGGCTTCGGTGCTGCCGCTGCTGCACGACCGCATGACCGAGACCGTGCTCGACAATATCGATACTGCGGCCAAGAAGATATTCCAGCACGGCAAGCCGCAGCCGCTGGAGACCGTGGACGTGCTCAAGGGCGGCGCGAAGGCGCTGGCGCAGGCCAACCGCGATATGGGGCTGGCGCTGTCTGCCGACGAGATCGAATATCTGGTCGAGAACTTCAAGAAGCTGAAGCGCAACCCGACCGATGTCGAGCTGATGATGTTCGCGCAGGCGAACTCCGAGCACTGCCGCCACAAGATATTCAACGCCGACTGGGTGATCGACGGCGAGGCGCAGGACATGTCGCTGTTCGGCATGATACGCAACACCCACAAGGTCAGCCCGCAGGGCACGGTGGTCGCGTATTCCGACAACTCCTCGGTGATCGAGGGCGCGCGCATCGAGCGCTTCTACCCGCGCGCCGACGGCAGCTATGCGTTCAGCGACGAGATGACGCACATCTTGATGAAGGTCGAGACGCACAACCACCCGACCGCCATCGCGCCGTTCGCGGGCGCGGCCACCGGCAGCGGCGGCGAGATCCGCGACGAGGGTGCGACCGGCAGCGGTTCCAAGCCCAAGGCCGGCCTGAGCGGTTTCTCGGTGTCGAACCTGAATATCCCCGGTTTTCCGCAGCCGTGGGAAGCCGAGTACGGCAAGCCTTCCCGCATCGTCACCGCCCTGCAGATCATGCTGGACGGCCCGATCGGCAGCGCGGCGTTCAACAACGAATTCGGCCGTCCTAACCTGACCGGCTATTTCCGCACGTTCGAGGAGAACGTCAGTGGCGAGATGCGCGGCTACCACAAGCCCATCATGCTGGCGGGCGGTGTCGGCAACATCAAGGCGGAGCACACCTTCAAGCACGACCTGCCGACCGGCGCGCTGGTGATCCACCTCGGCGGCCCTGGCATGCTGATCGGTCTGGGGGGCGGCGCGGCGTCCTCGATGGACACGGGTGCCAACGCCGAGAATCTGGACTTCGATTCGGTGCAGCGCGGAAACCCCGAGATGCAGCGCCGCGCGCAGGAAGTCATCGACCGCTGCTGGCAGCTGGGCGACAACAACCCCATCCTGTCCATCCACGACGTCGGCGCGGGCGGTATGTCCAACGCGCTGCCGGAGCTGGTGCACGGCGGCGGCAAGGGCGCGCATTTCGAGCTGCGCAAGATCCCGCTGGACGAGACCGGCATGTCGCCGAAGCAAATCTGGTGCAACGAGTCGCAAGAGCGTTACGTGCTGGCCATCGCGCCGGAGCGCTTGGACGAGTTCCGCGCGATGTGCGAGCGCGAGCGCTGCCCGTTCTCCGTGGTGGGCACCGCGATAGACGAAGACCAGATCGTCGTGCACGACAAGGAATTCAAAAACGACCCGGTGGATATGCCGCTGTCTGTGCTGCTCGGCAAGCCGCCCAAGATGACGCGCAACGTCAAGCGCGAAACGCCGCGCCTGTCGTCGTTCGATTGCAGCGGCGTGCCGATTGCGGAAGCGGTCGAGCGCGTGCTGCGTCTGCCTGCGGTGGCGAACAAGAACTTCCTGATTACCATCGGCGACCGCACCGTGGGCGGCATGACCGCGCGCGACCAGATGGTCGGCCCGTGGCAAGTGCCGGTGGCCGACGTGGCCGTCACGTTGATGGGCTACAACACCAACCGCGGCGAGGCTTTTGCCATCGGCGAGCGCACGCCGCTCGCGCTGATTAACGCCCCGGCATCGGGCCGCATGGCGGTGGGCGAAGCGCTTACCAACATCGCCGCCGCGCGCATCGAAAAAATCGGCGACATCAAACTCTCGGCGAACTGGATGGCCGCAGCCGGACACCACGGCGAGGACGCCGCGCTGTTCGACACCGTGCGCGCGGTCGGCATGGAGCTGTGCCCGCAACTCGGCATCGGCATCCCGGTCGGCAAGGACTCGATGTCGATGAAGACCACCTGGAAGGATGGCAAGAGGAACAAGGCCGTCACTGCACCCCTGTCGCTGATCGTCTCCGCGTTCGCGCCCAGCCCGGACGCGCGCCATACGCTCACGCCGCAGCTGGTCGCCGACCTCGACACCACGCTGCTGCTGATCGACCTCGGTCAGGGCAAGAACCGCATGGGCGGCTCCGCGCTGGCGCAGGTGTACAAGCAGGTCGGCGATGTAGCACCCGACGTGGACGATGCGGCCTTGCTCAAGACGTTCTTCGAACTGATCCAGAGCCTGAACGCGGAAGACAAGCTGCTGGCCTACCACGACCGTTCCGACGGCGGCGCGTTCGTCGCGTTGTGCGAAATGGCGTTTGCCGCGCACGTCGGCCTCGACATCCAACTGGAAGAGCTGCACGGCGACACGCTGCGCGCACTGTTCAACGAAGAGCTCGGCGCGGTGATTCAAGTGCGCAACCGCGACCTGGCCCACATCCAGCAACTGGCGCGCGAGCTCGGCCTGAAGAGCGTGCAGAAGATCGCCACGCTGAACCAGACCGGCATGATTGAAATCTCGCGCGGCAGCGAAAAGCGCTACAGCGAGAACGCCGCGCACCTGCAACGCCTGTGGTCCGAGACCACGTACCACATGCAGAAGCTGCGCGACAACCCGGCCTGTGCGCAATCCGAATTCGACCGCCTGCTCGACGTGAAAGACCCCGGCCTGCACGCGAAGCTGACCTTCGATCTCAACGAGAACGTCTCGCCCGCGCTGCTGCGCAACCGTCCCAAGATCGCCATCCTGCGCGAGCAGGGCGTCAACGGTCATGTGGAAATGGCCGCCGCATTCGACCGCGCCGGCTTCGCCGCGGTGGACGTGCACATGAGCGACGTCATCAGCGGCCGCGTCAAGTTGGAAGACTTCAAGGGCTTCGCGGCCTGCGGCGGCTTCTCCTACGGCGACGTGCTGGGCGCGGGCGAGGGCTGGGCCAAGTCCATCCTGCTGAACCCGCGCGCGCGCGACGAGTTCGCGGCATTCTTTCAGCGCAGCGACACCTTCGCGCTGGGCGTGTGCAACGGCTGCCAGATGATGAGCAACCTGCACGAAATCATCCCCGGTGCAGACAACTGGGCGCACTTCTCACGCAACCAGTCCGAGCAGTTCGAAGCGCGTTTCGTGATGGTCGAGGTGCAGAAAACGCCGTCGATCTTCTTCCACGGCATGGAAGGCAGCCGCATGCCCATCGTCGTCGCGCACGGCGAAGGCTACGCCGACTTCGGCAGCCCGAAGAAGCTCAAGGCCGCGCAGGAACTGGTGACGCTGCGCTACGTGGACAACACTGGCCGGCCCACAGAGATCTATCCGCTGAACCCCAACGGCTCGCCGCAGGGCGCGACCGGCCTGACCACCCCGGACGGCCGTTTCAGCATCATGATGCCCCACCCGGAACGCGTGTTCCGCGCGGTGCAGAACTCGTGGTATCCGGGCGAGTGGCAGGAGAACGGGGCTTGGTTGAGGATGTTCCAGAATGCAAGGCAGTGGGTGGGTTGAGTAGCTGGCTCGTGAACCCAGGAGAGGCACTTTTCGAGGTGCCTCTTTTTTTGTGGGAGCAGGGGCGGCACCGGAGTGTGCTTGCTTTTTTGTTATTGACTATAAATAAGCCGCAATGTATCTTCGCGGCTCGTTTATGAGGTTTTAATATGGCAAAGCCGGTCTCCAGAGCGATATCGCGATACACGAGTGATGCACTTGCGCTGATGGGTATGATGATTCGGGTCGCCCGCATCGAGCGCAAGATGACCATCGCAGAGCTGGCGATGCGCGCCAACATTTCTCAAGCTTTGCTGAAGCGGATCGAAGAGGGCGATGCCGGTTGTTCTATCGGTGCCGCATTCGAGGTGGCCGCCATCGTCGGCGTACCGCTCATGGCCGATGATCCTAAAGCGCTGGCCGTGAAACTTGCCCACTACCGGGAAAAGCTGTCCTTGCTTCCCAAAGCCGCACGCAAATCGACACGCATGGTGAATGATGACTTCTGAGCAGCGCTATCAGGAAGCCTATGTCTGGGTATGGTTGCCCGGCGAAGTGCAGCCTGTGGTGGCGGGGCGCTTGGCGAAGGACGGCAACACGCTGGTGTTCAATTACGGTCGGAGCTATCTCGAACGCGCAAACAGCGTCCCGCTCTATAGTCCGGAATTGCCATTGCAAAGCGGCATACTGCCTTTGCCGCAAGGCATGAGCATGCCCAGTTGCCTGCGCGATGCCGCACCGGATGCATGGGGCAGGCGCGTACTCATGTTCAAGCGGGCGGGCGGCAAGCGCAATGAAGACCTGGACGAACTGAGTTGCTTGCTCGAATCCGGATCGAATCGCATTGGTGCGCTGGATTTTCAGCTTTCGCCAACAAGCTATCAGCCTCGCATGAGCGAGCCTGTCACCCTGGCGCAATTGCAGGAATCGACGGAGCGCATCGTCAACGGCCAACCGATCAGCCCGGAACTGGCTGCCGCGATACAGCACGGCACCTCCATCGGCGGTGCGCGCCCCAAAGCGAATGTCGAAACGGCAGACAGACAGTATGTCGCGAAATTCTCTTTGAGCACCGACCTGTACAACATCGTCAAAGCAGAATTCGTCGCCATGCGGCTGGCGCATCTGGTCGGGCTGAACGTCGCCCCGGTCGAACTGAAGACCGCGCTGAACAAGGATGTACTCATGGTCGAACGTTTCGACCGCGTCGCTGGCGAAGCAGGCTGGCAACGCAAGATGATGGTATCTGCGCTCACCCTGCTGGAGCTAGACGAAATGTTCGCGCGCTACGCCAGCTATGAAGACCTCGCAGAGATCATCCGCCACCGCTTTCTGCGCCCGGATGAAACGCTGCGCGAACTGTTCGGTCGCATCGTATTCAACATCCTCTGCGGCAACACGGACGACCACGCAAGGAACCACGCCGCCTTCTGGGATGGCAAGCATCTCGCGCTCACGCCCGCCTACGACCTCTGCCCGCAAAGCCGCGCCGGGAACGAAGCCTCGCAAGCCATGAAGATCTGCGGCGACAACAACCTCTCGCAATTGAAAGTCTGCCAATCCGCCGCACACAGCTTCATGCTGAACCCGAAGCAGGCGCAGGAAATCATCGACCATCAGATCAAGCAAATCAGAACGAACTGGGATGAGGTTTGCGACCAGGCTGGATTGACGCAACTGGAACGGCAGGGCATGTGGGGGCGGCAGTTCATGAATCCTTATGCCTTTGAGTAAACGGTCGGCGCTGGGATTGTTGCAAGGCTGATTGGAGACGCTTCATTGGGCATCATGATGCCCCACCCGGAACGCGTGTTCCGTGCGGTACAGAACTCGTGGTATCCGGGCGAGTGGCAAGAGAGCGGGGCTTGGCTGAGGATGTTTCAGAACGCAAGGCAGTGGGTGGGTTGAGAGTAGCTTAGGCAGGGAATAAAAAGGCGACCGACGGTCGCCTTTTTGTTCGGTTGCTTTGAAGGATTGCGAAGCTGCCCCCTTTAGCTGCTTTTAACTCTTTATAGGTTATGCCTAGTGCAGTTGCGGTGTTGTCGGGTGCTTTGCCATTAATTTTGAAAGTGGCATGGCGCGAGCCAGCATTGCAATGATCTGCAATTCTGTTTCAGCACGTCCAGGGTCTACTCGGTCATCTACAATTACCAAGGCCTTATGCTGACCTGAGCCGCTTAGCACGTCTCCCAGTTTACGCATAACGCCCCCAGTGGCGTTATGGTGTGGTGTAAGGACATCAACTAATTCATCGCCAAGCATAAAATCAAAACCGTATTCGTGACCCGAAATGCCCTTTACATGAGGGGTGCGCACAAGTGCGAGTTGGGGCTTCCAATTCCTCAACAACATCTCCACTTCATCAGCCAAATTGTCGGCCTTGTCCGGCACACCCAAGGCAGCACGCTCCATCTGAGCTACAGCAAGAATTCCGCTAATGAATTGTGCAATCAGCAAAGCTGCATGGTCGGCCTTTCCACAAGTCTTGATTTCGCCTTGCTCTGTAAAAGTAAGGCCATGAGGTTCGATACTACGCTGCAAAGATGCCAATTTGCTTTTATGCCAGGCAGTCATGCCCATGCTGGTGAGATGCAGCATGGTATCCCCGTTATCAGTCAATTCCAGCGTATCGCCATGCGGAATGGCATACACGTTGATAGCCGCACCATCGGCAAAGGCAAATGGTGTGCCGAGTTCGAATGCTTCCTCGCCCTTGGTGGTCAAGAGCGGAGTGCACTCAAAAGCGAATTTGTCGGCAATCAGTTGGCAGTTCATGGCAGTTCCAGTTGTACGGCAGTCAGGTTGATTTGTTGGCAGAAATGCGCAAATCCACGCGAGTAATCATCGCACCCGAATCCTTGCAGCGCAATAGCCTTGTCACCCCAATGTTCATGGGCTCCGTGAATGATATTGCCGGGTTCGTTATGTGTGAGCTTATTCGGCGGGGTGATTTCCAGCTGGTAGGCCCGCAGCTTCGCGCCGTGCCTTTGCGTGAATAGGGTGAACAAAAACAGGCAGCGGTTCAGGGTAAGAGCGGCCTTGTATTCCGCCTCTACGATCAATCCGGGCAAGAGTGCGCCATCGGCATCTTCAACGCGTGCGGAGGCGATAAAGTGCCCCGCATGGTTGTTGCGCATTTGAAAAGCAAACTGGCCATGCAGTCCGTGCAATTTCTTGGGTGTCGCAGCAATTACGCGAGCTTCATCGGCAGTGACAACTCCTTTCATCCCTTACCCCTCTGCGCTACTGTAAAAAACACAGGTTAACCGTCATTTTATGGGCCTTTTCTTTTCTTGGGAGATTTATCCGGCGGCAATAAGCTGGTGAATTGCTGGTAGCGCTCGAACAAAAACTCTACGCGTTGCGCGTCGCTGGTGAATGCGGCCTTGCGGTAGCAGGCGTCCACGGCGCGATTGAGGGTCTGGTGGGCCTTGACAAGCGCGGGCGGCATGGTGAGCGGGTCGTAGAGGTCGGCGAGCGAGCTTTGCGGGAATTGCGCTCGGGCATCCAGCACGGCTTGGGCGGCGGCTTCGATGGATGCGCGTTGTTTGTCGGTGGGTTCGTCAGGCCACGGGTAGTTGTTGTAGACGATACCAGCCGAGTAGCGATAATCGCTTTTGATTCGTCCGCAGGTGTAACGTACCCAAGCCATGTGCATTATCGAGGTCAGAATGCCGAAGTGGTAGAGCGTGGCGTTTGGAATGGCGAGACAGCTATCGGCGACAATTTGATTTGTATCGAAAAAGCCACAAGGGATGTAAGCACGGCTCTCCGATGAATGTCGCGGTACGAGAATGTAGTTAGATGTAGGCTGGCGAATCTCTCCGAACAATGTTGGATAAGCAGCCAATTCGCGCGTTGTTTGACGATCACTGGCTTCGCGCAAATCCTTTACGGCCTGCACGCGCCGCGAAATTTCCGGTAGTTGTCGCAGTTCATGGGGGGCAACATTTACCAGCCACAAACACCATCGCGGTTCGTTGTTGATAAATTCTTTCGCGCTCATGAAAGGGCGAATAAATTTTTTAGCGGCTGGCTCCTTCAGGAGTAGTTCGCGCTTTTCAGAATCAGTCATCAATAGATGTCCTCCATCGTTTGGCATGTTGCCAAAAACGATTTCCGGCACTCGTGATATGGGATGGCGTCGATTAGAGATGTTCACATCCGGCGCATCCACCAGATAGGGATTGATGTTGCGCGCGGCGACGGCGTGTGCTTCGCCGCGAATGTCCTCGTATTCATAGATGGTCTTCTTCTCGATGTCGTGCGCGCCGAAACCGATGATGACGCAATGCACCGCCGCCATGCCGCGCGCCTCGTTGCTCCACTGGAAGGTGCGGTGGGCAAAATGGATGCGGATGCCCTGCGCGAGTAGCCAGCCCCATAGCACGCCGGCTTGTTCCCCCTGGGTGATGGAGTTGGTGGAGACGAAGGCAAGCTTCGTAAGGGCGTGATTTATCACGCCCGGATTCATCGCATCATCCATATGGGGCGCAATGAATTGCGCCCCTACGCACGGTTGGTGAGTGATGTACCGCGCCGCTTTGACATACCATGCCGCGACGAAATCGAGCAGCCCTCCGCTCTTGATGTCCGCGAACACATGCTGAACGTCCTCGCGTTGCGCGTCGTCCATGAACTTCGCGCCGACGAACGGCGGATTGCCCAGCACATAACTCGCCCGCTCCGCAGGTAGTACGTCGTTCCAGTCCAACGTGAGCGCGTTGCCGTGGACGATGTGCGGTGAGGCCTTGAGCGGGATGCGCGCGAAGTACATGCCGAATTCTTCCGACACGCGCACGTTCATCTGGTGATCCATCAGCCACATTGCGACTTGCGCGATCTGTGCCGGAAACTCTTCGATCTCGATGCCGTAGAACTGGTCCACGTCCACGCTGATTTCCTGATGGATGTCGAGGAAGCGTGAGCCGGGGCCTTCATGCACGGTGCGCAGCACATCGAGTTCCAGCTTGCGCAGTTCGCGGTAGGCGATCACCAGGAAATTACCGCAGCCACAGGCGGGGTCGAAGAAGGTCAGCGTGCGCAGCTTTTTGTGGAACTCGAACAACTTGTTCTTGTTGCCTTTGACGCGTTTGAATTCTTCCCATAGCGCATCGAGGAACAGCGGTCCGATCAGCTTGAGGATGTTTTCCTCGGAGGTGTAGTGCGCGCCGAGGTTGCGCCGTGCCTTGCCGTCCATAATGCTCTGGAACAGCGCGCCGAAGATCGCGGGCGAGATAGCGCTCCAGTCGAGTGCGCAGCAGTCGAGCAATGCCTCGCGCATCGTGAGGTCGAAATCGGCGATGGGCAGCATTTCTTCGAATAGCTTGCCGTTGACATAGGGGAACGCGGCGAGCAGTTCGTCGAGGTTTTTTGAGCGTTTGTTTTCGGGCGTGTTGAGCACCTGAAACAGTTGCGCGAGTTGCGGCCCGAGGTTGGAACCGTCCGGCGCGGTGCGCTCCTCTGTCCAGGCGCGGAACGCGCCGGCGGGCTGGAAGATGCCGGTGTCTTCCGCGAACAGGCAGAACAGCAGGCGTACCAGGAGCACTTCGAGCGGGTGTCCCTCGTAGCCTGCCGCCTTGAGCGCGTCGTGCAGCTTGCCCATACGCTCGGCAGCCTTGATGTTGACCGGATTTTGTGGCGCGATAGTTTGCGTGCGGTATCCGGCGATGAAGGCGAAATGCTTGATGCGCTTGTGCAGGTCGGCGAGTTTGAATTCTTCTTGCGTGCCCTCTTCCAAGTCGTACAAACGGAAGCGCGCGAAGTCGGACACCAGCACATATTTCGGCAGGTCACGTTCCTTGATGCCGGGGAAGTAATCGAGCGCCTGCGTGTAGGCCTTGTCGAGGTCTTTGCCGCGCGACTTGTGTTCGACCAGCAACATACCTTTCCAGAACAGGTCGATGTAGCCCTGTTTGTCGCCGAGTTTTTTGACCGGTTCCTCGAAGCTGGCGACACGCTTGCGATCAATGCCGAAGACGTTGAGGAACTCGATCCAGAACGCCTTGGCCTCGGCATCCTCCGAGGTCTCGTGCTCCCAGCGCTTGGAAAACTCGTGCGCGCGATTGCGGATTTCGTTCCAGGAAAGTGCCATTGAATATCTCGATTACGCTAAAAATTGGGGGAAGTGATTTTGGTTTTCGTTACGTGTGAATAACAGGAGCAGCCAAAAGGGTCAGACTGGTTTTTTCATTATCTCAATTGTTTTCCCGTCTCAAAACTTAATTCGAGTCTGAGCCTGAGGTTTTGTATAGCATAGTTTTCTGTTCGTGAATGGGGCCATATATCACCCCCAATACGCTAACAACTTCATATTCGGTATGAACTATTTCACTGTCATATCCATAAGAAACTTCTTCCCGTAGTAGTACTTTTAGTGAGTCTCCTGGTTGAAGATGTTCGTTTTTTGACTGAAATTTATATAGCCAATCAGCATCAGAAATTTTTGCTTCTACAAGATGTCCTGAATATTTAAACACCCAACGAGATTGACCTAAGTAGTCTGGTTTTTTAACTTTAATAATTTTCTGACTTGTTGATGCAAGAGTTTCTCTAGTAACGATATCTCTAACGATGTCATCTGATACGACTAGCATTTGGTTGTATCGAGACAGCCCTTCAGGTGAGCGTAGAGTTGCCTTGTCTTGGGAGTTGAGGTGGTTTAGGGCGTTCTTTATTTCAGCGATATCTGAGAGCAGGCTGGCAGTATTTATAGAGGAATATGCTGGGATTTGTTTTATGTTTGTGTCCTCAGCAAGGAGTTGCAATTCGTTTTCCAACTGTTTTACTTCTTCCCGTGAGGTTATTTCGTTTCGTTCACTGCACCAATCGAGAATCTTATGTTTTCCTTTCAGGAGATAGTGTCCAATCAGTTTTTTTATATCGCCAGATTTCAATGGTTCATCGGGGATGGCTTCGATTGTTGATTTAAGTTTGGCCTTCAATGAAGCTGCTTCGATATCATCGAGAACGAGTGATGTTCGAACACCGACACCAATGCAAGCACCTAAATGTTTGTCAATTGCTTGAATAGATTCAATGAGGCCTGCCATTGAGTAAAAAATCCGCGTTGGATCACCTGCCCCACGTTCGAATTCAATTCGAATTTCTAAAGACTGAACGTCTTGTTCTTTCATCGTGGTTATCTCCTACGTAAATTATCGGGGGTTCGGAATACATTTTTCGCGTGAGAATTGAGATATATTTCAAATAATGTCTTGTTTCATAAGTGAGTATCCATTGCATGACTACATACGACGAATTACAGAAAGCTCATGCTTAGGAAGCAACACATCCAATACAAAGTTTCGATGGGTCTTCGCAGCATTTAAGAATTGGAATATTGAGGCGCTTTCGACTGCATCACGTTTGAATGTTGGGAGCAACTTGCGATCTGCATCGAAGGATGCATTGTCGTATTCTGGAATTTTATTTTTTTCAGGATTGTCGAAGAGGTGGCCGCCAGTTACTGCACGCTGCCATGCATTGATTCGAGTGCCCATATCTCCTTCGGTTGCCAGTATTTTTGAAATGCGCTTCTCAATATCGTCAAACTCACGGCGCATGTCCTTTACCAAAAACTCTGGCTTTTTCTGTACAAATTCCGTGAATACTCGATGGAGTTGGCGACAGGCCTCAAGAAATGTTTGTTTATTCTCACGTGTTCCAGAGGTGCGACCATCTTCATATTTAAAATTCCAGTTCAAGTATGGCCTGTCAGGATAAGTGCCAACGGAGCCATGCCCTAGCGCAACGAGGTCGGCAATATTGCCTGCGATATATTTATCCTTGAAGTCACTGAACTTGTTAATTATGTACTGAAGTGTCTTCGGATCTTTTGCATTAAGCTGAATGCTGTCTGCTTCAACTTTGTTTAAGGGTGAGCTGATGCCTGAAAAACCATAGTGCGAAAAAGTATCCGCATATACGTGTGCTGTAATACCCATGAGTTCAAGGGCAAATCCGGAATCAGCAAAGGTAAGATTGTGATCTACCATTTCCCGAGCTAATGGGCTATCCATCCTGCAGATAAGTCTTTCAGTCAGCGTGTCGCCTTGGTTTCCGGGCAGGAAATGGAATGGCACCCATATTTTGCATTGATCAACATGGTCAACGTTATTCTTGTCGATTGGGTGATGAGCTGTGGCGGCAGCTTCGATGTACATCCCATCGTCTAGCTTCTCTTGAAATACATCCGAGTCATCTACGTATTGAGCTGAAGTAGCTATAACTTGAGAAGCGGCAGGCAAGATACCGGCTGCGCAGGCCATTGCATAGGTTCCATAGTAGTGCATGTCAGTTTGCATATTCCTCACCTCATATTTGTAAAGTTAGATTAAATGCTCAAACTCAATTGCGAATCAAACGGCATCGCATTGATTGTTGACTAAACAGATCATCGTGCAGATTCATGGCGACATCGCATTCGCGAAGTGCGTATTCGGTGAGGTGGTGATTCATCATTCCCCCTAGGCTGAACAGGTCGTGCAATGGCAGATGCTTCCCGTCTTAATGCGGGAACCCATCTTGCGCCAGACCTCCTGTTCCGGGGAATCTGCCGGTGGCCTCGCGCCGTGCGTGCGGTGCGATGTGCGTTGCGGCGGATTTGCAAGCGGGGTGAACTGTAGGGGAGGTGGCCGGGCGGTGTCAATGACGATGTCAGGTTTGTCGCATCGGTTCCGTCATGTGCGGGCAGGGGGCGATAAAAAAGGCGACCGGGAGGTCGCCTTTTTCATGAGCGTCGGTTCGGGTGTTCTGGTTGCTCAATCTATCCTGCTCCACTGTAGGGGCACGGCGCGCCGTGTCCCCGCGATGTCAATGTTTACCGGTGCTGCCGAATCCGCCGCTGCCGCGTTCGCTGATCGGGAAGTCTTCGACGATGTTGAATTTCGCTTGCATCACTGGAACGATCACCAGTTGCGCCATGCGCTCCATCGGCATCAGTGTGAACGGGAGTTGGCTGCGGTTCCACAGCGACACGAAGATTTGTCCCTGATAATCCGAGTCGATCAGGCCGACCAGGTTGCCGAGCACGATGCCGTGTTTGTGTCCGAGGCCTGAGCGCGGCAGGATCATCGCGGCATAGCCGGGATCGGCGAGGTGGACGGCGATGCCGCTGGGGATGAGTTCGCATTGTCCCGGATGGATGATCGTGTTGCTTTCGATGCAGGCGCGCAGGTCTATTCCGGCCGAACCGCCGGTCGCGTAGCCCGGCATGTTTTCATGCAGGCGAGGATCGAGAATTTTTACGTCCACCGAGAGATGTTTCATAGCTTCGCTCCTTTGTATCGTTGTGCAATGTGCTGCATCAATAGCCGTGCCAGCGTCAGCTTGTCGGCGCGCGGCAGCGGGTGGTTGCCGTTGTCGTCGAACAGTATCAGTTCGTTGTCGTCGCTGCCTATCGCCTGTTGCGCGAGGTTGCCCACCAGCAGCGGCAGTTTCTTCGCGCGGCGTTTCTGTTCGGCGTATTCGGCGAGCCGCTCGCTCTCGGCGGCGAAGCCCACGCAGAACGGCGGATTCGGCAGGCTGGCGATATCGGCGAGGATGTCCGGGTTGGCGACCAGTTCCAGCGTCATCGGCGCGGCGGATTTTTTGATTTTTTGTTCGGCAGGATGGGCGACGCGATAGTCCGCGACTGCCGCGACGCCGATGAAGATGTCCGCATCGCCCGCGCGTCGGTTCACTGCGTCGTACATTTCCTGTGCGCTGTTGACGGAGATACGCTCCACGCCGACTGGAGTCGTCAGCGCGACCGGGCCCGACACCAGTGTTACCTGTGCGCCCATTTCGCGCGCGGCCTGCGCGATTGCGTAGCCCATCTTGCCGGAGCTGCGGTTGGTGATGCCGCGCACCGCGTCGATTGCCTCGTAGGTCGGTCCGGCGGTCATCAGCAGTTTGATTCCGGTCAATAGCTTGGGCTGGAAGCTGGCGACAATTTCGTCGGCCAGTTCTGCCGGCTCCAGCATCCGGCCCATGCCTTCTTCGCCGCAGGCCTGCGATCCGCAGGCCGGGCCGAGCACTGCGATACCGTCGGCTGCAAGTTGTTGCACGTTGCGCTGCGTGGCCGGATTGCTCCACATCTGTTTGTTCATTGCGGGTGCTACCAGTAGCGGGCAGTCGCGCGCCAGGCACAGCGCGGAGAGCAGGTCGTCGGCCATGCCGTGCGCCAGCTTGGCGATGAAGTCCGCCGTGGCGGGCGCGATCACGATGGCATCCGCGGCGCGGCTGGAATGGATGTGCGTCATGCCGGCTTCGTCTTGCCACTGGTTCAGTAGCACAGGCTGGCCTGACAGCGCCTGCATCGTGGTCGGCGTGATGAATTGCGTCGCCGCTTCGGTCATCGCGACCTGCACCTCGAAGCCTTGTTTGACCAGCAGGCGCACCAGCTCCGCCGCCTTGTAGGCCGCGATGCCGCCGGTGATGCCGAGCAGGATGCGTTTTCGTCTGGCTTGTCCCATAATGCCGCGCATCTTACAAGAAAATCACATCCCGCTGGATTCCGGTTTCACGTTCGTTCCCTCAACCGATAGGAGGCGAAGCATGGCGATTACCGATTGGCCCGCAGGCGAGCGTCCCCGCGAGAAGCTCATTCAGCGCGGTGCACCTGCGCTTTCCGACGCCG
Organism: Gallionellales bacterium GWA2_60_142; assembly: GCA_001801085.1. Taxonomy (GTDB): domain Bacteria; phylum Pseudomonadota; class Gammaproteobacteria; order Burkholderiales; family Gallionellaceae; genus Gallionella. The sequence goes on along the minus strand of MGWR01000059.1, from coordinate 10,041 downwards.
AACTGCTGGCGATCTTTTTGCGCACCGGCGTGGTCGGCAAGAGCGCGGTCGATCTGGCGCGCGAACTGTTGCAGCAATTCGGCAGCCTGACTAGGCTGTTTGCCGCCGCCGAGGCGGAGTTCTGCTCGATCCATGGCATGGGGCAGGCGAAGTTCGTGCAGTTGCAGGCGGTGCTGGAGATGTCGCGGCGCGCGTTGCAGGAAGAGTTGCAGCGCGGCGACGCGCTCGGTTCGCCGCGTGCGGTGCGCGATTACCTGCAACTGCTGCTCGGTGCGCGGCAGCAGGAGGTGTTTCTGGTGCTGTTCCTCGATACCCAGCATCGCGTGATCGCCTTCGAGGAGCTGTTCCACGGCACGCTGGGGCAGACCAGCGTCTATCCGCGCGAGGTGGTCAAGCGCGCGTTGTCGCACAACGCCGCCGCGGTGATCCTCGCGCACAATCACCCCTCCGGCGTTGCCGAACCCAGCCAGTCAGACCGCCTGCTGACCGATGCGCTCAAACAGGCGCTTTCTCTGGTCGATGTTCGTGTTCTGGATCATTTCATTGTGGCTGTCGGGCGAACTCTGTCATTTGCCGAGCAGGGGCTGATATGACGCCATAGCGACCTTGTTTTCCTTGAGATAAGAATTCACTGATTGTTCGATAGGCAGGCTACGAGGTACTATTCACAGATAAATAAAACTAGGGGGAGTTATGAGGTTGTTACATGTCGCCGGATGTGTATCTGTCGGATTATTGCTGGCTGTGGGCGGTGCATCTGCCCAAGATGGGGCGGGAGGTGCTGTGGTAAAAAAATCATCCAAGCCTGCGGTCAAGAAATCCCTGAAATCGAATGGCGGCGCTGAGCCGCAACTCCAGCTCGCTGAAGCCGGGAAGCCTGCCGAAATCGATGCGCGCGAGCAGCCGTTGCGCGATGCCGACAGATTGCTCAAGGCCGGTAAACCTGCCGAGGCTTATGCGTTGCTCGAACCCTTGGCGCTCGAACGCTCCGGCGAGGTGCGTTTCGATTACCTGTTGGGCATCGCCGCGTTGGACAGCGGCAAGCCGGACAAAGCGGTGCAGCCCTTCGGCCGCGTATTGGCGGCGACGCCCGATTTCGACGGTGCGCGGCTGGATATGGCGCGGGCCTATTACCAACTGGATGATTTGCCGCGCGCCAAGGCCGAATTCGAGACAGTGCTGCAACATAATCCGCCGGCGAAAGCGCGCGCCACCATTCAGGCATACCTCGATAAAATTGCGGCGCAAGCCCAGACCGGTAATTCCCCCATCGTTGCCGATCAAGGTCAGGCAGTTGATGCCAATAGCGGCAACAGCCCATTGGTTCGTATCGAGCGTTTTCGCGTGGTAGGGAATACATTGCTGGACGATGGCATGATCCAGCAGCTTCTGGCCCCCTATTTGGGCGAGGCCAAGAGTTTTACGGATATTCAGCGCGCCCTTGAAGCATTGGAGGGCGCCTACCGGGATGCGGGTTATAGCGCGGTCAGTATCAACACGCCGGAGCAGGAAGTCTCCAGAGGCGAGATTACCCTCGTCGTAAGCGAATCGTTGATCGGTAAAGTCATCATTAACGGCAACCAGCATTATGACGAAGACAACATTCGCAATGCCTTGCCCTCTCTGGTCGAAGGCACGCCCCCTTCTGCACAAAGACTCTCCGAGAACCTCCGCCTGGCCAATCAGAATCCTACCCGCCAGACCGATGTGATCCTGGCGATTAGCGACGAAGAAGGCAAAGTCGATGCCAAGGTGAATGTGAAGGACGAATCGCCCCAAAAGTTTTTCGTAACTTTTGACAATACCGGCAACCAGAGCACCGGACAGTACCGGGCAGGAATAGGCTACCAGCACAACAACCTGCTCAACCGTGACCACGCCGCCACATTGAACTACATCACCTCTCCCGACCATATCAGTCAGGTCACCCAGCTTTCTGCCAGTTACCGCTTGCCGCTATATTCGCTTGGCGACAGCATCGATCTGATTGCGGCTTACTCGGACACCAATGCCGGTACCACCAGCACGGTAGCGGGCCCTTTGTCATTCAGCGGACAGGGCAAGATACTCAGCGCGCGCTACAACTTCTATCTGCCGCGCAAGGGCGAGTACTCCAGCAAGATCACCGCAGGCATCGATTACCGCGCCTATCTTAATAACTGCACATTGGGCGCGTTTGGCGCGGCGGGCTGCGGCGCGGCGGCGGCGGATGTCACCGTTCATCCGGTCAGCATTTCTTACGACGGGACATGGACCACGCCCGCATACGTTGGCGACTACAGTCTCTCGCTAGTCCACAATATTCCCGGCGGCGCACAAGGCAGTTCGGCCGATGTTGCCGCAGCTCGACCCAGTCCGGTTGGAGGGGCGGGGGCACGGGCGGACTATAGCTTGCTGCGCTTCGCCGGCAACCTGTCCGGTGCGCTGCCCGCGAGTTGGCAGTACCGTCTGGCTGGCACCGCACAATACACGCCGAGCGCACTGATCTCCGGAGAAAGCTTCGGCCTGGCCGGCTCGACTGCCGTGCGCGGTTTTCTTGAACGCGAGTTTTCCAGCGACAAGGGTTATGTCCTCAATCTGGAGTTGTACACCCCGGAACTTGCGCCTAAACTGAACCTCGAAAATGGTAGTGTCAGACTGTTGGGGTTTGTCGATCATGCCCGCGGCTGGAAAGTCCCCTTGGCGGGCGAACTGCCCGAGAGCATTTCGCTGGGTAGCATCGGGCTTGGGGTGCGTTGGTCGTATGGCAATAACCTCATGCTCAAGGCTGACGTAGCACAGGTCGTCGATACGGCGGGCACGGTCAGTCGCGGTCAGTCGCGCGGGCAGGTCAGCGCGGTGCTGACGTGGTAAACGAAGGGAAGATGCCAGCCTGTCTGTGTACCGATCGGTAGCGAGTGAAAGCCCTGCAAAGAGGCAGGAGCAGGAGAACAAAATGGCTAATTTCATGGCAAAGAATAATGTTTACTCAACGGGCGAGCGTGACGTTCGCGTGTGGCGCGCCCGTCTGCTGCTGGCTGTGGCGATGTGGTTCGGAGTCACGCTTCAGGCGCAAGCTAACCCTTTCGGCGCGCAAGTCATCAGCGGCGCGGCCAACATCAACCAGACCAGTAATACGCTCACCGTCGCCAACAGCCCCAATGCCATCATCAACTGGCAGGGCTTCTCCATCGGTCAGGGCGAAACCACGCGCTTCGTGCAGCAGAATGCCAACAGCGCCGTGCTCAACCGGGTCATTGGAGCCGATCCGTCGCAATTGCTGGGCACGCTGAGTTCCAATGGCCGGGTGTTTCTGGTTAACCCGTCCGGCATATTGGTGGGGCAGGGTGCGCGCATCGATGTCGCCGGACTGGTTGCGTCCACGCTCAACCTCAGCGATGCGGACTTCCTGTCGAACAACTACAACTTCACGCCTACCTTGAATGCGGCTGGCGTGCTGAATGCCGGCAGCATCACCACCCCGGACGGCGGCACCGTTTATCTCATTGCCCCCCAGGTCGAAAATCGGGGACTCATCACCACCCCGAAGGGTGAAACGATCCTCGCGGCAGGCAATGCCGTTCAGTTGATCGATACCGCCACCCCCGGCGTTTCGGTGCAGATCGCCGGCAGCGGCAACAACGCAGTCAACGTCGGCCGGATACTGGCGGACAGCGGGCGCATCGGCATGGTCGGCGCCATGGTCAGGAATAGTGGCGAGCTGAATGCCAGCAGCCTGGTCAGCCAGGGCGGACGGGTGTTCCTCAAGGCCAGCCAGGATACTTATGTAGACAGGGACGCAACCATCGTCGGCACCGGCAGCACCGGCGGCAATATCGAAGTGCTGGGCAATCGCGTCGCGGTGACGGACAACGCCAGCTTGGATGCGTCCGGACAAAGTGGCGGCGGCACCGTGCTGGTGGGCGGCGACTATCAGGGCAAGAACCCGGATGTGCAGAACGCCAGCGTCAGCTATTTGGGACCGCAGGCCAGCATCAAGGCGGATGCCATTACCAACGGCGATGGCGGCAAGGTGATCGTCTGGGCCGATGACACGACACGTTTCTATGGCAGCATCTCGGCCAGAGGCGGCGTCAATGGGGGCGATGGCGGATTCGTCGAAGTTTCCGGAAAAGGGCAGCTCGATTTCAGGGGGAATGTGGACACCCGCGCGCCGCTTGGTACATTCGGGACGCTATTGCTCGATCCGACCAATATTGTCGTTCAAGCTGCCAATCCTGATATTGCAGGTAATACAACAGGCCTGGATATTCAGCTAGCAGCTGACCTGAGCAATAGCGCAAATTATGGCGCGGTCACCAGTATCATCACCGGAACGGCTCTCGGGAATCTGGTTGATACAGCGAATGTTACCTTGGCGGCGACGAATGACATCACTGTCAATGATGTCGTGACATGGGGCACGAGTACGTTTGCATTGACGCTGAATGCGGGCAACAACATTTCCATCAATGCGGCACTGGATTCCATTGGCACGGCCGGCGGAGATATTACGCTTGTTGCCGGGAACGCGATCAGCCTTGCCGCCAATCTTGTATCGACTTTCAACACTGCTCCTCAGGGTCTGGTGACGCTGACAGCGGGAGCCGGGGGCATTAATCAGTCTGCTGGGGCGATTACCGCCAGTTCGCTGAAAGTAACCTCCGGTGGCGGAGTGACTCTCAATGGTGCGAATGACCTCGGCGTTATCGCGGGCAGCGTAAGCGGATCGGGTTTCCAGTATTCCGACGCTAACGGATTTTCCGTTGGTGCGGTTGGAGGCATCACGGGGCTTACTCTTGCGAGTGGCAACATTGCTCTCAGTACGGGGGCGCAGGACAGCCTGCTGACGATTGGACAAAACGTACAAGCTACTGCTGGCAGTGTTTCATACAAGACCGACAATCTCGCGCACAATGCATTTACCACCACATCCGGCAGTGCGGGCAGTCTTGTCGAGATAACGCCTTTTACACCAGCTACCAACATAGAGTTTTCGGCAGCAGCCGATGCAGCAGGAACCCTGAGACTATCGAGTAGCGAGTTGAATTTCTCTACCCCGTTGTTAAGGGTGGGCAATGCTGCGATGACCGGCAACATTGCCATCGCGGAGTCGGTTGCACCGGCTTCATTCCCTTCTTTAAGTCTGATTACCGGGGGAACTATAAGTCAACAAGCGACGACCACCATTAGTACCTCTGCGCTGAGTGCTAAAGGATTCTCGGTGAATCTGCCCGAAGCCAATCCGGTCGGGGTGATCTCGGGCGCTACGACCGGGGGAGACTTTATCTACAATACCATTAATCAGTTGACCGTCAGCAATGTGGCCGGCGTCAATGGCATCTCCGTGCCGGATACTTTCAATATCCGGCTCTCATCCAATGTGGGCATCAACCAGAATGCCGGCAGCGTCATTAAGGCCAATGGCGCCAGTGGTGGTGGGCTGGCGCTCATCACGGCAGGTCCGGTGTTCCTCGATCAGGCAAACGATGTCCGCACGATTGCCGCCAGTTTGACTGGGGCAGGCAACGGCTTCATGTTCGTGAACTCGGAGAATGTTGTTGCCGGTACCGTAGGGGACTTGGTCGTCGGCAGCTTGGCAGTTGGAGGCATCACTACAACCGGCATTACCACGAATGGCGGCGATATCAATCTGGATACGCCGGGGCTATTGACAGTTCTAAACCCGATTGCTGCCGGGGCCGGGAGGGTGGGGTTGTTTGCGGACGACTTGATTTTGTCCAACACCGTGACAAGCACCAGCGAAGTGGGTATCTCCCCCTATTCGGCGGGTATCACGATCACCGTCGGGGCGGCTTGCGGTGCGGGGTGTTTGAGTGTGAGCAACTTGTGGCAGGTAAATGCACCGACCATCGGCATAGGAGAAGACGGCTCCTTGGGGGGCGGCGGGTTGGCCAATCCTGTGGCCGGGGCGATTTCCGTGGCCGGCATCACTACGGGGGGGGCTACCGCAACAGACAGGCACGCGAATACCACCCGGATCGGCCTGTTCAGCGGCGCCGGCATTACCCAGACCGGCATAATCAATGTCCAGGACCTCGGACTCAGCGCGGAAACGGGGGTCACGCTGACTGGCGCCAACATGGTCAGCAATCTGGCCGGAAAGACAACCACCGGCCCGTTCCAGTTTACCAATGCACAGACCTTCAATATCGCGGTATTGTCTGGCGGCAGCGGTTTTTCTGCTTACAGCATGCCCGGAATCCAGGCGCTAAGTGGCGATGTGCTGTTGACGGCCACTGGCGCGACTTCCGACATCGTGGCCAATTCCCCGCAAAATTATTCGGCCATCATTGCAAATAACGGCAACGTTACCCTGAACGCAGGTCGGGACGTGCTGATCGGCAATAGTGGCGGGACGTTTGCGGATATATATGCTTATGGCGCGGCTAAAAACGCATCCATCACTGCGGCTCGCCATATTCTGGTCGATAATTTCAGCTTTGTCCTTTCGGAAGCCGGCGATGTTTCGTTGACGGCGACGGGGGGCAATGTGTCCATCCGTTCGTCGGTTAACGGGAGTGGATCGTGGATCGGCGCCGGCACGGCAGGGACAGGCGGCATCGTGACCATCAGCGCGCCCGCGGGATTCGTTCTTGCGCCGGCTCCGGGATATGGCGGCGATGTCGGTGGCGGGCACATTTCAACCGGCACCGGCGGAGAGTTGGTGGTCACGGCCTACAACGGTATCACGCTGAACGGGTTGAATACGGTTGCCGGTTTTAACGCCAGCAATGGAATAGCTGGCGATGTCATATTGAACAATACCTCGTCTCCCCTGAATATCGTCAGTGTCCTGAACCCCTCCGGTGTGGTTGCGGTGACCAACTTCGGGGCGATTACGGTTGGTATCGATGGCATCAGCGCGGGAGGTGCCGTGGCGCTGACCTCGGGGTCGGCGGGTTCATCAACGGCTTCTGACATCATCACTATTAACGGGCCTGTTACCGGCAGCAGTGTGACGCTGGCGGCCAACAGCGTAGCCGGCACCATTCCAGCCGGGGCGACGGTGCTGACTTATACGGCCCCCCCGCCCCCCCCGCCGACAGTTGATCAATGCGTTGTCGATCCAACTATCGTGGGTTGCACGGCGGTGTTGCCGCCGCTGGCGGACTGCACGTTGAATCCGACTCTCGCGGGCTGTACCGCGGTGCTGCCGCCGCTGGCGGACTGCACGTTGAATCCGACTCTCGCGGGCTGTACGGCAGTGCTGCCGCCGCTGGCGGACTGCACGCTGAATCCGACATTGGCGGGCTGTACCGCAGTGCTGCCGCCGCTGGCGGACTGCACGCTGAACCCGACGTTGGCCGGTTGTACGGCAGTGCTGCCGCCGCTGGCGGACTGCACGTTGAACCCGACGCTGGCGGGCTGTACCGCAGTGCTGCCGCCCTTGGCGGACTGCACGCTGAATCCGACCTTGGCGGGTTGTACCGCAGTGCTGCCGCCCTTGGCGGACTGCGCGTTGAACCCGACGCTGACAGGCTGTACCGCGGTGTTGCCACCCTTGGCGGACTGTGCGTTGAACCCGACGCTGGCAGGCTGTACCGCAGTATTGCCGCCGTTGGCAGACTGCACGCTGAACCCCGCGTTGGCGGGTTGCGCCGCAGTGCTGCCGACCGTGGCTACCTGTATCCAGACGCCGAACGCTCAGGGTTGTACCGCCGTGCTGCCGGTTGTGACAGCCTGCCTCGCAACGCCGACCCTGCCGGGTTGCGCCGCGGTCCAGGTTGTCGTTGCGGCCTGTACCGCCACGCCGACCTTACCGGGCTGCGCGTTGGTATTGCCGGTTGCCGTAGCCCCTGCTCAGACTGCGATACAACAGCAAACGTCCAACGTGCTTAACTCGACAACGGCCGCATCCAATCCGGATTCCGGCAGTTCGCCCAACACCCTCCCTGTCGTCAATGTGCCAGTGCCGACGAATCTCCCCGTAGGCGGGACTTTGTCCGGAACGCAAGGGCCGGTCACGTTCGGCCCGCAGGGCGGCGGCACAGGCGGAGGACTCGACCAATTTGCCGGCCCGTCATCCGGCTCCACCGGCACATCGGGTGGCAGTGGAGGACAAACGACGGGAAGTGATCAGAATGGTCAGGAAAACAATGGAAATAATTCGTCAACGCCAACAAATGAGGAAGAACAAGATGATGACGCTACGCCGCCAGCAGCGGTGCCTGCTCCCGCTGCTTGCTAGACTGATTCTGTCGGCTTGTCTGTGCTTACCCACGGCATCGTGGGCGGCAGCGGGTATCGTGACGCATTTGGGTGGAGTGCTCAACGTGACGCGGGCGGACGGGACCAAAAAACTACTGTCGATCAAATCCGAAGTGCAGCAAGGAGACGTTCTGCGAACGGAGCAGGATACCTATGCCCGGATACGATTCACCGATGGCAGCGAAGTCGTGTTGCGGCCCGAGACGGTTTTCAAGATCGAACGATATCGTTTCAATGCCGTTCCAACTGAGGCGAAGCGGGACGGATTCATGATGCGCCTGGTCAAGGGCGGGTTGCGTGCGGTGACCGGGCTGATCGGCAAGCGCGACCCGAGTAACGTCAGAATGCGCGCGGGCACGGCGACGATTGGTATTCGAGGCACCCATTGGGGCGTGATGTGCGTAGGGGAAGATACCTGTAAATCTGATGCGGGCGAAGCGGAAGACGATGCGTGGCTGAACGAGAGGGCCGATGGCGGCGTCGAATCTCACGATCCCCAAGAAAGTGCGGCGGATGTTGCCGGGAGCGACAACCGCGAGGCCATCAATGAAAGCCGGATGGATGTCGCGGCCGGAAATGCTTCGCAAAGCGCACTGGCCGAAGTCGAAAACCAGCAATCAGGGAGTGAAATGAAATGAAACAAATTTCACGCGCGTGTTTAGTGTTGATCGTTGGTGGGGCGCCCATGTTTGCCTGGGGGCAACCAGCCATGCCACATGGAGTCTATACGGATACCGCCAGCGGATCGATCACGATCACCAGCGGAGGACGCACGGTCGAAGCGAGGATCGGGCAGTTCACCTTTACGCCGCCGCCAACCCCGGGCGGCATCGCCCAACCACCGCAATTTGTGCCGCCGGGTCAGGGAATACAGGTCGTTCTACCGCCGAATATCATCAGCAACAGTGAAAGCGGCGACGGAATAGGAGCAGGGAAAAGCAACACCTGTACTGTCCCGCAATAGCGGAGGGTAACTGTTCCGCGTTCGGGATTCGAAGAGGGCGTGGAGTAGCCTTAAATCCGTTTTGCCAGTTCCGCCGCCTTGCCGGTATAGGTGGCCGGCGACAATTGCAGTAGTCGCTGCTTCTCGGCTTCCGGGATGTCCAGCGTCGCGATGAAGGCGGCGAGGCTTTCCTTGTTGATGCCGCCTTTGCCGCGTGTCAGGTCCTTCAGTTTGTCGTAGGCGTTCTCGATGTTGTAACGGCGCATCACGGTCTGGATCGGTTCGGCCAGCACTTCCCAGCTGTTGTTCAGGTCGTCCGCGACGCGTTGCGGATTGGCTTCCAGTTTGTTCAATCCTTTCAGCAACGACTCGTAGCCGAGCAGCGTGTAGCCCAGCGCAACGCCCATGTTGCGCAGCACGGTGGAGTCGGTCAGGTCGCGCTGCCAGCGCGAGATCGGCAGTTTCTCGGACAGGTGTCGCAGCATCGCGTTGGCCATGCCGAGGTTGCCTTCCGAGTTCTCGAAGTCGATGGGGTTGACCTTGTGCGGCATGGTCGAGGAACCGACTTCGCCCTTGACGACCTTCTGCTTGAAGAATCCCATGGAGATATAGCCCCACACGTCGCGGTCTAGGTCGATCAGGATGGTGTTGATGCGCGCGTACGCGTCGTACAGTTCGGCCATGTAATCGTGCGGCTCAATCTGGATGGTGTAGGGGTTGAAGGTGATGCCGCGCGCCTCGACGAAGCGCTTCGCGAACGACTCCCAGTCCACGTCCGGGTAAGCCGACAGGTGCGCGTTGTAGTTGCCCACCGCGCCGTTGATCTTGCCGAGAATCTCCACGCCGGCGAGGCGCTGTTCGGCGCGCTGCAAACGGTACACCACGTT
>MGWR01000058.1 GCA_001801085.1 Gallionellales bacterium GWA2_60_142 | reverse complement strand
GCCACCGCATCGAACACCGAGTCGTCGGCATCCAGTACCGGCTCCTGATTGACGAAGCAGATGCGCGCGGTCGGTGCGCGCCACACCAGCCCGTCGTCCAGAGTCCCCTGCCCGGCCAACACGCGCATCATGCTCGACTTGCCGCCGCCGTTGCGCCCGATCAGGCCGACGCGCTCGCCCTCGTCGAGCTGAAAATCGGCATGATCCAGCAATGCGACATGCCCGAAGGCGAGTGAGGCTTTATCCAGCGTGACGAGCGGCATTTACTTGGCTTCCTGCGGCATCGAAGATTGATAGAGGAACGAGAAACCCACCGCCCAGCAGGCCATCACCCAGTAACCGAACGCCGTGGTGAACTGGTTCAGCACCAGATGGGTGTTGTAATCGCTGATCGAGGACGCGAAGAACTGGAACACGAACAGCGACGCCGCCAGCACGTTGCCCAGCAATACAGCGCGATGACCGAAACGGTAACCATTACCCTCGGGCTTACCCTCCGGCGGCAGCGAACCGCGAAAGTGCAGCACCAGATAAACCACCATCAACAACAGCAACGCGCCGACGATGCGGCCGGGGATGTCGCCCTCGAAGGTGGAGATGCCCAGCACTTCCAGTAGCATGCGCCCGACTGCCGCCACCCAGCCCATCGCCAGCGTCTGCGGAATAAAGAACCAAGCCAGAAACATATTGATGCGAGCCTGCATGAGCTTTCCTCTTTGCGATATTTTTCGAACGGCGCGCATGATACCAGCCAACACGGGTTCTGATTGCGGCGCATTTCCGCTAGAATGCGCGCCTGCATCAAAAGTCCTCGTAGTTAAATGGATATAACCGGCCCCTCCTAAGGGTCAATTACTGGTTCGATTCCAGTCGAGGACACCACATTCAAAACTCCCTTATGCCATAAGGGAGTTTTTTATTTTCAGTTGACGTTCGATCGGATGAATACTGACACTTTTTCTGATTGAATGCGCGCACCCGCCATCGGGAGCGACCAGCACCAGCAAGCCCAAGAGGTTGGCGACATGCTTGAATAGGGACATTCGACGACGAAGACTGCCTCGCACGGCCCCTACTTGACCAGGATCGAAATCGTTTCCGCTCCTGGCGCAAAATCGAACTGAAGTTTTTCAAAGCTGGGCAGGCCGGAAAGCATCCCCAGATCAAAGTAATTTGAGAATCCCAACGGCTCGGCGGGAAAGTGCAGGAAATTGTGATCCAGGGCACCGTTGCCGTTCTCGTCGTGGAACACGGTAACGGCGTACTTCCCATACTTCAGATTCCTGAATATGAGTTGCGCACGATTGCCGCTGACCGCTTCCCGTGCGTGCAAATACGCCTTGTCGATTTGCATGACATCGTCGCCCTCGCGAAATAGATTGGCGATCATTTGTCCGCGATCACTTGAAAATCCGCCGACCGCGATGGTGAGGTCGCCCGACATCGGGTCTGCAGCTGCGGCTTGCGCCAGCAATGATCCGATGGACAGGATGAAAACAGTGATGTGTTTATTCATAAGAAAGTGCCTCTCTGTTGGAAATTGAAACTGCCTTGCGGGCGGGAATACGGCTGGCCAGCCAGCCGAAAACGAGGGTGATCGCCAGCGTGGCTGCGAAACCGGCATGACTGAAGGCGAAATTCAGCGAGACGTTATGCCCCAGGATCAGCGTCCCGAAAAATTTCGCGGCATAGAAACTAAGCGGCAAGCTCAGCAGCAATCCCAGGGAAATTCCGGTCATGCTGACCATCGCGCCTTCAGCCTCGAACAGCCGATAAACGATTTTCGGGGTCGCGCCGATAGCGCGCATGACGCCGATCTCCCGGGTGCGTTCCAGGATGTTGGTGCTCGTGGCGACGGCCATGCCCAGCGCGCCGATCATCAGCACCAGCGACGAGAGCAGCATGAACAGAGTCAGGATGATGTCGAGATGGTCATAGATGATCTTTGCGCGTTCGGCCTGCGACATGACGTAAAACACGTCGAGGTCCGTTTCGGCGACCCGCCTTTCGATATCCCGCTTCAGTTTGACCACCCGTTCGTAGCTCCTGTCGTTCGCGACGAACATCAGGCTGTTGATCCGGCGCTCGGGGTTGGCATATTCGTCGTATTGCGCCTTGTCGATGTAAATCTTCGCCGCGTCGAATTCCTTGACGATGCCGACGAGCCGGACTTGCGCTGGCCTGCCGTTAAGATCGATCCGGTACTGTTTCCCCAGTTCGACGGGTTCGCCGAAGTCGTCTGCCGCCATCTGGTTCATCACGATCTCGAGTTCGCCGGAATCCCGCAGCCAGCGCCCCTGTACGACATCCATCCTGACCAGTGCCGTATCGCGGGGCAGCGCGACGATGCCGATACCGTTGCCAGTCGAAACGACGGAGGATTGCAGGCGCCCGCGTCCACCGTTCCATGTCTCGATGTGCTGGACGTTGTCTATTCCAGAAAATGGCGCCAGCGCTTGTTCGTGCGGTATCGAATTTTTCAGTACAAGCTGCACGTCGTAGCGCATGGCGCGCTTCGATTCTTCGAGGAAGTCGAGCAATGATTGCCGCACGTTGAAGCCCGCATTGAATATCGCCACGCCCAGGGCAATGGTCGCCACCGTGGCCGCCAGCCGGTTCCTGCGCCGCAAAACGTTACGCAAGGCGAGCCGGATGCTGAAAGACAGCATGTTGCCCGCAATACTTAGGGAGTGGACGGGATCGGCGCCGAGTCCGTAATCGGACAGCGCTTGCCTGACCGGGATGCGGCTCCCTCTCAGTAGGGCAGGAAGCGCAAACAGGACAGGCAGCAGCAAGCCGCAACCGATCAGGCCGGCATACAAGGAGAGCGGGAGCGTCCTGGTAAGAATGTCGAAGTTCAATATCTTTGCCACGAAACCGGCAAAGCCATAACCGGAGACCACCGCGAGCGGAATGGCGATTACGCTCGCCATCGCGCCCAGCATAAGCACCATGAGCAGATAAATGCCTAGGACTTTGCCCCGCGTGGCGCCGATGGCCTTCAACACGCCGATCTGCCTGACTTGCTGTGCAAGGATGGCGCCGATCAACTGCGATACCAGCACCGCCCCCATCAAGAAAGCCAGCAGCCCGATACTGCCCTGAAAGGCAAGCAGCGTATTCAACTGGAACTGGTGCGGATGCTGATTGGGCTTGGGAATGTTAATGCTGCCGACAACGATGCCCTGATTGCGCAAGTCAGCCACAATGGCATTGGTCGCGGCCTCGATTTCCTGTTTGTTCGCGGCATGTTTCAGGCGCAGGATCAGCCTGCGGTCAACGGGCTCGCCGCTGATTGCGGAATAGGTCGCCTTGTCCGTATAGGCATAGAGGAAGGCGTCCTGTGTGGAGGGTGCCTGCGCCGGATCGAACACGATGCCGGCAACAGGCACCTGCAATAATTTTCCGCCTGCGCGCACGCGCGCCAGCGAGCCGGTTCTCAAGCTGGAAACCAGTTGGCCGTTGCGCTCCAAAAGTACCGCGCCGCGCGGCGGTGTCGCCGGTCCCTCCTCATGATATATGCGGGCGAGGTCGAACTTCCCGAAATCGGATACTCCGAATAGCCATAACGGCAGCCACTGATCGGGGGAAACCTCGATGCGCAAAAAGGAGAAATCGCGAAACTCGGCACTTTCAATCTCCGGACGTTGCCTGAATGCAGCCAGATCGAGTCTGGCAAAATCCCCGGATGTCAGCGCTACGTGATGGGGAGTGGTGCGGAGATAATTTTCGTTCAGGTCGTTTTTCAGGATGAAGTAGGAAACCAGAATAGCACCGACACCCCATAGCCCGATGGTCAACGCGCAAACGGCCAGCAGTGTGCGGCCCGGATTGACGCGCAGATCGTTCAGGGCTTTCTTGAATGCGGGGCTCATGCTGCCTTCCTTTCGTCGCCGGCCAGCCTGCCGTCGCGCAAGGTAACGACACGGTCGTATCCGGCGGAGGAAACCTCTTCGTGCGTCACCACGATCACGGTCTTGCCCGCCTCGACGAGTTGCCGGAAGAGCGCGTGTATGGCGCTTGCGTTCCGGCTGTCGAGGTTGCCGGTCGGCTCGTCGGCTACGAGGATGGGCGGGTCGTTTGCCAGGGCGCGGGCGATGGCGGCCCGCTGCTGTTCGCCCCCCGACAAGGCGGACGGAAACTTGTCCGCATGCATGGCAATGCCGACCAACTCTAATAAAGCATTGGCACGGTTGAGCCGTTCCTGTTTTGAAATTGCAGCGACAAAATCCATGGCGAGCAACAGATTCTCCCGGATGGTCAGTGTCGGGATAAGCTGAAAAAACTGGAATACGATGCCGATGTTGGCGCCGCGCCAGGTGGCCAGGCGGCTTTCGCCGAGCTTATGCACCTGTATGCCATTGATCACGACCGTGCCCTTGTCGGGGCGGTCTATTCCAGTCAGCATGTTAAGCAGTGTGGATTTGCCACTGCCGGATTTTCCGACGACGGCGACGAACGAGCCTTTGTCGAACTGCAATGTAATGTTGTCGAGCGCCGTGAAATTTCCACTGCTGCCCGAAAAAATCTTGGTGATGCCGCTAAGCTGGATCATAGGTATACCTTGTGATGAGTTGGACGCGTGTCTATCATGGCGACTCCAATCCACTGCGAGAAGAACACGCAAGCGGCCTATGCACAGTTCCAGACACAAACCGGTTTTATGTCCAGCAAGGGGGCATCTTGACCGCTAAAAACAAATCGTCGGATCGGCGTGTGCAGCGCACCCGCGATGCATTGCGGGATGCGCTGATTTCGTTGCTGGAAGAACGCGGCTGGGACGACCTCAACATTCAGGACCTGTGCGAGCGGGCGAACGTGGGACGTTCGACGTTTTATCTGCATTTCCAGAACAAGGAAGAGTTGCTGGTTGGCGGTTTCGACGACTTGCGTGCCTGGCTACGCGCGCAGTCCGCACCTGAGAAAACTGCAGTGGATGCCATGCCGTTCGTGCGCGGCCTGATCGAGCACGTTCATGAGCAGCGCAATTTATTCAGATCCATCATCGGGCGACGCAGCGGGCACGTCGTGCAAAAGCGCTTCCGGGAAATGGTGTGTCAACTCGTCGAGGAGGAAGTCGCGCCCCCTCATGCAGGCTGGAAGCAAAAAGCCGGAGCGCACTATATCGCGGGAGCGTTAGTGGAGCTGCTGGCGTGGTGGGTGGATTCCGGCAAGGGGCATACAGCGGACGAAGTTGAAGAGCTTTTCTACCAACTAACCTTGCCGAGTATCCGGCAAATTAAAGTGTAAGTGCCGTTATCGATGATGCAGGCAAGGCAAGGCAGTGCATTTTCATCTGCCAGTGCCCAGTTCTTTCTGATTGAGCACGCCACATTCAAAACTCCCTTATGAAAATAATGGGTATTCAAGGATTCACGCCACAAAGGCATCATTTGCACTTTGCATCAGTCTCAGAGAGATTCGCCTGACGATTTAACGAGTTCCGCCATCTCGTAATGTCCATGGTTAATCAGCCCGTTTGCTACTGATGACCGATCCTGGGCCGAACGATTCTGGCTCACCTTCCACTTTCCCTTGAGATCGGTAATGACGATCTCGATCCCGACAATGGCCTCCAGTAATTTGCTCGTGAATTCTTGCGGCGCATCCGAGACCGCCCACGGATGATCGAATCCTGCCTCGTTGTGTGCCGTGAGTGATTCCAGTTGTGCGCGTATCCAGTTAATATCATGAATGACACGCAACTTGCCTTTGGCTTGGACGCTCACGTAATTCCAGGTCGGCACGACCTTGCCGGATTCGGCCTTGGAGGCGTACCACGACGGCGTGATATAACTTTCAGCTCCATGAAAAATCACCAGCACATCGGTATCCGCAGGATGTTCCTGCCAGAGCGGGTTTGACCTGGCAAGGTGTCCACTCAACACACCATATGGCACTGGCTCAGTCGATAACGCTAACGGAATGTGGTTTGCCTCTAAGCCATTGGCATTAAGCGTGACGAGTGTCGCCAAAGGCTGGGCGCGAATCAGCTCGTGCATGACCTCAATGTTTGGCTCTTCAAACTGCCGGGGGATGTACATAGCTTATCCTTTACGAGTGCTGCTGTTGCTCCAACTGACGGCGCTGATCATTCCTGTCTCTTCAACATCTGGAAGATTCTCATATACCTGTTCCACTGTCGCATTTTGTGTCAATGCTGAAATCACCGGAGGCAACGGATGAGCCCATATTCCCGGAAAATCCTTTTCCAGTACGGACACCATCGGAAAAGCCAGTTTTTCAACAGGAGGGACAAACTCGGCGGCCACACCTGGCTTATTGCCTCGCGCATCGATCCTGTACCAGCCATATTGCGCGAGGTGTACAGCGTTCAGTCCGTGCAAACAATATGGCGGCCCCTCCACGCCGACTGACAACCGCTGATAACACAGACCGGCGGGAATGCCATTTGCTCTTAACAGTGCAGCCAGCAAATGGCTTTTCGCATAGCAATAACCTGTGCCGTGCTGCAACACCTCCGAAGCTTTACGGGTGACCGGGTTCATCCGATAGTCCCAACTGTGCTTGATGGAGTCGCGAACAAACTCGAAACAGCGCTTGGCGATTTCTTCATCGCCCGATGTACCAGTTGCGAGTTCGGATGCTTTCGCCATAATCAATGGATGCCGCCAGTCGATATGCTCGCTATCCGCCAAGTAAGACTCCATGTTCAGTTGCGCAGAATCAGAAGTTGTCATTGCAGCTCCTTCAATATCTGCCGCAGCAAGATCAGCCCCTCATCCACCTCTGCCAGCGTACTGTTCAGCGCAGGCATGAAACGCAAGCAGTGTGACCGAGGCGCATTTAGCAGCAATCCCCGTTCTCTGGCAGCAGCAACTATTTCCGGCCCGGCATTACTGCCGAGTTCCAATGCAAGCAACGCACCTTTCCCGCGCACCTCGCCCAGATTGAATTCCTTCGATATCGCAACCAATCCGGCAACCAATTGCGCACCGACATGACGGCTCTCTTCTAAAAATCCATCGAATAACAGAGTCCGTATCACCGCCACGCCTGCAGAAGTAGCCAGCGGGTTGCCGGAAAATGTTCCGCCCTGATCGCCGTACTCGAAGCAGGAGCATGACTGTTTGGACAACAGCGCCGAAATTGGCACTCCACCACCCAGCCCCTTACCTAACGTCATGATGTCCGGCTCGACGCCATGTTGTTCATAGGCGAAGAGCGTACCTGTACGACCGCAACCAGTTTGTACTTCATCGACGATCAGCAACAACTCGTGGTCGTCGCAAATCTGCCTCAATACCTTAAAGAATTCCGGGTTGGCGGGTATAACGCCCGCCTCCCCCTGTATCGGCTCCAGCATGATTGCCACAGTTTGATTGTTAATGAGCGCTCTGACAGATTCGATGTCGTTCAGCGTTGCTTTGGGGAAACCGCTGACCTGCGGAGCAAAGATCGTGTCCCATCCGGCCTTCCCGCTCGCCGACATGGTCGCCAGGGTTCGCCCGTGAAAACTGTTCGTGAACGTGATGATCTCGAAGGCGCCGCTCTTGTATTTCTGCCCCCATTTTCTTGCCAGTTTGATTGCCCCCTCATTGGCTTCTGCGCCAGAGCTGCCGAAAAAAACCTGATCAAAACAGCTGTTCGAAATCAAAAGGCTGGCAAGTTCAATCGCAGGCTCGTTATAAAAGGCCGGCCCAACGTTAATCAATTTTGAAGCCTGGGCACACAGTGCTTGCACGACCACATCTGGTGAGTGGCCCAGGCAATTCACCGCCCACCCCTGCACCCAATCAAGATAGCGGCGATTATTTTGATCGAACAAGTACGATCCTTCACCACGCACGAACGCAATGTCCGGACGCGGAGTAGTCTCCATCAAACAATCTTTGGTGTATGCAAGTTCAGTCTTCATCGGATCTCTTTCGTAAAGCAAACGTGAAGCAAAAAAACAAAAAGGCCACGGGGATTAGCCGTGGCCTTGTCGGGGAAACTTTCTATGTCAGTCTGGCAGATTCATCAGACTTTCGATTGAAATATCGCAAACGCAGCACGGCATGCCCAATTCGTGTCGGGCATTGGCGGTACGTCGCATATTTCTGGAGGAAGTTTTCATGGCGGAGAATGATGATTGCCATGGCCTGGTTTGTCAACGGCATCGTTAACCGCCGATCCTCTCCGGCTGAGCACACCACAAACATCATCCGTTTGCCCCATCGCACAATAGCCATGCTAGTATCGCGCCCATAAAAATTTCTATGCGTTTTTCAGGGGGCGGCATGCGCAATATCGTTTTGTACAGCGATGAGAATCACAAGTTCGTACTCTTGAACGAGAGCGAACCTGGCGAGGAGGACGGAGTCCGGTCCAACCAGTATCTGGTGACCCACCGCGATTGCGGCGTGCTGCTCGACCCGGGCGGATTCGGCGTGATGCCGCGCGTGCTGGCCGAGATGCTGCGCTATATCGCCCCGGACAAGCTGAAGGGCATCGTCCTCTCCCATCAGGATCCGGACATCGTCGGGGGCATCTCGACCTGGCTGGAAATCACCGATGCCGAGGTTTATGTGTCGCGCATCTGGACGCGATTCCTGCCGCACTACGGCATCAGCGAGATGCACCGCTTCGTCGGCGTACCGGACGAAGGCATGCCCTACCCGGTCTGCCCCGGCTTTGACCTGCAACTGCTGCCCGCGCACTTTTTGCATTCCGAAGGACAAATCAACGTCTACGACCCGGTCTCGAAAATCCTGTTCACCGGCGACATCGGCGCGGCGATGCTGCCTATGGACAAGGACTTCGCCTATGTCGACGACTTCGCCGCGCATCTCCCCTACATCGAGGAGTTCCATCGCCGCTACATGTGCTCCAACAAGGCAGCACGGCTGTGGGTCGATGCCATCTCCGGACTGGACATCGACATGATCGCGCCGCAACACGGGCCGGTCTATCGCGGCCAGGCGGCGCGCGACTTTCTCGCATGGTTCAGGGAACTGCGCTGCGGCGTGGACCTGATGGTCAGCAGCGGACACTTCGAACAGGGCGCCTGAAGCATGACGCTGCCGACTGCCATACTGCCCGCCGGGCTGGAAGATTTCCGCTATCAGGGGCTGGTGCGCTTCGCCGCGCTGCTGGAGAGCCAGACGCGCTCGCGCCTGTTCGCGAAGAACATCGGCGACCTGGTGCACAGCATCAATACAGAGATCGGCGAGAATCTCGATAAAAGTATCCGAAAGTTGCAGCAAACCAATCTTTCCGACGACGAAAAATCCGGCCTGATCGACTTGCTGAGCAACAGCGCCACCCGCTCCTCCCGCCTGCACCTGACGATGGAGCTGCTGCTGAAGGAGCGCAACCGCCAGTGGCAGCAGAGCGAGAACAACCTGAAACAGATCATGCTCGACTTCCGCGGCATGGTCGACGACCTGTCGCACACCCTGATCGAAAAAGACTTGTTCGAGCGGCAAAGCCATGTGCTGGAAAGCATCATCCTGTCGCACGAGAAGGTCGCGCAGTGGAAGCTGTTCGTGCAGGAAATCCTGTCCGGCTTCCACGCGATCTTCCCGTTCAACTTCTTCTTCATCGCCTTTGCCGAAGAGCACGGCCTGTCGTTGTTCGTGTATTTCCTCGGCGACTACAGCGAAGAGGTCAAAGCCCAGGTGCGCGAACATCTGGCGCAAGACATGCTGGCCAAGCTCAAGCTGCCGGAGGACGCGCCGCTGGATATCGAAGAATTCCAGATACCCGCGGAAGGCAAATACAACTCCATCGACGACGTCAAGATGATCACGGTTCCGGTGCCGGAACTGGAGATGCTCAACCTGGCAGGTTTGCTCGGCGTGGCCTATGGCTCGCTGCACAAACTCAGCGCGCAGGAAGCCAGCGTGATTCGCTCCATCCTCGCGGTGATGGTGATGGTGGTCGGATCGAGCAAGGCACTGAACCGCACGTTATCGGAGCTGGAATACTATTCGACCCACGATCCGTTGACCGGCCTTTACAACCGGCGCTATTTCAACGAAATGCTCGACTACGAGGTGGGACGCTCGGAACGGCACGGCCACGAGTTCTCAATCCTGATGCTGGATCTGGACGACTTCAAGGACATCAACGACACCTACGGCCACCCCTGCGGCGACGCGGCGCTGATCGGCGTCGCCGACTCGCTGCGCGAGGTGGTGCGCAAGGGCGACCTGGCCACGCGCATCGGCGGCGACGAGTTCGCGATCATCCTGACCGAGACCAACAAGGCAGGCGGCATGGTCGTCGCCGAGAAGCTGCGCGCGCAATTGCGCGAAGCAGCGTTCTCCGCCCCCAACGGCAAGACCTTCCATATCACCACCTCGATCGGCCTGGTCTCCTATCCGGAGGATGCCCAGAACATTTCCGACCTGATGACCGGAGTCGACATCGGCCTGTACCGCGCCAAGAAACTCGGCAAGGACACCGTTTGCTCCGTCGATAAAATCGAAACGCAGATCCAGGAAAACCGCGTCATCCGCGACCACGCAGAATCCTTGCGCAACTCATTGCGCGAAGATCGCATCGTGCCGTTCTTCCAGCCCATCATCGACTGCAGGACCGGCAAGGTGTTCGCCTACGAGACGCTGGCACGCCTGTGCGAGCCGGACGGCAGAACCGTATCTGCCGGCATGTTCATCGAAACCATAGAGAAATACGGGCTGGGCCGCGAACTGGATCGCATCATCATCAGCAAGGCCTTGCAGGCGATGAAGCAGAAGATAGACGGCGGCGATCCAGACATCAAGCTGTTCATCAACCTGTCGGCGCAGGAAATACAGGGGCGCGGCATTCTGGGCTACGCGGAACAAATGTGTCAGGAAGTCGGCATCCCGCCGAAGAACATCGTATTCGAACTGCTGGAACGCGACGCGGTCGGCGACATGACCCACATGCGCAAATTCCTCTCCGACCTGCGCAAGAAGGGGTTCTCGTTCGCGCTGGATGACTTCGGCAGCGGCTACAACTCGTTCCATTACCTGCGCGAACTGCACTTCGACTTCGTCAAGCTCGACGGGGCATTTGTCCGAAATGTGCTGAATTCCAAGATTGACTATGCGCTGGTCAACAACCTGAGCCGTTTGTGCCAGGACTTGGGCATCCTGATGGTCGCCGAATTCATCGAGTCCAAGGAGATCATGGAAGCGATCCAGGCGATGGGCGTGGACTACGCACAAGGCTATTACCTCGGCCTGCCCGCATCGAACATGCCCTGAACGTTCCCCCTTAACGTAAAACTCGCGTAGCGATTCGTTTGCCCGGCTGCGCCCCCCCTCGCTACGCTCTCCCCGCTTGCGGGAGAGGAGAGCGAAGCGAGGGGCCGAGGTGAGGGAGAGCGTAGCGAGAGTTCCGGGCATGGCAAGTTTCATCATCAGGGACAGCAACTTGCCATGCCCCTTAGTCCTTCTCCGCCGCATAGAGCCGGCCCGACATCAGGCTGGCCGAGACGATCAATGCAGCACCGACCCATTCGCGCAACTGCATCGCCTCGCCGGCGAGGAAGTAGGACACAATTGCAGCGACCACCAGTTCGGACAAAAACAGGACGATCGCGCGGTTCGCCGGCACTCGCGCAATGCCGTACTGCACCGCGAAGCTGACGGCACACAACACGATACCGAGCAGCACGAGCAACAGCCAGGAGTCGCCATCGACCGCAGCCACCCTGTCCGCGAGCCCGCCCTGATAGAGCAGATACAGCAAGCTCAGCAGGGCTGTGCCTATCCATATGCCGAAGGACTTGGTCTCGACGCTCAGATGAGCGCAACGGCGCGCCACCACGTTGGACAGCGCGAACCCCATGCCCGCCGACAAGCCTATCCATTCGGCAGAGTTATTCGGCAACGGCATTCCCAGTTGCGGCTCCCACAACATCACCATCGCGCCGGAGAAAGACAGGAAAATGATCGCGTAGCCGTAGCGATTCAAACGCTCGCCCAGCAGCCAATACGAGAACAGGATGGTCCACACCGGTGCTAAGTAAAACAGCAACAGCACGCGCATCACTTCGCCGTCCAGTATCGCCAGCACATAGCCGAAGTTGGTCCAGCCCGCGCTCAGCACCAGCAACGTGCCCCACCAGCCGACCCGGAACAGTTCGCGCCACACGCGCGGCAGCAGGAACAAACCGCTCGCCAGCGCCAGCAGATAGGTCAACAGCGTCGCCAGCGCACCATCCACGCCGGCTATCTCCAGCTCCCGAAACGGATACCAGATCATGCCCCACACCAGCGCGCCGCTCAGCAAACCGGCGACCGGCATTACATTTTGTTTTGATGGCACTGAGCCGCCCCTTATAATCGCCGCCTGGCAAATTTCGCCGTTCCCACCGGTGTGGAACGACACTAACGATGAATCCCGATCTGCAGAAACTCCAACCCTACCCCTTCCAGAAACTCGCCGCGCTGTTCGGCGAGGTGCGTCCGAACCCGGATTACCGTCCTATCAGCCTGTCCATCGGCGAACCGAAACACGCCACGCCGCAATTCATCAAGGACGCGCTGACTGCCGGGCTCGACGGGCTGGCGAATTATCCCACAACCGCTGGCAGCGACGCGTTGCGCGGTGCGATTGCAGCATGGCTGGGCGCGCGCTATGACATCCCCGCACCCGATGCGAAGACCCAGGTCCTGCCGGTGAATGGCAGCCGCGAGGCGCTGTTCGCGTTCGCGCAGGCGGTGATCGACCGCAGCAGGCCCGATCCCGTCGTCGTCAGCCCCAACCCGTTCTACCAGATCTACGAGGGTGCCGCGCTGCTCGCCGGTGCGACGCCGCATTTCCTGAACACGCTGCCGGAGGGCGGCTTTGTACTGGACTACGCGCAACTGCCGGAAGAAGTATGGCAACGCACACAGTTAATCTACGTGTGCTCGCCGGGCAACCCGAACGGCCATGTGATGTCGCAGCAGGAATGGAACACGCTGTTCGAGATGAGCGACCGTTACGGCTTCGTGATCGCCTCGGACGAGTGCTATTCGGAGATCTACTTCGAAGACGCGCCATCGGAGGGTGGAGCAGGAGCCCCGCATAGCGGGGATGTGACCGCGGAGATGGATGCAGCGACCGCTACACCAGCACTTGACACCCCACAGCCCGCTCGCGGGCGCAAACCGTTGGGCGCACTCCAGGCCGCACGGCAACTGGGCCGCAACGATTATAAAAACCTCGTGGTGTTCTCCAGCCTGTCGAAGCGTTCCAACGTGCCGGGCATGCGCTCGGGTTTCGTCGCCGGCGATGCGACCATCATCGGCAAGTTCACGTTGTACCGCACCTACCACGGCTGCGCGATGAACCCGGCCATCCAGGCCGCCACCATCGCGGCGTGGAACGACGAGTCGCATGTCGCCGTGAACCGCCGCCTGTATGCGGAGAAGTTTGCACAGGTAGTCGAAATCCTGAAACCGGTGCTGCCGGTGACGCTGCCCGATGCCGGTTTCTACTTGTGGGTACGTACGCCCATCGCCGACACCGCCTTCGCGCAGTCGCTGTATCGCGACTATAATGTCACCGTGTTGCCGGGTAGCTATCTCGCGCGCAGTGCGAATGGCATGAATCCCGGCGAAAATTTTGTGCGCCTGGCGCTGGTCGCGAACACCGAAGAGACCGTGGAAGCCGCCCGGCGTATAGCAGAATTCAGTAACAAAATTCAGACGTAAGACTTAAGTCGTAAGACGTAAGTTGGCTTTGACGCACCGGTTTTAACTTACGACTTACGTCTACCAACTTCCAACTTTTTAAACAGGAACCAAGCCATGCAAGACTTGCAAAACATCATCGAACAAGCCTTCGAACGCCGCGCCGAAATCACGCCGCGCAATGCCGACGCCCAACTCAAGGAAGCCGTCGACACCGTCATCAACCTGCTCGACCAGGGCAAGCTGCGCGTCGCCGAGCGTCAGGGCGTGGGCCAATGGATCACACATCAGTGGATCAAAAAGGCCGTGCTGCTGTCGTTCCGCCTCGAAGACAACGCCTTCATCAAGGGCGGCTTCACCAACTACTACGACAAGGTGCCGTCAAAGTTCGCCGACTACAACAGCCGCGACTTCCGCGAAGGCGGCTTCCGCGTGGTGCCTCCGGCTGCCGCGCGCAAGGGTTCCTACATCGCGAAGAACGTGGTGCTGATGCCCTCCTACGTGAACATCGGCGGCTACGTCGATGAAGGCGCGATGGTGGACACCTGGGCGACCGTGGGTTCCTGCGCGCAGATCGGCAAGAATGTTCACCTGTCCGGCGGCGTCGGCATCGGCGGCGTGCTGGAGCCGGTGCAGGCCAACCCGACCATCATCGAAGACAACTGCTTCATCGGCGCGCGCTCCGAAGTGGTCGAAGGCGTCATCGTCGAGGAAGGCTCGGTGATCTCGATGGGCGTGTACATCGGCCAATCCACCAAGATCTACGACCGCGAGACCGGCGAAGTCCATTACGGCCGAGTGCCTGCCGGCTCCGTCGTGGTATCCGGCAACCTCCCCTCCGACGACGGCAAGTACAGCCTGTACTGCGCCGTGATCGTGAAGAAGGTGGATGCGAAGACGCTGGGCAAGGTAGGCATCAACGAGTTGTTGCGCGGCATCTGAACTCCGTTGGTAGACGTAAGACGTAAGTCGTTGGTTAAAGCAACAATGCCAACTAATAACTTACGTCTAACGGCTATCAACTGTTTTAAGGAGACACCATGATCATCACTCCACTACTGCAACTGGCCTCCGAAAAAAAGGCCTCCGACCTGTTCTTCTCGGTCGGCGCACCGGTCAACATCAAGATCGACGGCATCGCAATGCCAGTCAATTCGCAGTTGCTCGATGCGGAGATGATCAAACGCATCGCCTACGAAATGATGACGCCGAAACAGATCGCCGAATTCGAGGCGAAGATGGAGATGAACTTCTCTTTCCGCTACGACGGCATCGGCAACTTCCGCGTCAACATTTTCCGTCAGCGCAACGACATCGCGATCGTGGTGCGCCACGTCCGCGGCAAGATCGAAAACGTGGAGGACCTGCACCTGCCCTCCGTGCTCAAGGAGCTCATCATGGAGAAGCGCGGTCTGGTGCTGGTGGTTGGCGCGACCGGCTCCGGCAAGTCCACCACGCTCGCATCTATGCTCGAGTATCGCAACAGCATCAAGAGCGGACATATCCTGACCATCGAAGACCCGATCGAATACATCTTCAAGCACAACAAGTCCATCGTTAACCAGCGGGAGATCGGCACCGACACGCTGAACTATGAGAGTGCGCTGGCCAGCGGCATGCGCGAAGCGCCGGATGTGCTGATGATAGGCGAGGTGCGCGACCGCGAGACGCTGAAGCACGCACTGATCTTCGCCCAGACCGGGCATCTGTGCCTGACCACACTGCATGCGAACAACAGCTATCACGCACTGAACCGCATCGTGAACTTCTTCCCGTATGATTCGCGGCAAAGCGTGCTGTCCGACCTGTCGATGTGTCTGCGCGCGGTAATCTCGCAACGCCTGATTCGCAACGTAAACGGAAAGCAGGTGCCCGCGGTCGAGGTGCTGCTGAACACCGCGCTGATCGCCGACATGATCAAAAACGACGAGATCGACAAGATCCGCGAAGCCATCGAGAAGAGTGTCTCGCCCGGTTCCCAGACCTTCGAACAGGCTCTGTACAAACTGCTCAAGGCCGGGCAGATCACCAAAGAAGAAGCCATGCGCAATGCCGACTCGGCGAGCAACCTGGCCAGTCTGGTCGATTTCTCGGAGCGCACTAGCACGATGCAGATCCCGGCCTACAAACCCGAACAGGATGCACAACCAAAACCGGCCGCCGATTTCGGCGGCATCAAGCTGAATCTGGACGAGACCAAGTGAAACTGTACGGAATCCCCAATTGCGGCACGGTGAAAAAAGCCCGCGCCGCACTCGAAGCGCGCGGCATCGCTTACGAGTTTCACGACTTCAAGAAACACGGCGTCACCGAAGCGATGATCTCCGGCTGGCTCAAGCAGGTCGGCTGGCAGAAGCTGCTGAAAAAGACCGGCCCGACCTGGGGCAAACTGCCCGACGAAGTAAAAACTTCGATCAGGGACGATGCATCCGCTCTCGCGCTGATGCTGGAACAACCCAACGTCATCAAGCGTCCCGTGCTGGAGCACGAGAGCCGCGTGCTGGCAACCGGGTTCAACGAAACCGATTACGAGAATCTGGATCTCTGAACAAATGAGCGATACCCTTGAACTGGCAAAACAACTGATCTCGCGCCGTTCGCTGACACCGAACGACGACGGCTGTCTCGACATCATAGGCACGCGCCTCGCACCGCTCGATTTCAGCCTCGAAAAGATGTGCTGCGACGAAGTGGACAACCTGTGGGCGCGGCGCGGCAGCGACGGCCCGCTGGTCTGCTTCGCCGGCCACACCGATGTCGTGCCATCCGGCCCGGTCGAAAAATGGGGTAGCGATCCGTTCACCCCCACCGTGCGCGACGGCATGCTCTACGGGCGCGGCGCGTCCGACATGAAGGGCTCGCTCGCCGCCTTCGTCACCGCCATCGAAAAATTCGTCGCCGCGCATCCGCAGCATCGCGGCTCCATCGCGCTACTACTGACCTCGGACGAGGAAGGCATCGCGGTGGACGGCACGGTGCGCGTCGTGGAAACCTTGCGCGAGCGCAACGAGCTGATCGACTACTGCATCGTCGGCGAGCCGACTTCGGTAGCCAAGACCGGCGACACCATCAAGAATGGCCGGCGCGGCTCGCTGTCCGGCACGCTCACCGTCAAGGGCGTGCAAGGCCACATCGCCTACCCTCATCTGGTCAAGAACCCGATCCACTTGGCTGCACCCGCGATCGCCGAACTGGCCGCGACGGTGTGGGACGAAGGCAACGAATACTTCCCGCCGACCTCCTGGCAAATCTCCAACATCCACGGCGGCACGGGTGCGACCAACGTCGTGCCGGGCACGGTCGAGATTCTGTTTAATTTCCGCCACTCGACCGCCAGCACCGTCGATAGCCTGAAACAGCGCGTCCACGCGATCCTCGACAAGCACGGTTTCGAATACGACCTGCAATGGGAGAATTCTTCCGGCAAGCCCTATCTGACGCCGCGCGGCAACCTGGTCGATGCGGTCGCGTCCGCGATCAAACAAGTGCAAGGGCTCGACACCGAACTGTCCACCAGCGGCGGCACCTCCGACGGGCGCTTCATCGCCGACATCTGCCCGCAAGTGCTCGAAATCGGCCCGCTGAATGCGACCATCCACAAGATCGACGAATGCGTCGCGGTCGCCGACCTCGACGCGCTGTCCGAAATTTATTACCTGACGCTGCGCAAGCTGCTGGCCGAATGAAATACCTTATCTTGATCCTGCTGGCTGCGCTGCTGCTGTGGCTGATATTCATCGCCCGCTCGAACCGGCGGAAATCGCCCTATGATCGCGGCGGCGATAGCGGAGGCAGTTCCGGCGATTCGGGCAGCTCGTCGCATTGCGACAGCGATAGTAGCTGCGGAGGCGGCGATGGCGGCGGAGGTGGAGACTGATGGAGAATCAAATGAACGACTATTTTTCCGGCACGGCAAATAATCTGAAGACGGTGCGCGACTGGCTGCGCTTCGCGGTGAGCCGCTTCAACCAGGCCAAACTATTCTTCGGCCACGGCAGCGACGATCCCTACGACGAGGCCGCCTACCTGATCCTGCACACGCTGCACCTGCCTATCGACCGGCTGGAACCCTTCCTCGACGCGCGCCTGACCGACAGCGAACGCGCCGAAGTGCTGAACATCATCCAGCGCCGCGTCGAGCAGCGCGTACCAGCCGCCTACCTGACCAACGAGGCCTTCCTCGGCGACTTCAGTTTCTATGTCGATGAGCGCGTCATCGTGCCGCGCTCCTTCATCGCCGAACTGCTGCGCGAGCAACTCAGTCCATGGATCGCCGAACCGGAAGAAATCAGCAGCGTGCTCGACCTGTGTACCGGCAGCGGCTGCCTCGCGATCCTCGCCGCCTCCGCCTTCCCCAATGCGCTCGTGGATGCGGTGGATCTGTCGAAGGACGCGCTGGCAGTGGCCGAACGCAACGTCGCCGACTACGTGCTGCAAGACCGCATCGAACTGATCCAGTCCGACCTGTTCGCCAACCTCGGCGGCCGCAAATACGACATCATCATCAGCAACCCGCCCTACGTCGACGCCGAATCGGTCGCGCTGCTGCCGCAGGAATACCTGCACGAACCCGAGCTGTCGCTGGGCAGCGGCGACGACGGACTGGATGCGACGCGCGCAATCCTCGCACAAGCCGCCGACCACCTCACCGACAACGGCATCCTGATCGTCGAGATCGGCCACAACCGAGAAGTGCTGGAAGCCGCCTACCCCGACCTGCCCTTCACCTGGCTGGACGTGACGGCGGGCGACCAGTTCGTGTTCATGCTGCACAGGAACGATCTGCTCTGATGCCGTCGGTCGAGCATTACGAGAACTTCCCCGTCGCCTCCATCCTGATGCCCGGGCGGCTGCGCAAGCCGGTGGCGGCGATCTACCACTTCGCGCGTGCGGCGGACGATATCGCCGACGAGGGGGAACTGGCGGACGATGTGCGCCTGCTCCGGCTGGCCGAGTTCCGCGTCGAACTGAAGCGCATCGAAACGGACGACGTTCCGCTGACGCCGCTGTTCCGGAACCTCGCGGCCGAAATAGAGGAACACTCGTTGCCGATGCGCCCGCTGTACGACCTGCTAGCCGCGTTCTCGCAGGATGTGGTGAAAAAGCGCTACGCAAACTTCGACGAACTGCAAGATTATTGCCGCCGCTCGGCCAATCCGGTGGGCAACCTGCTGCTGCATCTCTACGGCGAAGCGACGCCGGTCAACCTCGCCTATTCCGATGCGATCTGCACCTCGTTGCAGCTGATCAACTTCTGGCAGGACGTCGCGAAGGACTGGGCCATATCCCGCGTCTACCTGCCGCAAGACGACCTGGCGAAATACAACGTCAGCGAAGCGCAGATCGCTGCGAGCCAGACAGACGACAACTGGCGCGCACTGATGAAGTTCGAGGTGGATCGCGCGCGGGAGACGATGCTGTACGGCAAACCGCTGGGGACGATATTAACCGGACGCATCGGACTGGAGATGCGCATGATCATCCAGGGCGGCCTGCGCATCCTCGACAAGCTGGAAGCCGCCGACTACGACATGTTCAACAAGCGCCCCGTATTGAAGCCTTATGACTGGGTTATCATGCTGGCGAAAAGCGCGCCCTTTTGATAATTCGGGTGGGTTTCTTGCGCTAATACGATCAGGAGAACGCGATGGACGTCGAACGCTTTAACGAGCGCAAACAGGATTTGATGACCGCCGTGCAACGGCTGGATGAGGCCTGCGCACAGCCCTTCTCCAGCTTCATCCGCGATTCGGTGATCCAGCGTTTCGAGTTTTGCTGGGAGCTGGCGTGGAAGACCTTGCGCCTGAAGCTGGAAGCGGAAGGCATCATCGCCAACACGCCGCGCGAAGTCTGGCAGCAGGCGCTGCAAATCGCGCTGATCAGCGATGGCAACGCGTGGTCCGAAGCACAGCGGAAACGCAACATCACCAGCCACACTTACGATGAAAAGCTGGCGGACGAGGTATACCGCTATGTGCTGCAAGATGCTTTGCCTTTATTCCGCAAGCTGGCGCAGGAGGCCGGTAAATGGCAGGTCTAGAACTCGAATTCGGCTTGTCCGCGCGCGTGCTGAATGACTTGCGTGCTGCGTTTGCCGCCTACCCGGAAATTGAGCAAGTGCTCATTTTCGGCTCGCGCGCCAAAGGCACGTTCAAGGATGGCTCCGACATCGACCTGGCCGTTTTTGCGCCCACCATGAGCACAGTGCGGTTCGCCGAATTATGGGATCGGCTGGACGCCTTGCCGCTGGTGTTCAAACTGGATGTGTTGCATTGGCATACTCTGGGGAACGAACGCCTTAAAGAAAAAATCACCGTCGAGGGGAAGGTTTTTTATTCCATCGAACAAATGGCCAAAGCATGACTCCAGACCAGTATTGCCAGGACAAGGCCGCCGCGAGCGGTTCCAGCTTCACCAGCAGTTTCCGTTTCCTGCCTGCCGACAAGCGCCGCGCGATGACCGCGTTGTATGCCTATTGCCGCGAGGTGGACGACGTGGTGGATGAGTGCTCGGACGCCAACGTCGCGCGCACCGCGCTGAACTGGTGGCGCTGCGAGGTCGCCGCGATCTACGGCGGGCAACCCACTCATCCTGTTTGCATCGCGCTGGCGGACATTGTCAAACAGTTCAACCTGCCGCAGGAACATCTGCTGGAGATCATCGACGGCATGGAGATGGATCTCGACCAGCCGCGCTATGCCGATTTCAAGTCGCTGCAACTGTATTGCTACCGCGTCGCCTCGGTGGTCGGCCTGCTCTCCGCAGAGATATTCGGCTACACCGACCGCCAGACGCTGAAATACGCGCACGACCTCGGCATCGCCTTCCAGCTCACCAACATCATCCGCGACGTCGGCGAGGACGCGCGGCGCAACCGCATCTACCTGCCGATGGACGAGATGCAGCAATTCGGCGTGACTGCAAACGACATCCTCAACGCGAACGAAACCGAAGCGTTTCAAAAGCTGATGGCGTTCCAGATCGAACGCGCCCGCCGCTATTACCGGCAAGCCTTCGACCACCTGCCCGCCGCCGACCGCAAAACCCAGCGCGCCGGACTCATCATGGCGGAGATATATCAGGCCGTGCTGGACGAGGTCGAGCGCAGCGGCTGCCATGTGCTGAAGGAACGCGTGTCGCTGACGCCGACATACAAGCTGTGGCTGGCGTTGAAGGCATGGTTCAAAAATTGAAAAACCGATTCCTTCCCCCTTTCAGGGGGAAGGTTAAGATGGGGGTGATACTTGATGACTACCCACAGAATCGATCCAGTAACAACGACAAGAGCCAGATCACTGCGATCCAATATGACCGATGTCGAGCGCATGCTATGGCGGGCATTGCGAGGTAAACAGTTTAACGGCTATAGATTTCGTCGCCAGTATCCGATCGGAAAATACATTGCCGACTTCGCCTGTATCGAGGAAAAGCTCGCAATCGAGCTGGATGGCGGACAACATCAGCAGCAACACGACTACGATGAACAGCGCGAGGCATTCATGCATGCTCAAGGCTGGCGAGTGTTGCGATTATGGAACAACGAAATCTTGAATAATCAGGATGGAGTGCTGACAACGATTGCAGGAGACTCAAAGGTTTCACCCCCTCCCTAACCCTCCCCCTGAAAGGGGGAGGGAATATGATGCGACAAAACACTCAAATAAAATCATGAGCAATCACCCAGACATCCATGTCGGTATCATCGGCGGCGGCTATGCCGGCATGGCGGCCGCCGTCGAACTTGCCGCACAAGGCATTCCCGTCACGGTGTTTGAGAGCGCGAAGCAACTCGGTGGTCGCGCGCGCGGCGTGGAATGCAACGGCGCGCAGCTGGACAACGGTCAACACCTACTGCTGGGTTGCTACCGCGACACACTGCGCCTGATAGCAAAAGTCGGCGGCGACATCGAACAGGATTTCCTGCGCCTGCCGCTACAACTCGACCTGCATGGTCACTTCTCGCTTCGGGCTCCGCGCCTGCCCGCGCCGCTCCATCTTCTGACCGCACTGCTGAAGGCAGAAGGCCTGAGCTGGAGCGAGCGCATCAAGGCTGCGCGCTTCATGCTCGCACTGCACGGCATGCAGTTCCGCCTGCCGCAGGACATGACCGTCGCCGAGTTGCTCGTCAAACATGGACAAGATGCCGACCTGACGCTCAAGCTGTGGGAGCCGCTCACCATCGCCGCGCTGAACACACCTGTCCGCAAGGCTTCCGCGCAGGTGCTGCTGAACGTGCTGCGCGATGCGCTAAACCGGACGCGCGCCGACAGTGATATGCTGCTGCCGCGCACCGACTTCACCGCACTCTTCCCGCAGCGCGCCGCGGCCTATGTCGAACGGCACGGCGGCGAGGTGCTGACTTCCTGCGGGGTGGAAGCGATCGTTCCAATGGACGACGGCATCGAACTCGTCATCGCCGCCGGCACTCAGCGCTTCAGCCATGTCGTTTGCGCCGCGTCGCCAGTCGTCGCCGCGAAACTACTGCATCCGATAACAGCGCTCGAAAACACCGTGCGGCAGATCGAAGCACTTGAGCATCAACCTATCTATACCGTGTACCTGCAATATCCCGCCCATGTCGCCCTGCCCCACCCGATGCTCGGCCTGCACCGGCGAACCAGCCAATGGCTGTTCGACAAGGGCCGCATCGCCGGACAACACGGGTTGCTCGCCAGCGTCATCAGCGCGGAAGGCATCCATCAGGAATTGTCTCAGGACGAACTGGCGCACAGGGTTATCGCCGAACTGCGCGAGGAATTCGGCATCGCCGACACCCCGTCATGGTTCAAGGTCATCGCGGAGAAGCGCGCCACTTTTTGTTGCGCGCCCGGCTTGCAGCGCCCCGCACAACAAACTGCGCATCCCCGGCTGTGGTTGGCGGGCGATTACACCGCGGGCGATTACCCTGCCACGCTGGAAGGCGCGGTGCAAAGCGGGCTGCGCTGCGCCGCAGCCCTGCTGCAAAGCACGAAGTCCTAGCGCGGCATAAGAATTATCCTATAGTCAGCAAGCAGCGAATCCGGTCTAATTCGGAATGTAAATACCCTAAACGCTGTAAAAGGAAATTCGATGATTCGTTTGATGGTGGTCGATGACCATGATCTGGTCCGTGCCGGGCTGATCCAGTTCCTGTCGCTTGCTCCCGATGTGAAAGTGGTGGCCGAAGCCGGCGACGGCGCCTCAATGCTGGAGAAACTGCGCACCACCGAGATCGATCTGGTGCTGCTGGATCTCAACATGCCCGGCCTGAGCGATGCCGACCTGATCGTCAGACTGCGCAGCCTCTACCCCGACCTGCCCATCCTGGTGCTCAGCATGCACAGCGAGACGCAGATCGTAATGCGCGCCATGAAAGCCGGCGCATCGGGCTACATCAGCAAGAACTGCCAGCCGCCAGTGCTGCTGGATGCGATCCGTAAAGTCATTGCCACCGGCAAGTATCTGCCGCCTAACGTCGCCGAACAATTGGCATTCGCCTCGGCCTGCACCCGTTCGAACGACCCGCTGGAAGTCCTGTCAGACCGCGAGCAACAGATCTACCGCATGCTGGTTCAGGGCGAAAATATCGGTGACATTGCCCGCCAGCTATATATCAGCGACAAGACCGTCAGCACCCACAAAAGCAACCTGCTCAACAAGCTCGGCCTGAAGAACGTCGCCGAACTGGTACGCCATTCCCTGACCCCCAGACAGCCGGGCTGAATGTCCCGCCATGGACAAGGAGCCGTCACCAATAGAATCCGCAATACCAGCCCGTCCGCTCGTGCTGAAATTGCGATCCGAACTGCTGGTGTCCGTGCTGGTGTTCGCCATTGGCCTGCTGGCGACTTACTGGATATGGCATCACGAACATCAACGCCAGCGCCTGGAACTACAAAGCGAATTCGACTCCGGAATACGCGAATCCATGCTGAAGATCGAACAGCGCCTGTCAAATTACCAGAATGTACTCATTGGCGTACAGGCGCTGTACGAGGCTTCGCAGCAAGTCGAACCCACCGAGTTCGCCGCCTATGTGGCGGCCTTGCGGCTCGAAGAGAACCATCCCGGCATCCAGAGCCTGGGTTACTCCCTCATCGTACCCGCCGAACGACTGGCACGACATCTCGCCGACATCCGCAAACAAGGCGCACCCGATTACCGTATCAAACCCGGAGGACAGCGCAAACTCTACGCGCCGGTCGTCCATATCGCACCGTTCCACGGACGCAACCTGCGCCTCTTCGGCTTGGACAACTACGCCTCGCCAGAACGCCGTGCGGCCATGGAACAGGCCCGCGATTCCGGTAAAGCCAGCTTCTCCGGCAAATTGACTCTGGTACAGGACGACAACACTTCCCAAACCGGCATCCTGATGTTCCTGCCGATCTACCGCAACGGCATGGCCCACGACACGACTGCAACCCGCCGCGCAGCCATCGCCGGCTGGGTATCGGCGACATTCAGCATGAGCAACCTGATGTCCGGCCTGCTCGATGCGCACACCCGGAATTTCGATATCGAGCTCTACGACGGGGAAGACCCGGAAACCGGTGCGCTGATGTACGACAGCAACGGCCTGCCCGATACGAAAAGATACGATTCCGTCTTTCGGGACACCCGTAAAATAAGGATCGCGGACAAGACTTGGATCGTATCGTTCGCCTCCACCCCCGCCTTCGACACCAGACTATCCGCTCCGCATCTCAGGATAGAAACCGTGATCAGCGCTCTTTCCAGCCTGATGCTGGCGGTCGCCATCTGGCTGCTGCTCCGCAGCCGGAAGCAAGCCTTGCATAACGCGCAACAGTTGCGGAACGCCATACACCAGGCCGAAACGGCGAGTCGCGCGAAAAGCGATTTCCTCGCCAACATCGGCCACGAACTGCGCACGCCGATGAACGCGATTCTCGGCATGGCCCACTTGGCGCTCGCCAACGAGACCGAGCCCAACCAGCGGACGCGCCTCGAAAAGATCCAGTTCTCCGGCGAGCATCTGCTGAACACCATCGACAACATCCTCGACTATTCGGGGATGGAATACGGGATATCGCCGCCTCACCCGACGGACTTCACGCTGGGCGAACTGCTCGCCGATCTCGACAAACTCATGGCACCGAAAGCAGCCGGTAACAAACTGGCGCTGGGCATCGACATCGCCCCAGCGCTATCCTCCTGCAAACTGCATGGCGAAGCCGGACATCTGGAGCTGGTGCTGTTCAATCTCATCGACAATGCCATCAAATTCACGCCGCCCGGCGGGCGCATCGGCCTCACCATCATCCAGCAAGATGAAAACGACACCTCGATCAAGCTCCGTTTCGAAGTGTGGGACACCGGCATCGGCATCGACCGGGAGGACCGGCCCCACTTGTTCTCCCCCTTCTGGCAGGCTGACAGTTCATCGACCCGCAGTCACGAGGGGATAGGACTGGGACTGGCCATCTGCAAGAAACTGGTCGAAAGGATGAAGCAAGGCGAATTGGGCCTGGACAGCGAGCCCGGGCACGGCAGCACCTTCTGGTTATGCGCCCGGCTGGACAAGGCAAAGACCGAACGCCACAAGGCAGCGGGCAACAGATTCGCGCATATCAGTGGCGCGCATATCCTGGTTACCGAAGACAACGTACTCAGTCAGACCATCCTCGGCGGGCTGCTGGAAAGCGCCGGCGCCGTGGTGCAATACGCCCACAACGGCATCGAAGCGCTCGAACTGCTGCGCCAGAAAAAATTCGAACTCGTGCTGATGGATGTCCAGATGCCCGAAATGGACGGCCTCGAAACCACCCGCGCCATCCGGAACGATCCGGCGCTGGCGGAACTGCCGGTGATCGCGCTGACGGCCCATGCCTCGAAAGAGAACCGCCACCGATGCATGGAGGCCGGCATGAACGACTTCCTCGGCAAACCCTTCACCCCGGCCGCGCTCTACGCCAAGCTGGCGTACTGGCTGCCGCCGCGCCACAAGATGGAAAACCCTGTCGCCGCGCCGGCCGTCACGGCGACACTGGCAGCCCCTGCACTCCACGACGACGAGATCATTGATCTGAAGCGACTGGCCGAACTGATCGGCGACGACCCCGCGAAGATGCGCGAATTCGCCGGCCGGTTCGTCGAACTGGCACGGTTGGACATGGATCAGATCGAAAACGCGCTGGAACGCAACGACATCGAGACGCTGAGTCGGCTGGCCCACCACAACAAAGCCCCGGCGAAGATGGTCGGCGCGAGCGGTTTTGCCGACCTGTGCCAAGGACTCTCCGACCTCAGCAAACGCTCCGCCGATCCGGCGCAGCTCAGCGAGATCGCCGCCCAGATGCGCCCGCTGCTGGATCGCATCGAACAACGAGTACAGCAGGAACTGGCACATTGATCAGACGGGCATTTCGAATTCGAAACTGCCCTTATATTTATTCCCAAGCGAAAAAGTAAAACCGACCAACCAGAAACTTCTTCAACAGGTGCTTAAAAATCCAAATTTAATGTTGACCAAGTTTGGCAAAGTCACTATGATGCGCACCTCTTCAATTCCCTGATAGCTCAGTCGGTAGAGCGACGGACTGTTAATCCGCAGGTCCCTGGTTCGAGTCCAGGTCGGGGAGCCAGACAAAACAAGCCCTTAGTCAGAAATGACTCGGGGCTTTTTTGCATTTGGGGAGAGGTGGTGCCGTAATTTCGGACAGTCCGATAGGTGATAGCCTTGCTCAACCCAAGCCGTGCAGAGCACGGCAACCAGAGGAGCAAGCGCATGAGAAG
>MGWR01000057.1 GCA_001801085.1 Gallionellales bacterium GWA2_60_142 | reverse complement strand
ATTCGACATCTCCAGCATGAGGTGATTGTTCTTCCCTCGTTCGTGGTCATGAATCAGCTCCCCGGCAGTGAATGACTTCCCGTCGCTTCTGACCATTTGATGAACATGATTGGGATTGGCGCAGCCGGTTAGCCACAATACGGTCAGCAAGCCTAAACAAAATGTTTTCATCGCATTTCCTTTCACTAAAAAATTTGTAGTGCGGCGGCGCAAGGGAAAATCGGACACGCGCATTTCGTCATTCACGAGTTACTTCACTGGCGGACGGTTGCAGCATGCATCGCTTTTCCTGGGCGCATTCAAGTTGCTGATCTCACTTTCTTCGGCATAACGCAGCCAAGCACGGCGCAGTCTTGCCATCGGGCCACTTTCAAGCCTGACACCTTCGGCCGCCAACAGATTCTCAATCCCTTCCATATCTGTCTTGGCAAGGTCGTAACTCACTTCGAAAGCGACGACTCTTGGCGAGACATCCATAGACTCCAATATGGCAGCCAAGGACTTCGCCTCATCCAGAGTCAGCGCCTTTTCGAAAACAAGACGCCGCGTTTTCAGTGCCGACGAAGGTTGGCCCGCTTCTTTGGAATCATTCATGACACCCTCCAGAGCACCTGCCAATCAGGTTGTAGCAGACGGCGAACAAAGCTCCGCCCAGAAAGCCGGTCAGGGTAACCCCGAAAAGACCATAGGCCAGCCCGCCCCAAGTCCAGGGTTTGTCGCTCATGAGCAAGGTGAGATCCAAGCCGTGGACCCACGCGTTCACGAAGCCGACCATACCAACCGGGAATAGAAAAACAGCTACGGTGCACACCACGCTGATGACCGCCGCGGTCAATGCCATTGCACTGCCGACATGCCAAGGATTCAATTTCATTTTCTCGCTCCTTGTTCACAAGCATGGACTGGCTCCATGCAGCCTATGTAATACCGTTCGGTGTTTACGCTCAATACGGATAACTACCCATTTTTTTGAATTGACTTGTTCCAAATCGACATGAGTGCCTCCTCGGAAAATACTTCATGCACTCGCGCGGGTATCTATTCGACCGAAAACACATACGGTTCCCGTTTGCGCTTCGGAACGGCATAGACCGTCAGCGTTCCCTTTTTCATCTCGCCCATCCCCGGCGAATTCATCTGCATACCCGGAACGCTGATACCAGTAATCGCGGGCTTTTCCTTGAGAAGCTTGCGGATGGCGGCAACCGGAACATGGCCCTCGACCACATAGCCGTTGACCAGCGCCGTGTGGCAACTGGCGACATGGGATACGCCATGGCGTTTCTTGATTGCATCCATGTCGGACTCGTTCACCGCCTTCACCGCGTAACCGTTCTCGCGCAGGTAGTCGATATACTTTTCGCAGCAGCCGCAAGTCGGGCTCTTGTATACCGTCATCGCCGTTGCGGCTTGCGCTATGCCGACACCGGCGATGGTGAGCGCTATGCAGATCATCATCTGTTTAAGAATTTTCATATTGTTCCTTTCATGCGTTGAAATTATCCGGGGCGTTTGTTGCGCGAACGGTCTTGAGTTCTTTGAATGCCTCGCGCAATACATGTAACGCGGAATGCAAAAATAGCGAGGCCAGAGCCAGGCCGATGAGGATGTCCGGCCAACCGGAATGGGTGAGCCATACCCCAACGGCGGCAAACAGCACCGCGATGTTGGCGATGATGTCGTTGCGGGAACACAACCACACCGAGCTCATGTTGATGTCGTCCGCGCGATGCCGCCACAGCAGGAAAAAGCATGTGCTGTTCGCGGCAAGCGCCAGCAAGCCGATTGCACCTATAGCCTCGTACACGGGAAGCTGCGGATAAGCGATCCGGTAGATCGCCTGCCCGAGCACGAACAGGCCGAAGGCCGCCATGATGCCGCCCTTGAGCAGCGCTGCCCTAGCTTTCATGGTTGAACTGCGCGCGACAACGTAGAGGCTGAACCCGTACACCATCGCATCGCCCAGCATATCCAGCGAATCCGCTACCAGCGAGATCGAGTCGCCGAGCAGACCTGCCGTGAGTTCGACGACGAACATCACGGCATTGATAGCCAGCACTGTTTTGAGGATCGAGCTCTGGCGGCCGCGGAGCGCGTCGAGTTCGCAGGCCTTGTCGTTGCAACAGTTAGCCATTTACTATCTCC
Source organism: Gallionellales bacterium GWA2_60_142 (assembly GCA_001801085.1). Classification (GTDB taxonomy): domain Bacteria; phylum Pseudomonadota; class Gammaproteobacteria; order Burkholderiales; family Gallionellaceae; genus Gallionella. Next base: position 13,718 of record MGWR01000057.1, on the reverse strand, counting down.
AGAAATTTATCGATTCACTTGAGCTTGATCGCAACGATCACCCACTGCTTGCCGTTCTCCTGCGCCAATTCAAAGCGCACGGCATCGCCGGCCTTGAGGCCTTGTGGCAATGGTCCGCGCAATGCGAACCACATGGTCATCGCGGGCCAGCCCAGCGAATCTATGGGTTGATGCGCTATCTGTACCTTGCCTGCTTCCGTGTTGACGGCTTTGAAAACTCCGTAGCCTTCATGTTTCGTCTGGGCTTGGGCGTGCTGCGCCTCCTCATGGTTGTGAGATGGCGTTGCTGCATATGCTGTACCTGCCATGGGAACCGTTGCGGTCATGGCGATCATCAGGGTTAGGGATAAATAGTCAGTTTTCATCGTTCTTCCTTTCATGCATTGCGGGATGCCGGTAATTTCGTTCGTTCGCTGCATCCCATAGTCCGGCGAATTTTTCGATTTGCTATGGTCGCGTGCGGCAAATGGCCACACTGCCGTATGCCGCACACAACCAATCACTTAGCTCAATGCTTCTCTTTCATATGGTCATGTCGATCTTTTGGCATTTCCTTACCCATATCCGGTGCCGGCTCGTTCATCGGCACGTTGGTCTTTTCTTCCATATGGCTATGCTTCTTGACCGGCTTTTTCACCGGCTTTTTCGCTTCGCTCTGTTCGGTGGTCACGGAATCATGCACATCCGCTTCGGCGGCGACCGGCTTCTTCACCGGCTTTTTCGCCTCACCCTGTTCGGCAGTCACGGAATCATGCACATCCGCTTCGGCGGCGATTGCAGTTGCGCTAGCGGCAGCAAACATCGCCAAGATGGCGGCCAGTAATGTCGATTTAAGTTTCATTTTGTGCTCCTAAAAAGTTTGGTTGGTTGAACGTGTTGCAACAGACCTGAACAATGCGCTGGCTGAGTACCTCCTTTTCAAAAAATAAACGGATAAATTCTTCCTGTGACTGCCCGTAGTTAATGTTGGTGGGGGGAGCTGCTGCGTCCACCGCCGGCATGCCCCATCCCTCCATCCAGTCCCATACAGCCGCTCAATACCACTATGACCATTGCCAATACGATTGTTCTGCGCATACTTCCCTTCTCTCTTGGTTAATAACAACGACAAAATCTAATGTGTGTGATCGTGCTCATGCCCGCCCGCCTCATGCGGAGCGGCATCCTGCGACACAGCATCGTGCGGCACCATGTCTTGCTCGGCATGGGTGTCCGGCAGGGACATCACGCCCAGCCCGTGGCGGTACACCAGTTCGGCGCCGTGCCATGCCGTACTTGTCACCAGCAGCCACGCCAGCAGCAGCCCGCCCAGGAAGCCGTACGACGGCGCCTTGCGGAAACGTCCGTGCCACACATCCCAGACTGCGAGCGCAAGCAATGCGGCTAATGCGCCCAGCGCCCAATTGCGGTGCAGGATCATGGCAGCATGACTCACTTCGTCATGCTCAACGCCGTTGAAGGCGAACCAGCCGAAGACGGCAGCAATCAGCGCAAACAACGCCGCCCCCCATAACATCCAGCGTCCCGTCATCCGGCACTGCGCCGCATAAGGCCAATTTCCGAATAACGTGCCAACGGCGGTGAAGGCCAGCGCCGCCATCGTGAATGCGATGGGAAAATGCACGAATACCGGGTGCCAGTTTGGAATGATCTCGATCATAATTTCGGGCCCTTATTGAGAAGATTGATTTCGCGCGCCTTGATCAAGGCATAGATCACCGGTATCACCAGCAGCGTCAGCACCGCCGATGAGATCATGCCGCCGACCATGGGGGCAGCGATGCGACGCATCACTTCGGAGCCGGTTCCCGTGCTCCACAAGATGGGCAGCAGGCCGGCCATGATCGCCACTACGGTCATCATCTTGGGGCGCACGCGCTCCACTGCACCCTCCATAATTGCGGCATACAGGTCATGGACTGAGGGTTCGCGGCCAACCTCGGCGCACTTTGCCTGCACTTCCTGCCATGCCTTCTCCAGATAGATCAGCATCACCACGCCGGTCTCCGCCGCGACACCGGCCAGCGCGATGAAGCCGACCGCCACCGCGACGCTCAGGTTGTAATCGAGCAGCCACAGCAGCCATACGCCGCCGACCAGCGCGAACGGCACGGACAGCATCACCACCAGCGATTCGGTAACGCGCTTGAAGTTGAGATACAGCAGCAGGAAGATCAGCAACAGGGTGATCGGAATCACGATCTTCATCTTCGCGGCGGCACGTTCCATGTACTCGAACTGCCCGCTCCAGGTCGCGTAGTAGCCGGGCGGAAACTTCACCTGCTCGGCCACTGCCTTGCGGGCATCAGCGACATAGGAGCCGATGTCGCGGTCGCGGATATCGACGTAGATGTAGGCGGAGAGCAGCGCGTTCTCGGTGCGTATCGAGGGCGCGCCCTTGCCGATGCTGATGCGTGCGATCTGGCCGAGCGGGATCATCGCCCCATCCATCGTGGGGACGAGCACCTCGCGTGCGATCTGTTCCGGCGTGCCGCGCAATTCGCGCGGGTAGCGGACATTCACGCCGAAACGTTCCAGCCCTTCCACCGTGGTGGTGACGTTCTCGCCGCCCAGCGCGGTGGCGATCACCTCCTGCACCTCGCCCACGGTCAGGCCGTAGCGCGCCAAGGCCTGCCGATCCGGTTCGATGTTGAGATAGAAACCGCCGGTGATGCGCTCGGCGAAGGCGCTGGTCGTGCCCGGCACCTTGCGCACCACGGCCTCGATCTCCTTGGCGACGCGCTCCATCTCCTCCAGGTTCTTGCCGAACACCTTGATGCCGATGGGCGTGCGTATGCCGGTGGAGAGCATGTCGATGCGCGCCTTGATCGGCATGGTCCACGAGTTTGCCACGCCGGGAAATTGCAATGCCTTGTCCATCTCGGCGATCAGCTTGTCGGTGTCCATACCGGGCCGCCATTCCTCCTGCGGCTTGAGGTTGATGACCGTCTCGAACATCTCCAGCGGCGCGGGATCGGTGGCGGTCTGCGCGCGTCCCGCCTTGCCGTAGACGGATGCGACCTCAGGGAAGCTCTTGATGATTTTGTTCTGCGTCTGCAATAGTTCCGCCGCCTTGGTCACCGACATGCCCGGCAGCGATGCGGGCATGTAAAACAACGTGCCCTCGTTCAGCGTCGGCATGAACTCGCTGCCCAGCTTCATCGCCGGATACACGCTCACCAGCAGCGCCAGCGCGGCGACGGCGAGCGTGGTCTTCTTCGCTTGCAGCACGCCCGCGATCATCGGACGGTAGAGGGCGATCATCCAGCGGTTCAGCGGATTCTCGGCTTCCGGCTTGATGTGACCGCGAATGAACAGCAACATCAGCACCGGCACCAGCGTCACCGACAGCAGCGCCGCGCCCGCCATCGCGAAGGTCTTGGTGAATGCCAGCGGCGCGAACAGCCGCCCCTCCTGCGCCTCCAGCGTGAACACCGGCAGGAAGGACACGGTGATGATCAGCAGCGAGAAGAACAGCGCGGGGCCGACTTCCTTGCAGGCGGCGATCATCGCTTCCGCGCGCGACTCGCCGTCCTTCATGCGTTCCAGATGCTTGTGCGCGTTTTCTATCATCACGATGGCCGCATCCACCATCGCACCGATGGCGATGGCTATCCCGCCCAGGCTCATGATGTTGGAGTTCAGGTTCAGGAAGCGCATCGCGATGAAGGCGATCAGCACACCTATCGGCAGCATCACGATGGCGACCAGCGCGCTGCGCGCATGCATCAGGAACACCATGCACACGGCTGCCACGATCAGGCCTTCTTCCAGCAATGTCGTCTTCAAAGTGGAGATGGCGCGCTGGATCAGTTCGGAGCGGTCGTACACCGCCTGTATGGTCACGCCCTCCGGCAGTCCCGGGGTGATCTCGGCGATCTTGGCCTTGATGTTCCGGATCACCTCCAGCGCGTTCTGGCCGTAGCGCGCCATCGCGATGCCGGACACCACTTCGCCTTCGCCGTTCAGTTCCGCGAGGCCGCGCCGCTCGTCCGGGCCGAGTTCGACCCGCGCGATGTCGCGCAGCAGCACCGGCGTGCCGCGTTCAGCTTTCACCACCAGATTCTCGATGTCGTCCTTGCCGCGCAGGTAGCCCTTGCCGCGCACCATGTACTCGGTCTCGGCCATCTCCACTACGCGCCCGCCGACATCCCGATTGCTGTCGCGTATCACCTGCGCGACCTTGCTCAGCGGGATGTTGTAGGCGCGCAGCTTCACCGGATCGACCGTCACCTGATACTGCTGCACGAAGCCGCCGACGGAGGCGACTTCGGCGACGCCGTGCGCCTTGGTGAGCTGGTAGCGCAGATACCAGTCCTGCATCGTGCGCAATTCGGCGAGGTTATGTTTCTCGCTCAGCACTGCGTACTGGTACACCCAGCCCACGCTGCTGGCGTCCGGCCCCAGTTGTGGCGACACGCCCTTGGGCATACGCCCCGCAATGCTGTTGAGATATTCCAGCACGCGCGAACGCGCCCAGTAAATGTCGGTGCCGTCCTCGAAGATCACGTAGACGAACGATGCGCCGAAGAACGAGAAGCCGCGTACCACCTTGGACTTCGGCACGGACAGCATCGCCGTGGTGAGCGGGTACGTCACCTGATCTTCCACCACCTGCGGCGCCTGCCCCGGATATTCCGTGTAGACGATCACTTGCACGTCGGACAGGTCCGGCAGCGCATCGAGCGGCGTCTTGATCACCGCATAGATGCCTGCCAGCGTGACGAACAGCGTGGCGAGCAACACCAGAAAACGGTTGCGCGCCGACCAGTCGATTAGGTTGGATAGCATGTCAGTGTCCCTCGTGCTGCGCAGCCCGCAGTTTGGTAATCACCCACACGCCCTCGCCGCGCTCGACGAGTTCGAACGTGATCGCCGCACCCGGTTCGATGCCTTGCGCGAGCGAGGAATTAGCCAGTGCGAAATCCATGGTCATGCCCGGCCAGCCCAGCGACTTGATCGGTTCATGCGTGATACTGACCGTACCGTCGGCGTTGATTGCTTCCAGTGTGCCTTGCGCCTGATGTCCCACCACTGCTGGCTTGGGCGATACAGTCTCCTTGCGCGCCTCTGCAGGTGTTGCACTTGCAGCTGGCGCAGTGCCGTGCGCCGCATGAGCGCCCAAACCGGACAACGCCGCCTTCAGGTTGCTCTCCGCATCGATCAGGAAGTTGGCCGAGATCACCACCTGCTCACCTTCCGCAACACCTTCCAGCACCTCGACGTAATCGTCGCCGCGCGTGCCCAGCGTGACGGTGCGCGGCTCGAAGCGTCCCTCCGCCAGTTGCACCAGCACGACCTGCCGCACACCGCTGTCTATCACCGCCGATGTCGGCACGGTCAGCACCGGGCTTGCACCGCCCACAGGCAGCTCGACCTGCGCGAACATCGCGGGTTTCAGCAAGCCCTGCGGATTGGCGAGATCAGCCCGCACCTGCACCGTGCGCGTGGTCTCATTCAGCGTCGGATAGACGAAGGCTATCTTGCCGTCGAAACGTTGCTCCGGGTAGGCATCGACCTTGACCCGCACCGCATCTCCCGCCTTGATCCCGGCGATGTCCTGTTCGGCGACATCGGCGACGACCCACACCGTGGACAGGTCGGCGATACGGTACAGCTCTTCGCCCGGCATGAAGCGCATGCCCTGCACCGCCCGCTTCTCCAGCACGACGCCGGTGACCGGCGCATGGAAGGTCACGCGATTGCCGTTCACCCTGCCATCCGCGATGTCCCAGTTTTTCAACCGCGCGGCGCTGGATTCGGCGAGCCGCCGCATGCCGTCTCTCGCCTCATCGTCCGCATCCTTCAGCGCGTCTATGCCCTGCGCGGCGAGTTCGCGTTCGCGCCGTGCCGAGAGCAGTTCCGGGCTGTATACCTCGAACAGCGGCTGCCCTTTGGCGACCAACTGGCCCGTGGTGTTCACATGGAGACGTTCCACCCAGCCTTCGAACTTCGGCGCGATAACGAAAGTGCGGCGCTCGTTGATCTCGATACGCCCGACCGCGCGCAGCGTCTTGTCCAGCACGCGCATCGCCGCCGCTTCGCTCTTCACGCCCAGCTTCTGCACCTTGTCGGTGCTGATGGATATCTGGTTCGCGCCGCCCTGCTCCGCATCGCCCTCGTATACCGGCACATAGTCCATGCCCATCGCGTCCTTCTTCGGCACCGGCGAAGTGTCCGGCAACCCCATCGGGTTGCGGTAGTACAGCAGCTTGCGCTCGCTCTTGGCCGCGACGGCTTCCGATGACGGTGCAGCGGAGCGCGTGCCCAGCCAGTAGCCGCCCGCCGCCACGCCCAGCAGCGCCAGCACGGCGACGATGATTACGGAAATATTTTTCATAATTCTTCTCCCAACAAACGTTCGATCTCGGCCAGCCGCAGTTGCGCATCCACCTGCGCCTTGAGCAGCTGCTGTTTCGCCTTCAGGATCTGCCGCTGCGCCTCGATCAGCATCGCGAATTCCACCTTGCCGGTCTCGTAACCCGCGAGCGCGGACTGGTAGGTCAGCTCGCTCTGGGGCAGCAATCGCGTCGCCGCCAGCGACTCGGTGCGGCGCGCGGTCTCCAGCCCGTACAGGCTCTCGGATAGTTCGGACAACGTCTGATTGAGCAACGCTTCCTTGCGCGCGCCGGACGCCGCCAGCATGGCCTCCGCCTCGCGCTCCTGCGAACGACGCGACTCCTGCTGCAGCGGGATGTTGAATTCGACCATCAGGTCCCAGCTACGCACGCTGTTGCCGCTCTGGGTCGGCGCGACGCCCAGCGTGAAGCCGGGATAGCGATTGAGCTGAACGAGGTCGCGGCTTTTTTCGGCGGACTGGATCTGCGCCTCGGCGATTTGCAACTGCGGGTTGCGTGCGCGCAGCTTCTGCTCCAGCAATGGGTAGTCCAGTTGGGCTGCAGCAGGCAATCGCCGCAGTTGCGACGGCTCAGCCAGCTCAGCCATCGCGGGGCGCGACAGCAAGCCATTCAACCGGCTTTGCTGGTGATGGCGCTCACCCTCTATATCGAGCAGCTCGGCGCGCAAGCCGGTCTGCTCGACCTGCACGCGAATCACATCCTGCTGTGCGCCGAGTCCATGGGCATAACGCGTCTGCGCGATCTGCTCCAGCGTGGATAGCAACTCCAGCGTCTGTCGCGCCAGCCGTTCGCTGCCGGAGAGATAGTAGTAGCCGGCATAGGCCGTCTTGATCCGTCCGGCCAGTTCGGCCCAGGTCGCGGCGACCTGCCCGTCGGCCTGCATGACCTGCGCCTCGGCCACTTCGCGCTGCAAGCCGCGCTTGCCGAACCAGGGCACACTCTGCATCACCAGGTAGCGCGTGCTGCCCACCTGCGACGGCAACAGACTCGCGGCCTTGTTAGTGCCCTGATTGGTGACGTCCATCAGTTCGGCGCGCAGCACCGGGTCTGGCAATGCGCCGGCGGGCTGCACGCGCTGCGTAGCGGCATCCGCCTCGTGTCGCATCGCCGCCAGTTCGGGATTGTGTTCGCGCGCATAGGCCAGCAAGCCCGCGACGTCGCTGCCCAGCGGTCGCTCGGCGGCAACGGCCGGGATCGGGCCGAGCAGCATGCCCAATAGCAGGTAAATCGGTAATCGTTTCATGATCCGTTCCTCGCATTGATTCCATCGGACGGACGCGATGCGGCCGCCGAACGATGCGGAACGAGGTCGTTAACTAGGTCGGATTACGAAACAGCAGACGGACTCGTCCCGCGTCAGGCGCGAACGAGCGGCGGAGGGACCAGCGGAGTGGAGGTGATGGAGTGGAACGAAACGGTGTACGGGGTCGTTGCAGCAACGGCTTGCGGCATATCCGGAGCGGCAAGACCCGGCACGGCCAAATAGCCGCTGCATGCCAGATGGCAGACGCCGCAGGCATTGCAGGAGGAATCCGTCTGATCTTGTACGGCCGAGTGATCATGCGATGCAACCTGATCCATCGCCGCATCGTGATGATGCATGGACATGTCCTCGTGCTGCATGGCCGCCTGATGGCAGGAGCCCTGCTGAGCCTGCATCGTCAGCGAAGCCGCAAGCGCACTGCCGCTGAATAGCGGCAGCCACAGCAGCATCAGTACGGCAACGAATTTTCTGGATATGCAGGACATAGTTGCAGTGTAGTTAAGCCTAGTTACTTTGTCAAGTACCGTGCATAGTGTATTTCCTAAACGACGGGTTTTGGCACTTAGCGGAAGTGGCTCGCCTCTGATCTGAATTTCAGGTTCGGTCAAGATACAGACATATCTCTATGTGAGTGGGCTACAAAGGCAGCTGTTTGCAAGTTCCATTGCTCATGATCAGGAGCATCTGTGATCAGATAAAAAGCGGGATGCCTAGTCACTACTTCGCGACGTTTGGGACTTCCATATCTTCCACCTGCGAATTTCGCAACTGTTCTCGACGGATGTTGGGACTGAACTTGATTGCCATTGCCCCATTCACTTTCGTCACTTCATCTGGTGTGAGCTGTTTGGCTCGTCGCTTCCCTGATCCTCTGCCAGAGGGGCGACTCATAGTACGTAGCGCATCCGACAGTCCACCACCCGCATTCCGTATTAACTCTTCCATGTCTTCAACAGAGATTTTTCCCTTAGCCGCACTTTGAGAAAGTGTCTGTTTCTCGATGAAGAACGCGCGCACCGCAGCAAAAGAATTTTGTTTGCTTGTCTCATTCAGATTTGGCAGCCCCACTGCCAGCAATCTTGCTGTTATCGCGGGTCTACTGACTGACAGTAAAGAGGCTACAACAGAATGGTTTCCCCGCCCCTCTACATATGCACGAATGAGTTGATCGGGAGCAATGTTCAACGAACCTCGATGGTGTCGAGATACATTGACTTTCGATTGCAGCGCATTGAGGGCGGAGTCGGCAGATTCAAATAGCAATGTACTAGCCAATACGTAAGCAACAACTGAGGATGCCGACTTGTTCAAATAAAGCACACCATCCATTTGGCTCAGAAGCACACCATCCTGCTTATCTGCTAGCGCTGGGAAAACCGTCCCTAGCCATTTCCGTCCATACGCCCTAACTACTGCATCGCTTAGCAGAGGAGCCTTGATTGCTCCGCCATGCGTTTGATATCCCAACATCATAGCCTGGGTCTTGAGAATAGCTGACACACTCTTCACCTCTAGCGGAGAAGACCGATCCATCAAACCAGCACATATTTCCAAAAATCTCTGAATGACATCATTCTTACTGACTTCAGCAGCCCAAATAGGATCTACCTCTTGAGCAATGCTCAAATACTGGCTAGGTGGTGATAAGAATGCTGCCCCATCATCGATATACCTGAGTGGAACAGCATGTTTCGGACACGATAAAACACCGGGTAATTGGTGACCGCGCCTCCAATAGCTTTGCCCATGAAAGCCCTGGTCCTCATGAACACATACCGGGCAGAAAAATGCCGCGGTCCTTGCTAGACGCATTCCTGAAGTCCAGAGCATGGAACGACCTGCATTGCTGCCGTGAGCCAAATCTGGTTGATAGGATGTAATAGCACGTCGGAACGGAAGGGTTGTTTGTTGCCACACAAAACGAGATAACTTTGTACCGGCAACCTTACTAAGCAATTCTAAGCGAGAGACCTCTCTCCGAGACTTTCCTGCGACTCCCGCCCATGAGGCCATCAATTTGACCATTTCTGTTTCAGAACCCACCCCATTCAGGCGCTTTACCCTCCCAAAATAGCCGCGATCCAGTTCTTCAGGAAATGGTATTGGCCTGACAATCATTGCTTACCCTTTACTGGTGAGGTGAGCTTGGATGATCGGGGTACCCCAAGTACAGCAAGCGAACGAATAACTGTGGCTAGAGCCTTGGCATTGGAGGCAGATCCATCCCAGGTTACTTTCAAGGCACCAATAAGTTCTTCATTTGCGCGAACAGCATCAGCTGTGACTCCTCCCCCAAATCGTTCGACATACAGACACACCTCTTCAAAAAGTCGTGAAGTCCTAAGCCCTTGCGCTTGAAGTATTCGACTTACCTGGGACTGGCTAGCGCCAAGGGCCTCAGCGATTTCTGCTTGAGTTATGCCGTGCAACCGACATGTCTGGGCGGCGCGTAAAGCACGTGCTCGTTGTGTTTGATCTAACATGCATTAAGCATAACACTATGCATTTATGCATATCAAGTCCAATATTGAAGGCCCCACTAGCAGTGGGAGTGACGATCGAGCTGCAGACAACTGCTCAGACGCAAGTATCAGTGTTCACATTCCAGTGCAATATTTTGGATAACCCGAATTTTGGAACAGTTACTTGAATAGTGTCTTCTGCCCCATAATTCTTGGCTGCATTGGCAACGCTTCATCTAACCACACTCGGTCATTTTGCCGGAGCCAGCGAAATGCCCTGTAAGACACTCTCATGAACTCGAACCGGGTAGGTGCTATACGCGAGGCTTTATAGTCTAGGCAGGCTTGTCGGTTTTTATTCAACATAGCTGCAAACGAATACCCCATCAGTTTTTGGCTTTCCGAGCCGACGATTTTGTTACCTCCTCCAAGCACATCATTCCAACTACACTGCGCCTTAAACGCAGCCCAGGTGCCAAAAAGCAATCTAACTAGCAACACCCTGGCAAATGGCCTGCATTCAAGCTCGTTTGTGATGCCATACAGAAGTTGCCTTGGATGACTTACTTTAGTTTGGTATAGCAATGAGGCTATCGAAGAAGCTTTCACGTCATATTCCTGCCCAAACTTTTTTAGATACTCCGCAAAACATACTATTTCTGTCCCAGTCAAACACCCCATTTGCAGCAAGCCAGTCTTGTATGTTTCCAAGATAGCCTTCTTCGAGAATTGCACTGAATGATCAGCCAGCACGTCCCGGCCTAGTATCGAGACATCAAAGCACATGCTATTTCTTTCGCCTTCAGCATTACTACCATACTCAATTTGGGCAGTGACCTCAAAAGGAAGAACCAGATTCTCATGAAGTTGCACGCGACGCAGATTGAGCCTATCTAGCATCAGCCCATGCTCGGTGCAATATTGACTGGTCGGCAATTGATGAGCTCTATGCCAATATGCAACACCAAACTTTTTTGCATCCTGCTCCATGCATTTTTTGCAGACACGCCAATAATGTCCCCTGCTCGCCCCAAATTCCAACATTCCCAAATCTGGTCGTGTAGTGCCATTTTCGACATCTGCAAGTGTCGAAGCGCTTAGCACTCCCAAGTGAGCCAACGCTGGAAGCATGGTTATCTGGCGCAATAAATCAACAGGAGAGCCATATGCCCCCTTCGTCACCTCGCAGAAGTATTTGATGTTTACAGGGCAGCCGATTACAGATGTAGGGCGCTCTTCACCCGTTAGGATTCCCGCGACTTCAAGATGCCTCAATCCATTTATCCGTGCAATCTTCGCCCATAGACTGCACATCGTCTCGTCAGGCCACAGTTCAGGTAGGATTAGCATAGTGTCTGAGCTGCTTTAATGCCATTGCAAAGTTACGGTTATTCATTTACGACTTTAATAGTCAATTTACGACAATAATTGTCTGGAACACGAATCGGGCCACAATAAGGAGTTCACCTCCTTGGCACTCTCATCTTGCGAGTGCTAGAATTAACCTTAAAGGAGGAAAAGCCATGAATACAGCTATGACATTTCCCGTACCGTCTGCCGTCGGCAGTCTGGAGAATTACATTCAGGCAGTGAACCGTTTTCCAGTGTTGACTCAGGAGCAGGAGTTCGCCTTGGCGACGCGATTCAAGATCGAGAGCGACCTGGATGCGGCGCGCCAGTTGGTGCTGTCGCATCTGCGCGTGGTGGTCAGCGTTGCGCGCGGCTATGCCGGCTACGGCCTGCCGCAGGCCGACCTGATCCAGGAAGGCAACATCGGCCTGATGAAGGCGGTCAAGCGCTACGACCCGGATCGCGGCGTGCGTCTGGTGTCTTTCGCGCTGCACTGGATACGCGCCGAAATCCACGAGTTCGTCGTGCGCAACTGGCGCATGGTGAAGATCGCCACCACGAAAGCGCAACGCAAGCTGTTCTTCAACCTGCGCAGCATGAAGCAGGGGCTGGAGCCGCTCAAGCCGCAACAGGTCAACGAGATCGCGCAGCAACTCAACGTCAGCGAACGCGACGTGGTCGAGATGGAGATGCGCTTCGCCGGGCACGACATGGCGCTCGATCCGTCCGGCAGCGACGAAGACGACAGTTATGCCCCCATCCAGTATCTGGCCGACAGCGACGAGCACGAACCGTCGCGCATGCTGGAAACTGCCGAGCGTGAGCGCCTGCAAACATCGGGGCTGGCGAACGCCTTGGCCGGCTTGGATGAACGCAGCCGCCGCATCGTCGAGGCGCGCTGGCTGAACGAAGGCGAGTCCGCGACGCTGCATGAGCTCGCCGCCGAGTTCAACGTATCCGCCGAGCGCATCCGCCAGATCGAGCAGAAGGCTTTGGGCAAGATGCAAACTGCGCTGCTTCCGGCAGTCGCTTAAGGCAGAAGTCCATAGAACAAAAAAGCCGCAGATTTCTCTGCGGCTTTTTCGTTTTTGACGGCTTTATTTGACGATCTTGAGTTGTGGCCGATGCGGCTTCGGCTTGGATTCATCGCCGCCCTCTGCCGGAGGCGAGGGATGCTCTCCCGGCTGGAACACCAACCCCTGCCCGGTTTCCTTGGCGAAGATGCCGATGACCGCGCCGACCGGCACGATGATGTCGAACGGCGCGCCGCCGAAACGGCCGCTGCAGGTGATGTACTCGTTGCCGAGCTCCAGATTGCGCACCGCCTCGGCGCTCAGGTTCAGCACGATCTCGCCATCCTTGACGAAAGCCGGCGGGACTTCGGTGAATTCATCGACGCGCACCGCCAGATAAGGAGTCAAATGGCTATCCTCGCACCATTCATAAATCGCGCGTATCAGGTAGGGGCGTGTCGATAAATCGCTCATTATTTGCGCATCGCCCTTTCGGACGGAGTCAACGCATCGATGAACCCCTGACGGGAGAACAGGCGCTCCGCATATTTCATCATCGGCGCGGCTTCCTTGCCCATCTGGATGCCGTAGTGATCCAGCCTCCACAGCAACGGGGCAATCGCCACGTCCAGCATCGAAAACTCGTCTCCCAGCAGGAACTTCTGCTTGGTCAGAATTTGCGCCAGTTGGGTGAGGTTGTCGCGGATCGCGACACGCGACTTGTCGGCAGTCTTGGCGTTCTGCTCGATGGCATCCACCTGGCTATACAGTTCCTGTTCGAAGCGGTGCAGGAACAGGCGCGCGCGGCCGCGCATCACCGGATCGGGCGGCATCAACTGCGGATGCGGGAAGCGTTCGTCGATGTACTCGTTGATGATGTTGGCTTCGTACAGAATCAGGTCGCGTTCGACCAGCACCGGTACCTTGTTGTACGGATTGATTACCGCAAGGTCTTCGCTGCGGTTCAGCAGATCCACATCGATCACCTCGAAATCCATGCCTTTTTCAAAAAGCACGATACGGCAGCGGTGGGAATATGGGCAGGTCGTGCCCGAATAGAGTCGCATCATAAAAATCAACCTAAAAAACAGCTAGTTAGAAAGCCAAAAGGCGGAGCCGATGGCTCCGCCGTAATGGCGCTCGGAAAAACGTGCCGCGAAATTACCACATTCGGGGCATGAAATTCAACCGCTTAGTGAATATCCTTCCAGATTTCCTTCTTCAGCGCGTACACCAGCACGAACAGAACGGACAGGAAACCGAGAACGAT
>MGWR01000056.1 GCA_001801085.1 Gallionellales bacterium GWA2_60_142 | reverse complement strand
CCCGCCGCGCCAAACAGGCGCGCGACGAAGCCTGGTCGTTCATCCACCGGCAAGTGCTCAAGGTGTGGTGGCTGCTGATGTCGGTCGGCGTGCTGCTGACCTTTGCCACATTTTTTTATGGCGGCGGCTACATGATCTTCGCCGCATGGGTGGTATTAGCCGGGCTGGGGCTATATATCCACGGTCTGTTTTCAGAGGAATTGCTGGAGTGGTCTGGCGCGCTCCTCATCGCCATCGGCATCGGGATGCTGGCATTCCGCCTGAATTATGTCGCCTCGCAGTGGGTCGCCGCCTCCACCTTGGGACTGGGACTGCCCTTGCTGGCCGCGATGCTAGATCGCGGACGGGAGCGCGACGTATGGCTGCGGCTAGTGCAATCCGCGGGCTGGCTGCTGTGCGTGCTGATTCCGCCGCTGCTGGCGCAACGGATGGCCTATGCCCACGTGCCGCCCGAAGCGCCATTGGTGTCGCTGGAAGAATTCCGCAAACAACCCGCCGCGCAACAGGTCGTCCTCCTGCCCGCCGGCAGCAGCATCCCGGTCAAGGTCGAAGTCTCCGGCAACGTGTTCCGCGCCAGCAGCGCATCGGTGCTGCCGCTGGAGTTGAACGAGCCGCTCGAAATCATGATGAGCAACGGCCAACCCACCGGCGACTGGCGCTTCCCCGGCGAAAGCTGGGCATTAGCGCGCGAAGCCAACTGGGTTCGCATCCCGTGGATCAAGGCCGAACTGACTCCGCAAAAAGGCCCGGAAATACGCACCAGTCTGGTCGTCGAAACGCAACACCAACCCCGCTAACCTACCTAGGAGATACCCATGAAACTCGCCCGCACGCTGTTCGCCGCCGCCACTTGCATCGCCCTCTCCGCCTGCGCCGGCCTGCCGCCCAGCACCGCCGAAATCGCCCAAGCGCCGCAAATCCGCTTTGGCCAGCCATTGCCGAAAGAAAATAACTATGTACTGCACTACCCGGCAGGCACACCGCTGCCGGTATCCACCGTGGTGGACGGCAACCTGTTCGAGCATGAAGGACAATCGACGCTGCATGTCACGCTCAAGCGCGATGTGTACGTGTTCAAACAATTCGCCAGCTTCGACGGCAAGAACTGGCAGCCCGCGCGCAGCTTGATCGAAACGAATCTCGAACTCCGTATCCCGCAGGAAGACGGCAGCAATGCCGGATACCTGCACATCAAAATGAACCAGAAGTAATCGCCATGGAGATACTCGACCCCTTGCTGCACCAGCCCTTGCGCACCCAGCTCGCCGCCTTTCTGGCGGGCGCGGGTGAGGCCACGTTCACCGAACTCAAGCGGCAATTGGATGTTTCCGACGGCAATCTGGATTCGCACCTGAAGAAACTGATCGCCGCCGATTATGTAAGCATCCGCAAGGACGACAGCGCCGCCCGCACCCAGACCTGTTACGCCTTGACCGAAACCGGTCGCACCGCATTGCAAAACTACATTCTGGCGTTGCAAAAACTGCTGCCGCTCGACCGCCCCGCGATGTCGGCACAAGACAAACAAAACGGAACGAAACTGCAATCGGCCTGAATGCAAATCTCTCCAGAATCGCGACAAATTACCGGAAAGCAATCACTTATCGCACTGCTGCTTTTCTCCATCATTTCTGGAGGAGCTGCTGCATACCTGAAATCCCACGGCATTTTCGAAGCATCGTGGTGGTATGCCATTTTCGTGGTCGCACCTGAAGTTCTGCTATTCGGCTGGTATTACCGCGATAGCAAAGTGCGCTCTTTCATCCGTCCAAGATGGCTAAATATCGCGGTTGTTGCTGCGCCATTCATAGCCATTCCTTACTACTTGGTGCTGAGTCGAGCGCCGACGCATAGAGTCAAATCCCTGCTTGTGTGTGTTGGTTACACTGTTTTATGCATATTGGCCACGGTAGCTGGCGCTGCCATCACTCGATACGCAGATAAAGCTTATTCAGTCGCCGCAGAACGAAATCACATAACCAGAAAACTTGCATTCTGGCAGGGCGCACTTACGAAACCGCTCCCAGAGCGTATAGGCCCAGCACCATCCGAACTGGTGGAATACCTCGCGCTGGATAATTTCAATTACGGATATCCAAACAAGCCGCGAGCCGCCACCCTATCTGCCGAATTTCTCTCCGACGTGCGCAATGCATTTGTGGAAATTCCTGCTCCGGTGCGACGCTTGCTCACGCAAAAACTGGCGGGCATCTATTTCGTCGAAGACCTTGGAGGAAGCGGATTTACAGAGCAAATACACGATACATCGAAACCCGTCGCAGGCTATATCGTCCTCGATGCCTCAGTCTTGCAGAGCAGAACCGCCAATGACTGGGCAGCTTGGAAAGAAAACTCTCCTTTCACTGCAAGCCCCGAATTCAAGCTGAATGCAACCATCGAGGAAGCGTCGCAGAACAATCGCAAACAGGCAATTCAGTACATCCTGCTCCATGAACTGGGCCACGTACTTGCCATTGAGGCGGGCATTAATCCCAATTGGAACACCGATCCGAAGAACATTAATACGACCGCGAGCTATCCGTTCTTCAATCTGTCCTGGCTCATTTCAAAAGCCGACAATCGATACCTGACCGTCTTCGATCAGCGCTTCACACAACGCAAGAACGTGGTGTACTACTTCGGCGCAAAACTCCCGGCAAAGGAGATGATCCATAGCTACGAAGCGCTTGAGCACACCAACTTCCCCACGCTCTATGCCGCCACGAATCCCCATGATGACTTTGCCGAGGCTTTCGTGAGCTACGTTCATACCGTATTGATGGGCAAGCCCTTTGAGATCACCCTGTCCAAGGGCGGAAAGATTGAAAAAGTTTACAAGTCTTGCTGGGCAGAGGAGCGCTGTGCGGCGAAGAGGAAGGTACTGGAACGTTTTCTCAACCTGAAGGTCATCTACAGCTCTGTAGATTCGGGGATAAGTTAGCCCTATGGAGTGGTCAATGCGCATCCTGCACCCGCACATCCCCAACCCACCGCACCGGCTTGTGCCGTTCATCTTGCTGTCGCTGTTGCTGCACGTTGCTCTTCTCTATGTCATTCGTCCGGCAACAAAAAGTCATCTCCCCCATCCGCGCCCAATCGAGGTCTATTTCTCCGCGCCGACGACGCCAGAACCTGCCCGCATCCCGGACATTGCGCCCGCCGAAGTCCATGACAACCCGCCCATTCCATCTGCCTCCACCATGGAACATGCAGAGCGCATCGCGCAGCCCGATACGCCCGCCCCTCCGGTTTTCAATTCGCAACAGTTAATGGAGTCGGCAAAAAGCATGGCGCGAATCGAAGCAAGAAAAGCCGAACAGCTATTTGCAGCCGAAGAAAAGAAAAAAACCAACACGCCCATCGGTTCGCTGGATCAATATCTGCGCCAACCTCACGACGAAATACGCCTCGCCAACGGCATGCTGAAAATCGTCACCGATGCGGGTGAGATTTGTTTTCAGCCGCCGCCGGCTTTCGCGCGCGACATGCCGAATTTGTACGGCATTCCCATGACCTGCCCTTAACGCCCCGCCGATTCGGCGCTATTCTGGCGCATGGTTGTCTTCGCGATTTCATTCACTCTGGGCGTGTGGTGGCTGCAACAACAGCCGGTGCTGCCCGACTTTGTCTGGGCCTGGCTGTTGCCCGGGCTTTTGCCTGCGCTGCTGATTCCTCGCCGCACTCCCCTGCTGCGCTTCTCCCGCGCCATCGCGATCGCGCTGCTCGCCTGCGGGCTGGGCTTTTACCACGCCGCGTGGCGGGCCGATCAACGGCTGTCGTCTGCCCTGTCGGACGAATGGCAAGGACGTGACATCGCCGTCGTCGGCGTGGTGGCGGAGCCGCCACGCAGCCACGAGCGCGGATTGCGCTTCCGCTTCGACATCGAGCAGGTTCTGACCGAAGGTGCGAAAGTGCCGGCGCATGTCTACCTCAGCACCTACGCCAACGACAAATCGCCGCCGCCCGCCGTCCACGCCGGCGAACGCTGGCGTTTCACGCTGCGCCTGAAACAGCCGCACGGCACGGCAAATCCGGGCGGTTTCGATTTCGAGGGATGGATGCTGGAACGCGACCTGCGCGCTGTCGGCTACGTGCATTCGAAAGGAGACAACGCAAGGCTGGACGAACTCGCGGAAGGATTCGACTACCGCATCGAGACATGGCGCGAGGCGGTGCGCGACAAATTTTCCGCGACGCTGGCCGGCGCGCCCTACGCCGGCGTGTTGAGCGCGCTGGCGATAGGCGACCAAGCCGGCATCCCCTCGCCCCAATGGCAGGTGTTCACGCGCACCGGGGTCAACCATTTGATGTCGATCTCCGGACTCCATATCACCATGCTCGCCAGCCTCGCCTTCGCCGTCGCTTACTGGCTGTGGCGGCGCAGTACGCGGCTGACGCTGTGGCTACCGGCGCGCAAGGCAGCCGCACTCGCCGCGCTGCTGACGGCGATCGGCTACGCGCTGCTCGCCGGTTTCGCCGTACCGGCGCAGCGCACCGTGTACATGGTCGCCGCGGTGACTGCCGCGCTGTGGCTGAACCGCAATTTCTCGCTCGGTCAGATACTCGCGATTGCGCTGCTGGGCGTATTGATCCCCGATCCCTGGGCGGCGACTTCGGCAGGTTTCTGGCTGTCGTTCGGCGCGGTCGTGCTGATTCTGTACGTGACCGCGCACCGCATCGAACACCTGTCATGGCTGAAGGAATACACGGCGGTGCAATGGGCGATGACCGTCGGCCTGACGCCGCTGCTGCTCGCGCTATTCCAGCAGGTGTCGCTGGTCTCGCCGCTCGCCAACGCGCTGGCAATCCCGCTGGTCAGCCTGATCGTCGTGCCGCTGGTGCTGCTCGGCGCGGCCCTGCCGACCGAGGTTCCGCTGTGGCTGGCGCATATCGCGATGGACGGGACGATGCGCTTCCTCGAATGGTTGAGTGCAATGCCGCAGGCAGTGTGGACGCAGCACGCCCCGCCCGCATGGAGCATCGTCGTCGCCGTGCTGGGCGCAATGTGGCTGCTGTTGCCGCGCGGTTTCCCGGCGCGCTGGCTGGGCGTGCCGTTGATGTTGCCGATGTTTCTGAACGCACCCGAACCTCCGGCGGATGGCACATTGCGGCTGATCGTGTTCGACGTCGGACAGGGGCTCGCCGTCGCCGCCCAGACCCACAACCATGCGCTGCTGTACGACGCCGGCCCGGACTTTTCCGGCGAAGCCGACAGCGGCAACCGCATCCTCGTGCCAACACTGCGCGCACTCGGAGTTTCCGATCTGGATGGCATGATGCTCAGCCACGACGACCTTGACCACATCGGCGGCGCTGCCTCGATGCTGCAAGCCATGCCGGCCGGCTGGCTGTCGTCTTCGCTGCCGGACGAGCATCCGCTACGCCGACTGCTCCCCCGCTCCCCCAACCCCTCTGATGGAACAACTAGCCAATCGACTAAGTCCGCAAGCGGACAAGTCGCTGGTTATCCCGTAAACGGGAAATGGGAGACAAAGCGTTGCGCCGATGGACAGGGCTGGGAATGGGATGGCGTGCGCTTCGACGTGCTGCACCCGGACAAGACGCCGGGCGTGTACGACAAGAAGCAGGACAACGAACTAAGCTGCGTGCTGCGCATCGGTATCGGCGATCAGCGCATCCTGCTGGTCGGCGACATCGAGAAAGGCGGCGAACGGCGGCTGCTCAAGCAACATGGCGACGCCCTGCACACCACACTGCTGATCGCGCCCCATCACGGCAGCAAGACGTCGTCCAGCCAGGACTTCGTCGCCGCGACATTGCCAGACCATGTGGTGTTCACCTCCGGCTACCGCAACCGCTTCGGCCACCCGCACGCAGATGTACTGCAACGCTACGCCGACAGCGGCGCGCAACTGCTGCGCTCGGATATGGATGGCGCAATTCTGGTCGAGATGGATACTCACGGCCTGAAGCTGGAACGCTACCGCCAAAGCCATAGACGCTACTGGACGCATATGCCGCGGCAGACTGAATAATGTCCACAGCCTTGGTATCATCGCGCCCGCTAAAATCCGGACACTGAACCCCATGAAAAACCTGCCTCGTCACATCGCCGCACTCGCAACCACCGCTTGGGTCGGTGGCCTGTGGATCATCGGTTATCTCGCCGTGCCCATCCTGTTCCATGCCCAGCCGGACAGGCAACTGGCCGGCATGCTGGCTGGGCAGATGTTCGTGGTGCTCGGCTATCTCGGCATCGTCTGCGGCACGTATCTGCTGGCTTGGCGCTTTGCCCTGTCGGGACGTACCGCGATGCGCGAAGGCCTGTTTCTGGTCGTCGCGGCGATGCTGCTGCTTACGCTGCTGTCTCAGTTCGGCATCCAGCCGCTGATGGCGGAGCTGAAGGCACAAGCTCTGCCGCTGGAGGTCTCGCAAAGCGCATACGCGGATCAATTCAGGATGTGGCACGGCATCTCCAGCATCGCTTATCTGCTGCAGAGCCTGCTGGGCGCGTTCCTCGTCATCCGAACCGCCGGGAAATAGAAAACGCCCTGCCCTTGCCCGGTCTACTTTGTTATCATTCCCTTAAATACTCAGGGAGGATGGACTGATGGCAACGCGCAAGAGCAACCCCAAACACGACCTTACTCAAGAGAAGGTGGACAAGATCGGTCAGGCCGCCGCCCAATTGCATCGCCTGCTCAAGGAACTCGGCCACACCAAGGGTCTGGAGCGCACCGCCGCCACCATGCCCGATGCCCGCGAGCGCCTGAGCTTCATCGACCAGACCATGCATGAGGCCTCAGAGAAAACCATCAGCGCAGTCGAAAACTCGCTGCCGCTGACCAAGACCACTCGCAAGACCTGCGCCCGCCTGAGCAAGAAGCTGTCGGCGGCGGAAGACCTCGCGCACCACGCGCTGGTGCAGGAAACCATCTCTGAACTGGGCGAGATCGCCGCCGCCGAAGACGCGCTGCATCACGACCTGATGCAGATCATGGAGGCGCAAGAGTTTCGCGACGTCGCCGGGCAGATGGTCAACAAGATCCTCGTCGCGGCGGTGGATATCGAAAAAATCCTGCTCGAAATCCTGCGCGAATACGCCCCCAACCACGATGATTCGCTGATCTCGAAGGAAGGCCTGACCGCCGGCCCATCAATCAAAAGCGGCAAGGGCGATGTCACCGGACAGGACGATGTGGACGATCTGCTGGCCTCGATGGGGTTCTGAAAATCGCGTTAAGCGCTAATGGAGTCGGGTATGGAACAGTGGACCTGGAACAAATCGATGAGCGTCGGAAACGCCTTCCTCGACGCCGATCACAGGAAACTGCTGGGCATGATCGAGGAGGTTGAATCTGCGATGAGAGCCCAGGATGCCGCTACATTTTCGCGGACGCTCAAGACATTCGAGAACGCCGTCCGCATCCATTTCAGGAATGAGGAGCTCATCGCCCTGACGATAGGCCACCCTTTCGAGCAGCACAAAGAGGAACACCAGTACGTGTTGAACGAGCTTCAGCAGATGGAAGCGGAACTGATAGACATGCACGGTAGATGGTCCGAGAGCGCTTCGACCCATTACTTCATCTTCCTGAGCTCATGGGCGAGCGAACATATCCGGGAAGACGACATGCTGATGAAACTGGAATTGCAATCCCGTCCCTACGACTTCAAGCCGGATAATCTGGCATCGCCCTGAAGCCGGTGCGGGCCACAAAACCGCACAAACCGGTTGATCAGATCACTTCTGGATTTGAGCCTTACAGCTCTTTCAACTGATACTTTTCCGGCAGCAAATCGATGATTTCTCTTTGCACGAGGATATTGTGCTCTTCATATAGTGCGTTGCCGCACAAGGACAGAGTCTCGTCGAACTCGTTTAGGACCTTCTCTCCTTGCCACACCCATTCGGCAGGCAAGCAGACGCCACGGTCGCTCTCGGTCGAATAATCGGACAGCACCACACCTACGGCCTTGATATGCAGGCTTGAATTGGGCGTGCAGCGCTTGATAAACACGATGTCCCCACTCTTGATGGACGAAACGATGTTGTGCAAATCCGTCTTGCCATCCGGCGAGTGGGGATAACAAATCACCCCGCTATCGAGGAAGCCTTGCGCATCGTGCTCCTCGATTCCGAAAAATGTCGTCATAACGTCCTCCATTTCCGTAAGGTTTTTGCCGGTTCGGGCTCGATCCCGCGAGCGCATCGAGCCGTTCTGGCTCGTGAGCACGTCCCGGTAGCTGCCAACTCGGCGGTAACTGGTTTCATCTGCCGAGGAACAATATTCCTCAGGGATATAGGACACCATCGGCGCTTGCTGATTATGGTGTCAGTGGAGAGGAACCTGCGAAGCAGCCAGATGCAGTAGCAATACAGATTTGGCTGTAGAAATGAAAAGAGCCGCTGATCGCGGCTCTTTTCATTCATGAAGCGGAGGAAATCAGACCTATGCTTTCAGCGCAACCAGAACTTCTTCCAGCATTTTCTTGGCATCGCCGAACAACATGCGGTTGTTATCCTTGTAGAACAGCGGATTGTCCACGCCCGCATAGCCGGTCGCCATGCTGCGCTTCATCATGATGGAGGTCTTGGCCTTCCAGACTTCCAGCACCGGCATGCCGGCGATGGGGCTGGTCGGATCTTCCTGGGCTGCCGGGTTCACGATGTCGTTGGCACCGATCACAATGGCAACGTCGGTATCCGGGAAGTCGCCATTGAGTTCATCCATCTCCATCACGATGTCGTAAGGCACTTTGGCTTCGGCCAGCAACACGTTCATGTGACCGGGCATGCGGCCGGCGACCGGGTGGATGCCGAAACGCACGTTGATGCCTTTCTCGCGCAGGTGCTGCGTGATCTCGTACACCGTGTGCTGTGCCTGCGCCACTGCCATGCCGTATCCCGGCACGATGATTACGTTCTTGGCTTCTCGCAGCAGTTCTGCCGTCTCGACTGCGCTGATAGAGGTCACTTCGCCTGCCGGTTGCGCATCGCCGTCAGCCTTCTTGGCCGGTTTGCCGCCGCCGGTGCCGAATCCGCCCGCGATGACGCTGATGAAGTTGCGGTTCATCGCGCGGCACATGATGTAGGAAAGGATCGCGCCGCTGGAGCCCACCAGCGCGCCGGTGACGATCAGCAGGTCGTTGTTCAACATGAAGCCGGTTGCCGCTGCCGCCCAGCCGGAGTAGCTGTTCAGCATGGACACCACCACCGGCATATCGGCACCGCCGATGGCCATCACCATGTGGATGCCGAACAGCAGCGCGATAACGGTCATCACGGCCAGTGCGATCATGCCCGCACTGATGGTTTCGGCATGCAGGAACTGGTAGCCGAACGCGATGACGACCAGCAGGCCGATCAGATTCAGGAAGTGACGTCCCGGCAGCAACAGCGGCTTGCCGCCGATTTTGCCCGACAGCTTGCCGAAGGCGATTAGGGAGCCGGAGAAAGTCACCGCACCGATCAGGATACCGACATAGACTTCGATCTCGTGGATCGCCTTTTCGGCGCTGGTCAAATTCAATGCCGCCATCGGGTCGATGTAATTGGCGAAGCCGACCAGACAGGCAGCGAGACCGACCAGGCTGTGCATCAGCGCGACCAGTTCCGGCATCTGCGTCATCTGCACCTTGCGCGCCGCGTAGAGTCCGACACTACCGCCCACCACCATCGCGGATATGATCCACGGAATTCCGGCCATCGTGACGCGCGGGCCGAACACCGTGGCCAGCACGGCGATGGTCATGCCTATCATGCCGTAGAGATTGCCGCGCCGCGAAGACTCGGGACTGGACAGACCGCCCAGACTGAGGATGAAGAGAATGATTGCGCCGATATAAGCAACCGTTGCCAAGCTTGCAGACATATTCATTTATCCTTATTTGCGGAACATCGACAGCATGCGTCGAGTCACGGCGAAGCCGCCAAACATATTCACCGCAGTGAGCGCGATACCCGCCACCGCCAACCAGCGTATCCATTCATCCGGACGATCCAGCCCGAGTTCCAATGGCGGCGCGATCTGCACCAGTGCGCCGATGGCGATGATGCTGCTGATCGCATTGGTGACGCTCATCAAGGGAGTGTGCAGAGCCGGGGTGACATTCCACACCACCATGTAACCGACGAAACAGGCGAGCACGAACACCGTGAAGTGCCCAAGGAACGCCGCGGGCGCGTAAGCGCCGACGAGCAGGAACAGCAGTGCGGCGACGCCGAATATTGCCGCCGTTTTTCCTGCCGAGGTAGGTGCACCACCAGTGCCGTGACCATGCGCAGCAGGTGCCGCAACAGGCTTGGCCGCAGCCGGTTTGGCTGCTGGCAGTTTCGGTGCAGGTGCGGGCCAGGTGACTTCACCGTTCTTGATAACCGTCAGGCCGCGAATCGCATCGTCTTCCATGTTGACGTCGATGTTGCCGTCCTTGGTCTTGCACAACTCCTCGGTCAGACGGAACAGATTGCTTGCATACAGCGTGGAAGACTGCTTGGCCAAACGACTATTCAGGTCGGTGTAACCGACGATGGTCACGCCGTGCTTCACCACCGCCTGGCCGGGCTCGGTCAGTTCGCAATTGCCGCCCCGCTCCGCCGCCATGTCGACGATGACGCTGCCCGGCTTCATGCTCTGCACCATCTCGGCGGTGATGAGCCGGGGCGCGGGCTTGCCGGGGATCAGCGCGGTCGTGATGATGATGTCCACTTCCTTGGCCTGCTTGGCGTACATGTCGCGCTGGGCCTGCTGGAAGCCCTCGCTCATCACCTTGGCATAACCGCCGCCGCCGCCACCTTCTTCCTCGTATTCGACTTTCACGAACTCGCCGCCCAGCGACTTGACCTGGTCGGCCACTTCGGCACGAGTGTCGTTGGCGCGCACGATAGCGCCCAGACCGGCTGCCGTGCCGATCGCCGCCAAACCAGCCACGCCGGCACCGGCGATGAAGACTTTAGCTGGCGGAACCTTGCCCGCAGCCGTGATCTGGCCGTTGAAGAAGCGACCGAAGACATTGGCAGCCTCGATGACGGCGCGATAACCGGCGACGCCGGCCTGCGAGGTCAGCGCATCCATCTTCTGGGCGCGGGAAAGCATGCGCGGCAATGCGTCGATGGCCAGCACGGTGGCCTTCTTCGCCGCCAGTTGTTGCATCAATTCCGGGTTTTGCGCCGGCCAGACGAAGCCGATCAAGACACCGCCTTCGCGCATCAAGTCAACTTCGGCACTCGTCGGAACAGTCACCTTGAACACGATGTCGGATGCAGCCCACAGGACCGCCGCACTGTCGATGATCTCCGCGCCTGCTGCGCGGTAGGTCTCGTCACTGAAATTCGCCCCATCTCCGGCGCCGGACTCGACCGAAACCTTGAAACCCAGCTTGATAAGCTTCTCTACGACTTCCGGCACCGTCGCAACCCGCTTCTCCCCTGCGGCTGTTTCGCGGGGAATTCCTATCATTAGAGCCATGCGGCCTTCCTCTTGACTGTTGACGTTGTTCTGAAAAATGCCCGCGTGAACGGGGCGGATTTTTCCACAAGAATATCTTTGCGATTATATACGACCTCTTTTCCCAACTGCGCGGCATTGTTGGCTCGAAATCCGTGCGGCAACTCTCGGCATTGCCGTCATACATCTCGGCAAAGGCGACTCGGGGCATTCGGTATAATGCCGCGCCATGCCCTCCATACACCTGCTCCCCGACTTACTCATCAACCAGATCGCCGCCGGCGAGGTGATCGAACGCCCCGCTTCCGCATTGAAGGAACTGATGGAAAACAGCCTCGATGCGGGATCGACCGACATCGCGGTGCAGCTCGAAGGCGGCGGCGTGAAGTTGCTGAGAGTGCGCGACAACGGCAAAGGCATCGCGAAAAACGAGTTGCCGCTGGCCTTGATGCGCCACGCCACCAGCAAGATCGCCAGCCTCGACGACCTGCAACGCGTCGCCAGCATGGGCTTTCGCGGCGAAGCGCTGGCAAGCATGGCGGCGGTCGCGCAACTGACCCTGACTAGCCGAACAACAACGCCCAGCCGCACCGCAGAAGATGCGCATGGCTGGAAAGTCGAGGCGATAGACGGCCACATCAGCGAGCCCATCCCATCTAGCCAGCCGCAAGGCACGACCATCGAACTGCGCGAGCTGTATTTCAACACCCCGGCGCGGCGCAAATTCCTGAAGACCGACTCCACCGAATTCACCCACTGCGACGAGACATTCAAGCGCATCGCGCTGTCGCGCCCCGATGTTGCCTTCTCGTTGCAACACAACGGCAAGACCGTCTGGCAACTGCCCGCGCAAACTATCGTGGAGCGCATCGCCGCAATTTTAGGCAACGAGTTCGGCGAGGCCGCCGTGTCGGTCGAACGCCAGGCCGCGAACCTGTCGCTGCAAGGCCTCGCCGCCCTGCCCGCCTATTCGCGCAGCACCCGCGACGCGCAATACTTCTTCGTCAACGGCCGCTTCATCCGCGACAAGGTCGCCAGCCACGCGCTGAGACAGGCCTATCAGGACATACTGCACCACCAGCGCCACCCCGCCTTCGTGCTGTTCCTCGACATGCCACCGGAACAAGTGGACGTGAACGTGCATCCCGCCAAGAGCGAAGTGCGCTTCCGCGAGAGCCAAGGCATACACCAGTTCCTGTTCCACACGGTGCAGGAGGCCCTCAGCTCTCCGATGAAGGACAGCGCGCCGCCACAAACCGGCGCCGCTGCGAACGACGAGGCGGCCGGGCCCTCGTCGCACCCGGCCTACACGCCGCGTCAGCAGCCGATCTCGTTCGACGCCGCGCAACGACAGGCAACCTACCGGCTGTGGGAAACGCAGACTGGGGAGCCGGAAGGAAACGTAGGATGGGTGGAGCGCAGCGATACCCATCATGCATCGTCGCAAGAAAACGATGGGTATCGCGATGCTCCACCCATCCTACAAAAAACCGAACATCCCCTCGGCTACGCCCTCGGCCAGCTCTCCGGCGTCTACATCCTCGCGCAGAACGCGCAGGGACTGATCGTCGTCGACATGCACGCCGCGCACGAGCGCATCGTCTACGAGCGCCTGAAGGCCGCGCTGGACAACGAACGCATCGCCGCCCAGCCGTTGCTGATCCCGGTGAGCTTCTATGCCGAGCCGCTGGACGTCGCGACCGTGGAGGCGGAACAGGAAACACTACATAAACTCGGCTTCGACCTCGCCCCGCTGTCGCCCACCCAGCTCGCGCTGCGCGCGATGCCGACGATGCTGAAACAATCCGAGTCCGAGACCATGGCGCTGGAAGTGCTGCGCGAACTACGCGAATACGGCGCCTCGCGCGCGCTGACCGAACGACGCAACGAATTGCTCGCGACGATGGCCTGCCACGCCTCGGTGCGCGCCAACCATGCGTTGAGCATCACCGAGATGAACGCGCTGCTGCGCGAGATGGAACAGACCGAACGTGCCGACCAGTGCAACCACGGCCGCCCGACCTGGTTCCAGATGACCATGAATGATCTGGACAAGATGTTCATGCGGGGAAAATAAATGGGCGAAGACTTTCTTTACTTCAAATTCAAGCCAATCAATAAATATTTGATTGATTCTTTAGTTACCCCAAGCCTGTACTTCCCAAAACCGGATTTGTTAAATGATCCATTTGATTGTCAGCTTGATGTCCGCAAAGCCTTTGCAAGAGCCGCCGAAGTGGTTCAAGGCAAAAGAAAAAATGCATTTCAGGCTGCCTTAAAATCCAACGATATTTTTGAAAACTACTCCAAGCAATTCCAGAACCTTGGTGTGTGCTCTTTTTCACTGCTAGCGAATAGTTTTGATGAACCACTACTTTGGTCTCACTATGCTGATGCACATAAGGGAGTAAGCCTACTTTATCGTTTTACAGAAGCATATCTAAATAACCCCAAAGAAATCTTAGGCGTGGACACAGTAAAGTACGACCCAAACATTCTTACCAACTGGCTTATCAATTCTCCGTTTCAGCCAGATGACAGTAAATTCGTCGAAGAACTCACAAAGGTGTTTCTGACAGCGAAAAGTGATGCTTGGCAACATGAGAAGGAGGCACGGATTATTCGAACCACGAATGGCACATTAAATATTCCGCATGGTTGTCTCGAACAAATTTGTTTTGGATTGCGAACTCCCCAGCCTGATATTGAGTTAGTAAGTAAATTGGCCAGGGAGTACAGTGGTTGTACTAAATTTTGCAAAATTGTTCATGCTGATACTGATTTTGGCATTACTGCTATAGAGCTATAGATCATGCATGAAAACACTTTGAGCGCATCCCAACCCGCCACCTCCACTACCCGCATCGCCTTCGCCAGCTTCATCGGCACCGCCATCGAGTTCTACGATTTCTATATCTACGGCCTCGCGGTGGCGATGGTGATTGGGCCGGTGTTTTTCCCCAACGACGATCCGGCGGTGCAGGCGCTGAACGCGTTCCTGACGTTCGGCATCGCCTTCCTCGCACGTCCCTTGGGCGCGCTGCTGTTCGGGCATTTCGGCGACCGCATCGGGCGCAAGATGACGCTGGCCGCGTCGCTGCTGGTGATGGGCGTATCGACGACGCTGATCGGCGTGCTGCCCAGCTACGAGATGGTCGGCTGGGTCGCGCCCGCGCTGCTGTGCCTGCTGCGCTTCGGACAGGGCATCGGCCTCGGCGGCGAATGGGGCGGCGCGGCATTGCTGGCGGCGGAATATGCGCCCGAGGGCAGGCGCGGCTGGTTCGGCATGTTCCCGCAACTCGGCCCGCCGGTCGGCTTCCTGCTGGCGACCGGCAGTTTCTTGTTTCTGTCGTTCGGACTCGACGATGCGGAATTTCGCGACTGGGGCTGGCGCATCCCCTTCCTCGCCAGCGCCGTGCTGGTCGTCATCGGCTTGTATGTGCGACTGAAACTCGCCGAGACGCC
Source organism: Gallionellales bacterium GWA2_60_142 (assembly GCA_001801085.1). Lineage (GTDB taxonomy): Bacteria > Pseudomonadota > Gammaproteobacteria > Burkholderiales > Gallionellaceae > Gallionella. The sequence goes on along the minus strand of MGWR01000056.1, from coordinate 38,170 downwards.
GGTGTTCGCACAGGCACTGAAGTCCCACCAGCCGCCCAAGCTGCCGCTGGCGGAGCTGTTCGCACATCATTCGAAACCGCTGATTCAGGGCGCGCTGGTGATGGTGGTGTGCTACGCGCTGTTCTACATCTCCACGGTGTTCGCGCTGAGCTACGGCGTCGCCACGCTGGGCATCCCGCGCCCGCAATTCCTCGGCATGCTGTGCGTCGCCGTCGTGTTCATGGCCGCGGCCACACCGCTCTCAGCCATCGCGGGCGACCGCTACGGACGCCGCCCGGTGCTGATTGTCGCGAGCAGCGCGGCGCTGTTGTCCGGCTTTCTGCTCGCCCCGATGCTGGGCAGCGGCTCGATGTGGCAGATCACCGCGTTCCTGTCGATAGAGTTGTTCCTGATGGGCGCGACCTTCGCGCCGATGGGCGCGTTGCTGCCCGAGCTGTTCCCGACCTCGGTGCGCTACACGGGTGCGGGCGCGGCCTACAACCTCGGCGGCATCCTCGGTGCATCGCTCGCGCCCTACATCGCACAGCAACTGGTGCTGCACGGCGGCCTTGCCTGGGTCGGCGGCTACGTCTCCGTCGCCGCCGCGATCAGCCTGCTGGCCGCGCTGACGCTGCGCGAGACACGGGACAGGAAGCTGGCATGACAAAGCTGCCTCCGGCGATCTTCCTGATGGGCCCCACCGCCAGCGGCAAGACCGGTGTCGCGGTGGAACTGGTCCAGCGCCTGCCGGTGGAACTCATCAGCGTGGATTCCGCGCTGGTGTACCGCGACATGGACATCGGCACCGCCAAGCCGGATGCGGCGACGCTGGCCCGCGCGCCGCATCACCTGATAGACATCATCGATCCCACCGAGGCCTATTCCGCCGCGGCGTTCCGTCACGACGCGCTGCGCTTGATGGAGGACATCACCGCGCGCGGCAAGATACCGCTGCTGGTCGGCGGCACGATGCTGTATTTCAAGGCGTTGCGCGAAGGATTGAGCGAGCTGCCGCAAGCCGATGCGGCGGTGCGCGCCGAACTCGACGCCGAGATCGCCGAGCATGGTATAGAACACCTGCATGCAGAACTCGCCAAGGTGGATGCCGAGACCGCCGCCCGCCTCGCTCCCGCCGACACGCAGCGCATCCAGCGCGCGATGGAGATCTACCGCCTCACCGGATCGCCGATGTCGGAACTGCTGAAACAGCAGACGCAGCATGAACTGCCCTACGACGTCACCTCGATCGCACTAGTCCCGAGCGAACGCAGCGTGCTGCACCAGCGCATCGCCGTGCGCTTCCAGCAGATGCTCAAGGATGGATTGATCGAAGAACTGCGCGGCTTGCGCGACAAATATCCGCTGCACCCGGACATGACCTCGATGCGCTGCGTCGGCTACCGCCAGGCCTGGGAATACATGGACGGAGAGATCGACAAAGGCCAGCTGATGGAGAAAGGCATCGCCGCGACGCGCCAGTTGGCGAAACGCCAGCTCACCTGGCTGCGCTCGATGCCGGACAACGTCGAGCTGGATTTTCTTGCGCCTAATTTGGAGCAGACAGTGCTCGACCTCATCACCCAGAATATCTAGGCTGCCACGCCACTGTTATCCGTGGCGCTTTACCAGTCGCGCCTTGCCGTCTGAAGCTCGCATGAAATAAGCAAAGTCACGCATATTTCAGCAAGCGCATTTGCACTATGATTGCCGCTCCCTATCCTGAAAATAACCAACATGACCGCCATCAATTTCAAACGCGAAATCGCTGCCACCGTAGACGAAGCCGTCGAGCGCACGACCAAGGCGCTGGCTGCCGAGGGCTTCGGCATCCTGACCCGCATCGACATGCATACCAAGATCAAAGAAAAGACCGGCAAGGACATCGTGCCGACGGTGATCCTCGGGGCGTGCAATCCGAATATGGCTTACGAGGCCTATACCGCAAACAGCGATGTAGCGAGTCTGTTGCCGTGCAACGCGGTGGTGCGCGAGGTCTCTGCGGGGAAAGTCTCGGTGGAATTGGCAGCACCGTCCGCGCTGATGGTCATCCTCGGCGATGCGAAGTTGGTGGAACTGGCGCGCGAGGCAGATACAAAGATCGGGCGCGCGCTCGCGAATCTGTAGGTGCTGCCGAAAGAACAGCGGAACGTCAGAACACCTGCGAACTGAACTGGAAGCCGCGCTGTTCGAACAGGATCAGACAGACTCTGACTACTTCCGGGTCATATAGCCTGCCGCGCCCATTGCGTATCTCCGCCAGCGCCTGGTCCACTCCGAGTGCGGCGCGATAAGGCCGGTGCGACACCATCGCTTCGACCACGTCGGCCACCGCGATGATGCGGGCCTCCGGCAGGATGTCGTCCCCCTTCAGCCCTTGCGGATAACCGCTGCCGTCGATGCGCTCGTGGTGCTGGGCGATCATCTGTGCGACCGGCCAGGGGAAGCTGACTTCCTTGACGATGTCGCTGCCGATCTCGGAATGCGTCTTGATCATTTCAAATTCTAGCTCGCTCAAGCGTCCCGGACGATTGAGTATCTCCGTCGGCAGGCGCACCTTGCCGATGTCATGCACCAGCGCACCGAGGCGTATCCCCTCCAGCGCGTTCTCCTGCATGCCCATCTCGCGGGCTATCGCCTGCGCCAGCTCGGCGACACGGCGCTGATGGCCGGCGGTATAAGGATCGCGGTATTCGACCGTCAGGCCGATGGCGTCGATGACCTGTTCCAGGATCGCGCGGTATTGCTGATGACTGGCGGCCAGCGATGCCATCGTGTCGCGTAGCGCCTGGGTTCGTGACGCAACCATGTCGTCCAGATGGCGCTTGATGTGATGCAGTTCCATGTGCGCCCTCACCCGCGCCAACACCTCCTCGAACTGGAACGGCTTGGTCACATAATCGACCCCGCCGGCCGCGAAAGCGGCCACCTTGTCGCCGGTCTCCTGCAGTGAGCTGATGAAGATCACCGGGATGTCGCGCGTGAGCGGATCAGCCTTCAGATGCCGGCAGGTCTCGTAACCGTCCATGCCGGGCATGCGGATGTCGAGCAGGATCAGATCGGGTGGATTCAGCTGGATGGACTGCAGCGCCATCTCGCCGCTGATCGCCGGGCGCACGACAAATCCAGCCTGTTCCAGCACGTTGCTCAGCACCCGCAGGTTGTCCGGGTTATCGTCGACGATGACGATAGAGCCGCTCCTGTATTGTTCGTTGGTCATCACATATTCCCCAGCATTAATCTCCAGCGGCTTCGTCGATCAGACTGACGATCCGGTCGTAGCGATATTGCTGCGCCAGCGTCTGCAGCCCTGCACCGATCTGCGCGTTCAATCCGGCTATTTTCTCGATTGCACCGGCGGCGCCATGTGTATCCAGCTCTAAAGCGGCCCGGCGCAATTCGGCACGCAATTCTGCGGGGATAGTCGCAAGCCCAGCCCCGGTGACCAGTCCATTGAGATGCGGCTCTGCGATCTCTTCGCCCCGATAAATAAACGTTGCGCCCAAGTGCTGGCCCAGCGCCTTGAAAATTTCTGCTGCCTTGTAGGGCTTGTGCACCACCTCGTTGCAGCCGGCCTGCAGGATCAGCTCGTGCTGCTCCTTGAAGGCGCTGGCGGTAAGCGCGATGATCTTCACCGCTTCTCCACCCGGCAGGCTGCGGATTTTCGCCGAGGCCTGATAACCGTCCATCACCGGCATGCGCATATCCATCCAGATCAGGTGCGGCTGCCATTGCTCGAACGCCAGCACGGCCTCCTGCCCGTTCTCGGCCTCGCGCACCTGAAAGCCGGCCTGCGCGAGCAAGGTGACCAGCAACACCCGGTTCGGTTGATTGTCATCGACGACCAGCAGACGCCAGGCCGGCTGGCCGGGCGCCAGCCCCTGCACCACGGGAGGGACGCTGGTTCTGGCCGCCACCTCCGCCGCGTCGCTCAACGGCAGCGGCAGGTCGATGGCAAATGTCGTGCCTTTGCCCGGTGAACTCTCGACGTCGATGCGCCCGCCCATCAATTCGACCAGCGACCTGGAAATGGCCAATCCCAGACCGGTGCCCCTGGTTCCGCTAGTCTCTGCCAGTTGCACGAACGGCTTGAACAATTCGTCGAACTTGTCTGCCGGTATTCCGATACCACTGTCCTCGATCTCGATGCGCAACCTGACCATCGCGGGATCATCCATAGGCCGGGTGCCGGCGCGCAGGATCACTCCGCCTTCACACGTAAACTTCACCGCATTGCCCAGCAGATTGACCACCACTTGTCGCAGCTTGCCGCCATCGCCGCAGACATAACGCTGCATGTCGGGATCGAGGTCCAGACTGAAGGTCAGATTGCCGCTCAACGCGCGCTGCTCGATCAGCTTGCCGGCATCCTCCAGCATGGCCATCAGATCGAACCCTTTGACATCAAGATCGAGCCGCCCCGCCTCGATCTTGGACAGATCCAGCACATCGTTGATCATGCCGAGCAGATAGGTTCCGCTGCGGTTGATGATGTCCAGATTGGCCTTTTGCGCGGCCGGCGTCTCCGGGTCGTTCACCATCAACTCGGAGAAGCCCAGGATCGCATTCAGCGGCGTGCGCAGCTCATGGCTCATGTTGGACAGGAACGCGCTCTTGGCAAGATTGGCGGTCTCCGCCGCCTCCTTTGCCTGTCGCAATTGTTCCGTTCTGTCGTCGACCATCTCCTCCAGATGTTGCCGGTATGCCTGCAACTCCTGATCCGCCTTCTTGCGCTCGGTGATGTCCGAGATCACGGAGATGAAATAGTTCGGACTGCCGTCGCGGTGGTGCACCAGCGCAACCGTGAGGTTGCCCCATACGATCCTGCCGTCCTTGTGCAGATAGCGTTTCTCGATCGAGTAATTCGTAATCTCCCCCGACAGGATGCGCTGCACATAGTCCAGGTCGAGTTCGATGTCGTCGTGATGAGTGATGTCCTGAAAGGTTCTGTTCAACAGCTCTTCGCGACTGTAGCCCAGCATATCGCACAAGCGCTGGTTGACGCGCAGCCAGCGGCCGTCCGGCGCAACATGCGCCACGCCCACCGCCGCCAGTTCGAACGTGGTGCGAAATTCCTTCTCCGCCGCACCCAGCCGCTGGTAGGGTTCGCGCACCAGGGTGACGAACATCGCCCGGTAGATGTAGAGATAGGCGATGACCTTGTACACATGACCGAGCAGATTGAAGACGTCGGTGACATCCTTGTACAGCGTGAAACTCAGTTCGCTCAGTACCGAAATCGCCACGGCGGCGAACAGGCCGGTAGCCTCATGCGTCGCGCCGCGGCGCGCCTGCCGGTAGAACAGCAGCGCGGTCACCGCCAGCATCGCGACGATCAGGTATTCGGCGGCGATCTTCAGCGGCGTGAGCCCCTGCCCCTCGATGAAGGTTCGCGGCAGCAGATCCTGCTGAAACAGCCCGATCCACACGACCAGCAGCACGATGGCGAGCGCGCCAGCAAGCAGCCAGTACTTCTTCACGGGAGAGGCCAGCGGCGTCCATGGCCGCATCGCAACCACTAGCAGTGCCAGCGCGGCGAGGAAACGCGCGGCCAGCCAGAAGTTGATCGCCTTCTCCGGCCCTGAGGGCGTGACGAGATCCGCCATGCCCTTGAACGACAGCATGTGGACGAAATCGATCAGCCCCACCGCCAGCATCGCGCACGCGATGATCATCACGTTGCCCGCGCGCTCGTCGCTATAGGCATTCCACACCACACCGAAGATAAGCATCGCGACGACGATGGAGAACAGTTCCATCGTCATATGCATAGGCTGGTAATTGGCGATGCCGCGGAACACGGCGGGAGTGGGCAATAGCCAGATCAGCAGAAATCCGGTGGCGAGCGCGGCAAGCAACCACCAGACACGGCGCAACGCCATATCCGGATTTAATGATAACGAAGATGCTGGATTAACCGACATAGCGCCCCCTCATCGAGAAAGACGGCGACGGGAATCCGCAATCGCAGCGCAAGCCAACGCCTTTGCCTGTCGGCATTGCACTCCATCGTCGGCTACGACACAGAAAACCGCAATCGAAACCGTCATTATTCCCCCTAGCGACAATGCATCGGACCCGAGAAGAATGTTACACGCTTCTCCGACTGCCGACAGTCATGAAAGGTTATGCGCAAAGCAACAACCCTGCAACGGGCAATCCTTATCTAACGGGCCGGGCAAATGTGCCGCCCCTGATGATGAAACTTGCCATACCCGTCCCCGCTCCCCGGCTATCTCCCGCAAGCGCGGCGAGAGGGGCAAGGTCTCGCTACGCGAGTTTCACGTTAAAGAAGGCATCGGGCGAAAAGATCGAGCACCGCAATGCGGAAATTTCACCGGGCGAAGACTAATCGTCCAGTCCCCGACGCGGCTGGTTGATATCGCAGGCTATGCCTGCATCGACGGCGATCATTTGCATCACATCCTCGACCGGTATCCGCAGTAACTCAGAGATATCCTTGTAATCGTCCGGCAGCGCCGGATCGTCCCAGCTCTTAGCCGAATGGCGCACCAGGTTGGTCGCCAGCACGACGTTGCGCACGCGCGGCAGGTGCGCGCAGGAGTCGTTCATCAGCGTCAGCAACAATTGCGGCAATTCCCACTGCTCGGCAATCACGCGCTGCAACTCGAACATGGTGAAGCCGAATACACGCGCCTGAATGACGCGCGTGCGCACCGTCGGCTCCAGAATCCGGAGTCTCTCGACTTCGAGCATATCGTCCGGTGCGAAGCACCACATCAGTATCTCGGCGATGTCGTGCAGCAGCGCTGCAATGCGCACTTCCTCGAAATGCAGGTCGCGCAGACGCACGGCCCAGTCCTTGGCGTATTCGGAAGATTGATGGGCGCGATGGATGGTGCGCAACAGATGCAGCAGCGCCGGGGAATTACTCTTCAGCGCGTCGTCGATCAGCGGCGCGGGTGGGACTTTATTGAACACCGGTTCGATGCCCAGCATCAGCAAGGCCTGCTCGACTTGGATAACCTCGGTGGTCTGTATTTTGTGCTTGTGCTGCTGCAGGTAGCGCAGCAACTTGACGGTCATGATCGGGTCGCGTGCGATGATATTCGCAACCGCGGTGGCAGTGAGCTTTTCGTCGTCGGCGCGCAATTCTTCCAGGTCGCGCGCGGTCTGCCTCAATACCGGCAATTCTGCCTGCGTCAGCACTGCCACCCAGTGATCGATTCCCTTCGCTTCCGACATCGTCCCTCCTCGCATTGGAGCCCATCCCGCCAAGCTCGTGTCGAGCGCGAATATACCCGCAATCGCGGAACTTGCACAATTGAATGCGTAAGTTACGCCACGACCGCCAGCTTGCCGATACGCCCCTCGATTTCGCGCAACGAAATCTCCTTGCGCGGCAAGGCGGCGAGATTGAGTTGCGCGAGATACTGGCGCATCGACACCAAGTCGTAACCCTGCGCCTGCCAGCCCGCAAGCAGCTGCTCAAAAACCGGCATCCATTTGCCGCCTTCCAGTTCGGCATGCAGCGTGAACACATGGCCGCAGGGCTGCTCCGCCTCGGTCATGCGCAATACGTGCTGCGCGATGTTGTCCAGCGTGATGCCGTCGCGATTGATCAGTTCGTCCAGCGTCGGCAGCGTGGTCGGCAACTGCGGACAGTTGACGATCTCGGCGTTCCAGGTCGGGATGCAGGGCTGCGCGCCGCGCGTATCGGAACTGTAGGCGAAGCCGAGATGCTGCATCATGCGCAACGCATGGCGGTTCATCTGCCAGCCGGCGGCGGCATGGGCATGCGGTTTCTCGCCAAAGATTTCGGTATAGCGATCCACCGCGCGCTGCAACTCGCGCCGCGTCCAGACCTCGTCCTTGTCCGCGACGTGATCCTGCCAACGGATGTGGTCATAGCAATGGATTCCGGTCTCGAAGCCCGCATCGCGCACCGAGCGCATGATGTCGGCGCACTTGCGGCCGATGTCCGGCGCGGGCAGCAGCGTGCCGTACAGCAGCGTCTTGATGCCGTAGTGCTCCACCACCGACATGCGCGACACCTTGGACAGGTAACCCGGACGGAACACGCGCTTGATCGCGCGCCCCATGTGATCCGGACCCAGCGTGAAGAAGAAAGTCGCCTGCGCGTGGTGGCGCTGTAGCGTTTCCACCAGACGCGGCACGCCCTCGCGGGTGCCGCGATAGGTGTCTACGTCGATCTTGAGAGCGAGTTGTCTAGACATTGCGAGTTCCCTCTCCCCCAGCCCCTCTCCCGCGAGCGGGAGAGGGGTGCGCGTCAGCGCGGGAGAAGGTATTGATTAATCGACCAGGCCGCGGGCCTCGGCGATCTGGGTGCGGTAGGCGTCGAAGATCTTGCGCAGCGTGTCGGCCATGGTCGTGGTCGGCTTCCAGCCCAGCTCTTCGCAGGTGTTGGTGATCTTCGGCACGCGGTTCTGCACGTCCTGGTAGCCCTTGCCGTAGTAGGCATCGGAAGTCGTCTCGACGATCTTCACCTTGGCGGCGGATTCGGCATATTCCGGATACTCGTTCGCCAGCTTCAGCATCATGTCGGCCAGATCGCGGATCGCGAAGTTGTTGGTCGGGTTGCCGATGTTGTAAATCTTGCCGGTGGCCACGCCGTCCTTGTTCTCGATGATGTTCATCAGCGCGTCGATGCCGTCGTCGATATAGGTGAAGGCGCGTTTCTGGTGGCCGCCGTCGACCAGGCTGATGTTGTTGCCGCGAATGATGTGACCGAGGAACTGGGTCACCACGCGCGAGCTGCCTTCCTTCGGCGTGTTGATCGAATCCAGGCCGGCACCGATCCAGTTGAACGGACGGAACAGCGTGAAGTTCAGGCCTTCCATGCCGTAACCCCAGATCACGCGATCCATCAGCTGCTTGGAGTTTGAGTAGATCCAGCGCGGCTTGTTGATCGGACCGCAGACCAGTTCGGAATTGTCCGGATCGAATTCCTCGTCGTGGCACATACCGTAGACTTCGGAGGTGGACGGGAACACCAGATGCTTGTTGTACTTTACGGCGGCGCGCACGATGGGCAGATTGGCTTCGAAGTCCAGCTCGAATACACGCAGCGGCTGCTTCACGTAAGTGGCCGGAGTGGCGATCGCCACCAACGGCAGGATCACGTCGCACTTCTTGACGTGGTACTCGACCCACTCTTTATTGATGGTGATGTCGCCTTCAAAGAAATGAAAGCGCGGCTTGCCGATCAGGTCGCTGATGCGGTCGGTGCTCATGTCCATGCCGTAGACTTCCCAGTCGGTGGTCTCGAGGATGCGGTTGGACAGGTGGTGGCCGATAAAGCCGTTCACGCCGAGGATCAGTACTTTTTTCATTTCACTTCCTTAACAATTGAATTCAAATCTTGTATCGCCGTGCTTGACGGCAAATTCCGCCGCGCTCGTCTCGACGCCGTCCAGTTCGAAGCGCACCACGCGCAACACGCCGCTGCCGCAGATCGCATAGGCCTTGCCTTCCTTCACGTAGAAGGCGGGCTTCTCGCTTGTCACGGTGCAGCCGGTCACCAGCGTCTGCAGGATGCGCATGGGCTTGCCCATCAGCGTAGTCGTCGCACCCGGATACGGCGAGGCCACCGCGCGCACCAGGTTGTGTATCTCCAGCGCCGACTGCGACCAGTCTATGACGCCATCCTCAGCCTTGCGTCCGCCGAAATAAGCGCCCTTGCTCAAATCCTGCTTCTCGGCTTTGGCAGTGCCCGCCAACAACGCGGGGAGCGCATTATTCAATGCCATCTCCGCCGCCACCGTCACCTTCTGGAATACTTCATGCGCAGTATCGTTCGGCAGAATCGGCACGGCCTGCTGCGCGACGATGTCCCCGTTGTCCGGTTTCTCGGTCATGTAGTGCAGGGTGCTGCCCGTTTCCGTTTCGCCGCGGATTATCGCCCAATTGACCGGCACGCGGCCACGGTATTTCGGCAGCAGCGAGCCGTGCATGTTCAGCGCGCCTTGCTTTGGAATCGCCAGCAAAGGCGCTTTCAGCATCTCGCGGTAGTAGAAGGAGAAGAAGAAGTCCGGCTGCAATGCCGCAATCTGGTCGACCACTTCCGGCGCATTCGGGTTATCCGGCGTGATCACCGGAATGCCGTGCAACTCGGCGAGCTTCTGCACGCTGTCAAACCAAATGGTCTCTTTCGGATTGTCGCGATGCGTCACCACCAGCGCGACGTCAACGCCATGTGCCAGCAGCACATTCAGGCAGCGGTAACCAACATTGTGGTACGCAAAAACTACGGCTTTGCTCATTCCTGGCTATCCGAGAACAACGAGGGGTGCTCAGCCTCGGCTGGCTTGGCCTTCTTCTTTTTAGGCTCCGCAACGAACGGATCAGGCTCTCCGGCGACCGCTTCGGTCGCCGCTTTCGTCCTGCTTTTCTCTCTTGTCGCCCTGCCCTTTTCCTGCTGCTCCAGCACCGCCTCGACCAGATAGCGCGGACGATGGCGCACCTGCTGGTAGATGCGTCCGATGTATTCGCCCAGCAGTCCGATGCCGAACAGCGCGATGCCCAGCATGGAGAACATCTGCAACGGCACCAGCGAGAAGCCGGTCATCAGGTCGAAGTTCAGGCGGATCAGGCTGTACAGCGAATACTTGGATTCGCCCGCGGTACGCTCTTCGTGCCCAACCACCACCTCGGCGGGATTGCGCGCGAAGGTATAGGCCAGCGCCGGAATGAAGGTGTTCACTTCGCGGCAGGAGTTGACCGCGTCGATGACATGGCGGTCGTAGGCGCGGAACATGCAGCCCTGGTCGGTCATCTTGATGCGGGTGATGCGCTCGCGCAGCCCGTTCATCGCGCGCGAGGCGACATGCCGCCAAGTGCTGTCATTGCGCTGGCGGCGGATGGAGCCGACATAGTCGTGCCCCTCGTCCATCTTCGCCAGCAGCACGCCGATGTCCTCGGGCGGATTCTGCAGATCGGCATCCAGCGTCACCACGCGCTGACCGCGGCTCTGCTCGAAACCGGCCATGATCGCCATATGCTGGCCGAAGTTTCCATTGAACAGCACCACGCGAGTGACATCAGGCCGCTTCTGGAATTGCTCGCGCAAGATCGCGGCGGAACGGTCACGGCTGCCGTCGTTGACGAACACGACCTCGTAGGCGATGCCGAGCTTATCCAGCGCCGGATACAGGCGGTCGAACAGGGCCTGCAGGCCTTGCTCCTCGTTATAGACGGGAATGACGACGGAAAGCTGGACGGTATTCATGAGCCGGCATTCTACCGCACGGGGAAGGGTTCGCGAAATTCGTTCTGCGGAACGCTCCTTAGGGCACGGCGCGCCGTGCCCCTACAAACGACACAAGACTAAAGAACGCCATGTCCGTCCGGCTCCAGCCGCAGCACTTGAGCGATCACATCGAAACCGAAACCGCGCGATTGCAGGAAGCATATCTGCCGGAATACCCGTACCAACCTCGGCTATTCACCTCCGCGAAGTGCTACACACCACTCCCGTGAATTCACCAGAAAAGCGAGTCCTGCACAAACGGCGAACAGCAAAATAAAGAACCAACAGTATTTCCCCCGCATGCCCATTTCACGATGATGGCTCCATCAGCAAGTCGAGAAAGTTGCGTAGCGATCAGCTTCGCTTGTTGGCGATTGGCGACCGGAATGGACGAGCGACTGGTTAACAATGATCGTCTGATAGCAGGCAGGGAGCTATACCGATAAAGACTAGACGATCCACATAGACAATCAACCCTTTGGAGAGCATACATTATGAATGGAATGATAGGCGGCGTGGGCGGTGCTGGAATGGGTGCTGGAATGGGTGCTGGAATGGGTGCTGGAATGGGTGCTGGAATGGGCGCTGGAATGGGCGCTGGCGGCGCGATGGGCGGTGCCGCAAGCTCTCCTGCAACCGCTGCCAGTTCCGCAGCACAATCTGGCGGAAGTGCTCCTGTCTCTTCACCGGATGTCACAGTAAATATTTCCGGCACAGCCAAGGCGGCATTGGCTGCCGACACCGGGCAGGCGTCCATCACTATCAATGTCCCGCATGGCAATTCCACTGTGGAATTGCAGAATCTTTTAGGCCAGAATGAATGGGATGATCTGATCGCTGACTTGCTGCTGGCGCTGTTGTTGCAGCAGATGCAGAACAAATGACAGATCGCCCCCAAAAACTTCATGCGGGGAATGCGGGTGCGCCGCCCGGAGCCGACCCTGCCTCGTTGGCACTAGCGCGCACTCAGTGGGCGGCTGTACAACTGGCAAAGCACCTGAAGATCGACTTAAGCGACGAAAATCAACGCAATGCCGTCATTGCCCGGCTCAGAGCAGCAGGTAGCCACGCTACAGAGACTCCCGTATGGGCGAAAATTGCGGCCCTTTACCCTGTAGCAAAGCCAAAAATTACCCCCCAATATGTACAGGAAGCCCTGAATGCCTACCGCGCAATAGACACTCTTACGACGAACCCGGACTAGCCCGTCACGACTAGTCCTCGGCAGAATGTGGGATCGTCATCACTTTGAAGATCGTGTCCATCGAAAACCCGCGCGATTGCAGAAAGCGCATCTGCCTAGCCTTTTCCTTTGCGTCCTGCGGCGGGACGCCGAACTTCTTGCGCCATACCTCGCGCGCCGTCGCCAATTCTGATTCCTTCAACTCCGGCAATGCTCCGGCGATCAGCGTCTCGTCTATGCCGCGCTGGCGCAACTCGTGGGTGATGCGCTGGGTGCCATAGCGAGCGCGTTTGGCGTGCAGCAGTTGTGTCGCGGCGCGTTCGTCGGACAACCAGCCGCGTTGCGTCAGGTCGTCCAGCAACGCATCGAGGTCGGTGGCCGATACGCTGTCGAATTCCTCATCGGCCTGCACATGCGGCAACAACTTGGCGCGCAGTTCGGCGCGGCTGTATTCGCGGCGCGCCAGGCATTGCAAGGCGCGCGTGCGCAGGCTTATTTCAGGCTTTTTCCTCACCCGCGCACCCGGACATAAGCAGCGATTTGACGGAAGTTATTCGGCTGCGTCCTTCGCAGCCGATTTGCCCGCCACCTTGGTCTTGGTCTTTTCGCCGCCATCGAGCAGCGCCACGCCCAGCGCTTCGCGCACCCTGTTCTCGATCTCGAAGGCGATCTCCGGATGCTCGCGCAGGTATTCGCGCGCATTGTCCTTGCCCTGGCCGATCTTCTCGCCCTTGTAGCTGTACCATGCGCCGGATTTCTCGACCAGCTTGTGCTGCACACCCAGTTCAATGACCTCACCCTCGCGCGAGATGCCCTCACCGTACAGGATGTCGAACATCGCCTCGCGGAACGGCGGGGCGACCTTGTTCTTCACGACCTTGACGCGGGTCTCGTTGCCGATGACTTCGTCGCCCTTCTTGATCGCGCCGATGCGGCGGATGTCGAGGCGCACGGAGGCGTAGAACTTCAGCGCATTGCCGCCGGTGGTGGTCTCGGGGTTGCCGAACATCACGCCGATCTTCATGCGAATTTGATTAATAAAGATCACCAGCGTGTTGGAACGCTTGATGTTGGCGGTCAGCTTGCGCAGCGCCTGCGACATCAGGCGGGCGTGCAGACCCATCTGCGCGTCGCCCATCTCGCCTTCGATCTCGGCCTTGGGCGTCAGCGCTGCGACCGAGTCGATCACGACGACATCCACGGAAGAGGAGCGCACCAGCATATCGGCGATCTCCAGCGCCTGCTCGCCGTTGTCCGGCTGGGAGATCAGTAGGTCTTCGACCTTTACGCCCAGCTTCTGCGCATACTGCGGGTCGAGCGCGTGTTCCGCGTCGATGAAGGCTGCGGTGCCGCCCAGCTTCTGCATCTCGGCGATGACTTGCAGCGTCAGCGTAGTCTTGCCGGAAGATTCCGGGCCGTAGATCTCGACGACTCGGCCGCGCGGCAGGCCGCCGACGCCGAGCGCGATATCCAGACCCAGCGAGCCGGTGGAAACCACCTGGATGTCCTTCGCGACATCGCTCTCGCCCAGGCGCATGATCGAGCCCTTGCCGAATTGCTTTTCGATCTGGCTCAGTGCCGCCGCGAGTGCCTTGCTCTTGTTGTCGTCCATGTTTATCCCCTTTCAAAAAATGTGGCCGGATTGTGGCACATCGTTTTTAATTTGTACAGAACGTTCGTTCTCTTTTTTATTAACCCAGATTATCCACTAGAACCAAACCAGTTCCTTCCCCCTGCAAGGGGGAGGGAATATTCCGCTAGTAGACTATCGTGGTCTATGCAGTTTCAGTGCGCTGCCCCAGCAGCTCCACAACCCCTTGCAGCGCGATACGCACCGCCTTGACGCGAACTTCGGCGCGGTTGCCGCCCAGTCTGCGCATGCGGGAAACGACGGGGCCGTCGCGTAACGCCCAGGCGAACCAGACCGTGCCGACCGGCTTGTCCGGCGTGCCGCCGTCCGGTCCCGCGATGCCGCTGACCGCCAGCGCGACCTGCGCGCCGCTGTGCCGCAATGCGCCCGCGGCCATCTCGCGTACCACCGCTTCACTGACCGCACCGTGCCGCTGCAGCGTATCTTCGGACACGCCCAGCATCTGCTGCTTGGAGAGATTCGAATAGGTGACGAAGCCGCGCTCGAACCATGCCGAGCTGCCCGCCACATCGGTGATGACCTGCGCCACGCCGCCGCCGGTGCAGGATTCGGCGGTCGCCAGCATCAGGCCGTGGGACTTGAGCAGTCCGCCTATCTGTGCGGCCAAAACATCCATTTACAGGCCGCGAGCGAGGTCGTTCCGGATGTCCACGACCGCCTCCAGCCCGACCGCGATGCGGATCAGGCCGTCGGTGATACCGGCGGCGGCGCGCGCCTCGGGCGTGATGCGCGCGTGCGTCGTGGTCGCCGGATGGGTGATCGTGGTACGCGTGTCGCCGAGGTTCGCGGTGATCGAGATCATCTTCGTACTGTCGATCACGCGCCAGGCCGCGTCCTTGCCGCCCTTGACCTCGAACGACACGATGCCGCCGCCGGTCTTCTGCTGCTGCATCGCCAGCTCATGCTGCGGATGCGACGGCAGGCCGGGATAGAACACGCGCGCGACGTTGGGCTGCGCTTCCAGCCAGCGCGCCAGTTCCAGTGCGCCGGCCGAGTGTGCGTCCATGCGTATCTTCAGCGTCTCCATGCCCTTCAGGAATATCCAAGCATTGAACGCGCTCATCGTCGGACCCGCGGTGCGCAGGAATCCGTACACGCCTTCCATGTTCTTCTTGCTGCCCAGCACCGCGCCACCCAGCACCCTGCCCTGCCCGTCCAGATATTTGGTCGCGGAGTGGATCACGATGTCCGCGCCCAGCTCAAGCGGCTTTTGCAAAATGGGCGTGCAGAAGCAGTTGTCCACCGCCAGCAGCGCGCCGCAGCCTTTCGCGACCGCGGCGATTGCCGCGATGTCGGAGATCTCGGTCAGAGGGTTCGATGGCGTCTCCAAGAAGAACAGTTTCGTATTCGGGCGCACCGCGGCCTGCCACTCGGCGACATCGGTCGCGGAGACATAAGTCGTCTCGACGCCGAACTTCTTGATGATGTTGTTGAACAGGTTGACCGTCGCGCCAAACAGACTGCGCGAGGCGACGACATGATCGCCCGCCTTCAGTACACCCATCACGCACGCGAGGATCGCCGACATGCCGGATGCGGTCGCGACGCATTGCTCCGCGCCTTCCATCGCCGCGAGACGTTCCTCGAACATCGTCACGGTCGGATTGGTGAAGCGCGCGTAGATGTTGCCTTCCTCTTCGCCGATGAAGCGCCGCGCGGCCTGCCCCGCGTTGTCGAAGGTGAAGCTGGAGGTCAGGAATAGCGCCTCGCTATGCTCGTGGAACTGGCTCTGCACCGAGCCCGCGCGTATCGCCAGCGTCTCCGGCTGGTATTGATCTTGATCTGACATGATGTCCCCTGAAATGCAAAAACCCGGAAAGCTTAGAGCTAAACCGGGTTCGCCCGCTTTAGCTGTATTTATTATGCGCCCGCAAGCTGTTCCTCAAATCGGCGCAATCGGAAAGTAACATCGGCCTGCGCAGCCTGTCAATCCGGCACAGGCCGCACAGCAGGTTACCTACATCGAACTGACGCTCATCGCCAGATTCAACTCCATCTGGTCGTCGTCCACGGGCTTGTCGGACTTGCTTGCGCCGCGCGCCGCCTCGATGGCATCCAGATATTCCGTCGTGATGTCGCCGGTGATGTAGCAGCCGTCGAAACAGGAGGCGTCGAAATCGACGATGGCCGGATTGGCCTTGCGCACCGCCGCCTTCAGGTCTTCCAGATCCTGATAGATGATGCCGTCCGCCCCGATCTCGCGGCATATCTCCTCGTCGCTACGACCGGTCGCGATCAGCTCGGTGCGGCTCGGCATGTCGATGCCGTACACGTTCGGGAAGCGCACCGGCGGCGCAGCGGAGGCGAAGTAGACCTTCAGCGCGCCGGCGTCGCGCGCCATCTGCACGATCTCGCGGCTGGTGGTGCCGCGCACGATGGAGTCATCCACTAGCAGCACGTTCTTGCCCTTGAATTCGACGCCGATGGCGTTCAGCTTCTGGCGCACCGATTTCTTGCGCATCGCCTGCCCCGGCATGATGAAGGTGCGACCGATGTAGCGGTTCTTCACGAAGCCTTCGCGGAACGGAATGTCGAGATGGTTCGCCAGTTGCAGCGCGCTCGGGCGGCTGGAGTCGGGGATGGGGATCACCACGTCGATGTCCACGTCGCTCCAGGTGCGCTTGAGTTTTTCGGCGAGGTATTCGCCCATGTATAGGCGGGTCTCGTACACCGATACGCCGTCGATCACCGAATCGGGACGCGCGAAATACACGTATTCGAAGATGCAGGAATTCAGCTTGGCCTTATCGCTGCATTGCTTGCTGTGCAGCTTGCCCTCGAAGTCGACGAACACCGCCTCGCCGGGTGCTACATCGCGCAGGAACTTGAAGCCCAGCGTATCCAGCGCGACGCTCTCGGAAGCGATCAGGTATTCGGCACCCTGCGCGGTCTCGTTCACGCCGATCACCAGCGGGCGGATGCCGTAGATGTCGCGGAACGCTAACAGGCCGTAGCCGGCGATCATCGCCACCACCGCATACGCGCCCTTGCAACGCTGATGCACGCCGGACACTGCGGCGAAAATGGTCGGCACGTCCAGACGCAAACCTTTGGACTTGGATTGCAGCTCGTGCGCCAGCACGTTCAGCAGCACTTCCGAATCGGAGTTGGTGTTGACGTGGCGCAGGTCGTCCATGAACAGCTGCTTCTGCAATTCGGCGGTGTTGGTCAGGTTGCCGTTGTGGCCGAGCACGATGCCGAACGGCGAGTTCACGTAGAACGGCTGCGCCTCGTTGTGATCCACCGCGGAACCGGCGGTGGGGTAGCGCACATGCGCGATACCGGCGTTGCCCTTGAGCGCGCGCATGTTGCGCGTGCGGAACACGTCGCGCACCAGGCCGTTGCCCTTGTGCAGGTGGAAGGTGCGCCCCTCCAGCGTGGCGATGCCGGCGGCATCCTGCCCGCGGTGCTGCAAAACCTGCAGGCCGTCGTACAGCAACTGATTGGCCGGCGTATGCGAAACGACTCCGAGAATGCCACACATGATGTTCTATCCTAAAAATTAACCACTCAAAAACTGCTAACCGCGTGCGCCGTAACGAATGCGCTGCGCGACGCCGTCAGGCAACCAGCCGCGTGTCCACAAGGCCACATCCTCGGCCGCCCGGCTGGTCTGCGCATTGCGCCAGAACGGCTGCTCCGGCATGCTCGTCAGCCCGCCCAGCCACACCAGCGCCAGCACCACCAGCAATCCGCGCACCAGCCCGAACACGCCGCCCATCGTCCTATCCAGCCCGCCCAAACCTACCGCTTTCACCAGCCGGGAGAACAGCCACACCAGCACACTCCACAGAATCAGCGCGGCGACGAACACCGCGGCGTAAGCCATGGCGGTACGCATCGCGCCCTCGCCCGGCATCGCCGGCGCGACACTGGACGCAAAGAACTTGCTCAACAGGAACGCGATCGGCCATCCGGCCAGCGACAGCAACTCGTAAGTCAGCCCGCGCCATACGCCGACAGCCAGCGACGCCGCCAGAATGGCGATGACGGTGTAATCGAAACCGGTCATTTGATGCTGACGATGCTCGGATGCAGCCCATGCTTCTCCAGCATTTTTATGACCTTCTCCGCCTTGACTCGTTCCTCATAAGGCCCGACGCGCACGCGTATCTTGTTCCCAGCCTTCTCGGTATAAGCCTTGAAGCCCCAGCCCTTCAGCTTGGCAAGCTCCTGCTTCGCGGTGTTCGGATTGGAATAGGCACCGACTTGGGCGGCATAGGTGACAACCTTGCCTTCTTTCGTACCGGCTGCAGGCGCAGAAGCGGCCTGGACTGCGGATTTGGATTCGGCGGGCTTGGGTTCAGCGGGTTTCGTGGATTCGACGGGCTTGGGCTCGGCGACGCTCGCGACGGCGGAGGCCGCGACCGGCTCGGAAACCGCGGCAACGGCGGATGTTATAACGACGGCGGAGACGGGCAGCGCCACCGGAACCTCGGAGATCGCGACGTTAGTCACGAACTCGCCGGCCTTCTCGGGCGAGGGGATGCGCAGATCGATGTCCTGACCGGTCGGTTTGGGCTGGCTATCCTTAATTGACGGAAAGCTCCCGGGCCTGCATCGCTTCAGCCACGGTATGGAACGATCCGAAGGCCGCGATTCTATCATTTTCGCCTGCCTCGTTGCAGGCTTGGCGCAGTGCTTCGGCGACAGCTTCGAAGGTCAGAATCTCCCCATGCACGCCGCAGTCTTTCAGCACCCGAGTGAGCTCCGCCGCACTCGCACCGCGCGGCACATCCAGCCCCGCGACCAGCCACACGTCGATATGCGGCTCCAGCGCCTGCACCACGCCCGCCATGTCCTTGTCCTTCAGCATCGCAAACACCGCAAAGGTCTTCGCCGGCGGCAGACTACCCAGATTCTGCGCCAGCGAACGCGCCGCATGCGGGTTGTGCGCGACGTCCAAAATCAGTTGCGGCCTGCCCGGCACGAACTGGAAGCGCCCGGCCAGCTGCACCTCGACCAGCCCACGCCGCACTGCCTCCATGTTCACCGGCAGCTTGTCTTTCAGCGCATCCAGCGCCGCCAGCACCGCGCTGGCGTTGTGCAACTGGAACGCGCCGCGTAGCGCGGGGATAGGCAAAGAATGTCGCTCGCCGGATGGGCTGAAGAAATTCCACTGCCCATCAACTGTAGGGCGGACTATGCCCGCCGCGTCGGGCGTAGCCCGATCTACCTCAAACCCGAACTCGCTGCCTATGCACCACAGCTCCGCGCCGATCTGCTGCGCATGGTCGCGAATCGCCTGCGGCACATCGCCGTCGGCACAGATTGCCACGCGATCCTTGCGGAAGATACCCGCCTTCTCGAACGCGATCTGCTCGCGCGTGTCGCCGAGGTAATCGACGTGATCGATGTCCACACTGGTCACCACCGCGCAGTCGGCGTCGAACACGTTCACCGCATCCAGCCTGCCGCCCAGCCCGACCTCGAGGATGGCGACATCGACCTTGTGAGAAATGAACAAAGACATCGCGGCGAGCGTGCCGAATTCGAAATAGGTCAGAGATATTTCAGAAGACTCCGCCGACAATTCCTTCCCCCTTGCAGAGGGGGAGAGCGAAGCGAGGGGGCGTTTAGGATGGGGGTAGACTTCATCAGAATGCAGCGTTTCTACCCCCTCCCCAGCCCTCCCCCTGCAAGGGGGAGGGAGTCCTTTTCGCGCCTGCTCGATGCTCTCGAACGACGCGCACAACTCCGCATCACTCGCCTGTTTTTTAGCTATGCGCACGCGCTCGTTGTAACGCAGCAAATGCGGCGAGGTATAGCAGCCGACCTTGTACCCGGCGGCATGCAGGATGGACTCCAGCATCGCGCACACCGAGCCCTTGCCGTTGGTGCCGCCGACGACGATGACCGGAAATTCGGGCTGGAGAGCCAGCCGCTGCTTGACCTGAGCGACGCGATCCAGGCCAAGCTCTATGGTCTTGGGGTGCAGGGATTCTAGGTAGGAAAGCCAGTCAGGCAGAGTAGATGGCATGTAATGTAGGGCGGAAAAGCGTAGCGCCTTCCGCCGCATGGTTCGTATCGGTTATGACGAAGTTTTTTAATTCACATTCGGCGGATAACGCCTGCGGCTCATCCGCCCTACGCTTGCTACGTGAGCTAGATTGAATCCTTACCCACCCCAGAAGCCCACAAAACTGGCTTGAATGTCGAAGCATTATCTTCAGGCGACACGCCAATATCTTTGCGGATTGCAAGAAAGAGCACAGCCAATAACTTGTCATGTTCCTCTTGGGAACGGCGCTGATTGGAAATGCTGGTCTCACTGCGATATGCATTGAGGGCTGAAATAACGGGTTGAGGCGCAAATAACAAAAGGTTATTCGTAGTCTTCGCATACAGCCTATGGCCCTCGGGAGTTGCATCACCTTCGACGATCCCACTCATGCTTTCAACGAAAGCTTTGTAATACGCGAGTTTCTCTTTTCGCCATTCAGCCTCTCGCTCTCTGCGCTTTGCTGACCAGTACGTGAGAAATGCAACCGCAAGACTCACAAAGCCCCCAACGATTGCTGTAATGAGAGTGGCGCTCATAGTGATGTAGCTTAACGGTTAAGCCGCCTCGATCTCCGCCACCGCAGCCTGCTTGGTCAGCAGCGTGATCAGCGTCGCGAGCTGGTTCTTCATCTCGCGGCGGTCGATGATCATGTCCACCGCGCCGTGTTCCAGCAAGAACTCCGCGCGCTGGAAGCCTTCCGGCAACGTCTCGCGCACGGTCTGCTGGATCACGCGGGCGCCGGCGAAGCCGATCAGCGCACCGGGTTCGGCGATCACCACGTCGCCGACGAAGGCGAAGCTGGCGGAGACGCCGCCCATGGTCGGGTCGGTCAGCACCGAGATGAACGGGAGTTTTTCTTCACTCAACTGCGTCAGCGCGGCGCAGGTCTTGGCCATCTGCATCAGGGACAACAGGCCTTCCTGCATGCGCGCGCCGCCGCTGGCGGAGAAGCAGACGAAGGGGCATTTCTGTTCCAGCGCAACCTGCACGCCGCGCACGAAACGCTCGCCGACCACCGAGCCCATCGAGCCGCCCATGAAGCTGAACTCGAATACCGCGACGACCACCGGCACCGCATGGATGCTGCCCTGCATCACCACCAGCGCATCGTCCTCGCCGGTGGTTTTCTTCGACACGATCAAACGGTCGGAGTATTTTTTCTGGTCCTTGAACTTCAGCGTGTCGATAGGCAGCACTTCCGCGCCGATCTCGAAACGGCCTTCGCTGTCGAGCAACAGGTCGAGACGGGT
This sequence comes from Gallionellales bacterium GWA2_60_142, assembly GCA_001801085.1. GTDB lineage: Bacteria > Pseudomonadota > Gammaproteobacteria > Burkholderiales > Gallionellaceae > Gallionella. Next base: position 16,876 of record MGWR01000056.1, on the reverse strand, counting down.
GCGCGCGGTGACGCGGTGATGGTGGCTGCACTTCGGGCAGACGCTCTGGTTCTTCTCAAGGTCAGAGTGGTACAGCACGGCCTGACAGTTAGGGCACTTGCTCCACAGGCCTTCCGGCATGGTTTTCTTGGACTCGCCGTCGCGGCGCTTGATCTTCGGGGGCAACAGTTTCTGGAACCAACTCATAATCTCTCCTCCTGTATTCTGGGATAACAACGTAGGGCGGGTTCTGCCCGCCATGTCGGGCGAAGCCCGAACTACGCCTGATCTATCGCCACGCGCAATTCTTTAACCAGCTTGCCGACGTTGGCGACGACATCCTGTTCGTTCGAATTCTCCACTTCCTGCACGATGCGGCTGCCGACGACGACGCCGTCGCACAGCCTGGCCACCGCCAGCGCGGTCTGTGCATCGCGGATGCCGAACCCCACACCAATCGGCAGCGAGATGTATTTACGCAGATGAGGCAGCTTCTCGGCTATCGCACCCAGGTCGAGGTGACCCGCGCCGGTGACGCCCTTCAGCGACACGTAATACACGTAGCCGCGCGCCAGCTTGGCGACTTCGGCGATGCGCTCGTCGCTGGTGGTGGGTGCTAACAGGAAGATCGGATCAAGACCGTGCGCCTCCAGATGCGCGAACGCCTCGTGGCTCTCTTCCGGCGGAAAGTCCACGGTCAGCACACCATCCACACCCACTTCGGCGCAACGCTTGGCGAACGTCTCCCAGCCCATCGCCTCGATGGGATTGCCGTAACCCATCAGCACCACCGGGGTGGTCGCATTCTGCTTGCGGAACTCGGCGACCATGCCCAGCACGTCGCGCAAGGACACGTTGTGCTTGAGCGCGCGCTCGGAGGCGCGCTGGATGGTCGGGCCGTCCGCCATCGGGTCGGAGAACGGCACGCCCAGTTCGATCACGTCCGCGCCCGCCTCGACCAGCCCGTGCATCAGTGGCACGGTCACTTGCGGATTCGGGTCGCCTGCGGTGACGAACGGGATCAGCGCCTTGCGCTGTTGGACTTTCAACTTCTCAAATGCTGCCTGGATGCGGCTCATAACGTGATCCCCTTGATCTTGGCGACCGTGTTCATGTCCTTGTCACCGCGGCCGGACAGGTTGACCAGCAGCACCTTGTCTTTGCCCATCGTCGGCGCGATCTTCATCGCATGCGCCAGCGCGTGGCTGGATTCCAGCGCGGGGATGATGCCCTCGTAGCGGCACAGCGCGTCGAACGCGGCGATGGCCTCGTCGTCGTTGATCGCAACGTATTCGGCGCGGTGGATGTCCTTCAGCAAACAATGCTCGGGGCCGACGCCGGGGTAATCCAGACCGGCGGAGATCGAGTGGGTCTCGATGATCTGGCCGTTCTCGTCTTGCATCAGATAGACCTTGTTGCCGTGCAGCACGCCGACCTTGGCATTACCGGTCAGCGGCGCGGCATGCGAGCCGCTTTCGATGCCGTGGCCGCCCGCCTCGACGCCGATCAGCTTCACGTTCGGCACGTCGATGTAGGGATGGAACATGCCGATGGCATTGGAGCCGCCGCCGACGCAGGCCAGCACGACATCCGGTTGGCGGCCGATCAGCTCGGGCATCTGCACACGGGCCTCGTTGCCGATCACGCACTGGAAGTCGCGCACCATCATCGGGTAAGGATGCGGGCCTGCCGCAGTGCCGAAGATGTAGAAAGTCGTTTCGACGTTGGTGACCCAGTCGCGGATCGCCTCGTTGCAGGCATCCTTCAGCGTGCGCGAACCGCTCTCCACCGGAATAACGGTCGCACCCAGCAGCTTCATGCGGAACACGTTCGGCGCCTGGCGCTGCACGTCTTCCGCGCCCATGTACACCACGCACTCCATGCCGAAGCGCGCGGCGACGGTCGCGGTCGCGACGCCGTGCATGCCCGCGCCGGTCTCGGCGATCACGCGCTTCTTGCCCATGCGTTTGGCGAGCAGGGCCTGGCCGATGGCGTTGTTGATCTTGTGCGCGCCGGTGTGGTTCAGGTCTTCTCGCTTCAGGTAGATCTGGGCTCCGCCGAAATGCTCGGACAGGCGCTTTGCGTGATAGATCGGGCTGGGACGGCCGACATAGTGCTTCAGCTCGTATTCGAACTCGGACTTGAACTCGGGATCGCCGCGAAAATGCTCGTACTGGCGGCGCAGTTCTTCGACCGCAGGCATCAGCGTCTCCGCCATGTAGATGCCGCCATAGGGGCCGAAGTGGCCTTTGCTATCGGGATAGTTGTACATCGACTCGTTTTACCTCGTTGACAAATGCCGCGACCTTCGCCGCATCCTTGATTCCTTTGCCCACCTCTACTCCACTGGACACGTCCACCGCGTAGGGGCGCACCCGCTCTATCGCCTCCGCAACGTTTTCCGCATCCAGCCCGCCCGACAGGATCACCGGCAGCGGCAGTTGCCGCGGGATCAGCCCCCAATCGAAAGTCGCCCCGGTGCCGCCCGGCACGCCCGCCACATAGGCATCCAGCAACAGCGCCTGGGCCGTGGAAAATTGCGCCGCGCATTGTAGCAAATCCACCCCGGCTTTGACGCGGATCGCCTTGAGGTAGGGCCTGCCGAATTGCGCGCAGTATTCGGGCGTTTCATCGCCGTGGAATTGCAGCACGTCCAGCGGCACTACACGCAACACCTCGCGCACAAACGCCGCGTCGGCATCGACGAACAGACCGACCGTGGTGACGAACGGCGGTAGCACGGCGGCCAGTTGCGCCGCCTGTTCGGCGCTCGCATGGCGTGGGCTCTTCGCGTAAAACACCAGCCCGATCGCGTCCGCGCCGCTGGCGGCGACGGCCATCGCATCTTCCGCGCGCGTGATGCCGCAGATTTTGATTCGCGTCACAGCAATTCTCCCGGCATCGTTTCGTCGTCCATCTGCGGCAATCCCCATTTTTCCTCGTATCGAATGCGGCGCAAGTATAAGCCATCGGGCGCGAAGGTCGGCGCGGCAAGACGGCGCTCGCGGCCTTCCAGCACATCGCGCAGCCATTCCGGCGGATGCTTGCCTTTACCGACGTAGACCAGACAGCCGACGATATTGCGCACCATGTGGTGCAAGAATGCACCCGCGCTGAGATCGAACACGATCATGTCGCTCTCGCGGCGGATGTCGAGCCGGGTCAGCGTTTTAACCGGCGACTTGGCCTGGCATTCCGCCGCGCGGAACGCGCTGAAGTCGTGCTCGCCCAGCAGGTGCTGCGCGGCCTCCCGCATCACTTCGACATCCAGCGGCGCATGGAACCAGCCAACCTTGCCGGATTGGATCGCCGGGCGCATCGCGCGGTTCAGCAACAGGTAGCGGTAGCTACGTCCGTGCGCAGAGAAGCGCGCGTGAAATTCGTCCGGTACCGCATGCGCCCAACGCACCGCGACGCTCTCCGGCAGCAGCGCGTTCGCGCCGCGCACCCAGGCGGTCAGCGGCCGGTTGGTCTGCGTGTCGAAGTGCACCACTTGTTCGGTCGCATGCACGCCAGCGTCTGTACGTCCGGCGGCGGTGACGGCGATGACTTCGCCGGCGATCTGGCTCAGCGCGACCTGTAACGCGCCCTGCACCGTCGCGCGATCCGCCTGACTCTGCCAACCTGAGAACGGTCGGCCGTCGTATTCGATGCCCAGTGCGATCCTCATGGTGCGATCCTCATCACAAGCTCCACCATAACAGCAACAGCGCGAGGCCCAGTAGCAGCGCGTCGGCGTAACCAAAGCGATACAGCGGCAACTCCATCTCGCGAGTCGGTTCGCCATGCGGCTCAAGCAGGCCGTCCAACGTCTCCCGCCAGCCGCGCTTGCCGCGCAGCATCGCCGCCTCGGCGTAATGCAGCGTCAACGCCAGCCTCACCGCGAAACGTTCGCGCACTCCGCCCATCCATTGCAGCGGCGCGAACAGCGTATAGAGACCGGAAATCAACTGCATGCGGTGCAGCCGGTCCAGCAACATCGCCAGCGCGGCCAGCGCGGCCAGCAGTCTGAGCAATTGCGACAGGCCATCGAGCAGTCCCTCGCGACTGGGACTGAACGCACCGAACGGCTCGTACAGCGCTGCGCCCGGCGTACTCCAGGCATAGATCAGCAACAACGACAGCATGATCCAGCGGGTGCGGCGCAACAGTTGAGCGAACTTGTGCCGGGAAACAGCGAGCGCGCACAACAGCACCAAACCCGCCGCGAGCAACAGCGCATTGAACTTCAGCAACTGCAATATCGCAACCAGTAAACACCAGACAAATATCTGGGTGGCGGGATGGAATCTCACGCAAAACTCCCTGCGCCGGACAAAAAGAAAACGGCAGCCCTGTTTCGAGCTGCCGTCATTTGAGAACGCACGATCAAATCAGTTGATCGATCAACGCCTGAGCCGCCTCTTGCTGCTCTGCGTCGCCATCGCGCAGAACCTCTTCGAGGATTTCGCGAGCGCCGGTCTGGTCGCCCATCTCCTGATAGGCGCGAGCCAGATCGAGCTTGGTCGCGACTTCGTGCCAGCGCTCGTCCTTGACGACTTCCGCACCGGCTTCCTCTGGAGCACCGATATCGTCCAGATTCAGGCTGATGCCGGACAGGCCGAGATCGGCCGCAGGCATCGCCGGCTTGGCTGGCTCTTCCTCTACCGGGAAGTCCAGCGAGAACTCCATCACGTCAGCATCCTCCAGTTCAACCTTCTTCGGCTCTTCCGGCTCGGCGACCGGCAAAGATGTACCGCCTATGTCGAAAACCAGATCATCCAGATTCGGCAAGCCCGCCTCGGCTGGCTCTTCCGGCACGGCGACGGCTTCTTCGGTCACGGTAGCCGCCGGCATCGCCGGACTGGTCGAGGTGATGTCGAAATCCATGTCGGGCGCAACAGCCTGCGTCGGACCGATCGAAGTCAGGTCGAAGTCCATCGCGAATTCCTGCGCTGCCGGCGTCTCCTCCGGATTCAGGATCATCGTCTTCGCCGCATCGCCCTCACCGAGGTCGAAATCTACTTCCGGCAAGGATGTCTCCTCGGCTGCGATTTCCGGTGCGGTGTTCAACACCATCGTCTGCATGGTCGCGCTCGCGGCATCCTCAATGGATGGGCCGCCATACATCGGATTGTTCGGCTCCAGCTTGCGGCCCATCGCCGCAGCCTGTTCCCAAGCAGGCGCGTCGCCGGAATCCTGCAGTTGATGCGCGATGGCCGCGAACGAATTCACGTCCACGCGGTTGGCATAGATGCCGAGCAGCTTGAGATGGATGCGATGGTCGTCCGGCGTGCGCAGCAAGGCTTCCTTCAGCACTTCCTCCGCCTGGGCATCGCGACCGAAGTTCAGGAACAGATCGGCTTCACTGATCGGATCCACGTCGTCGGACTGCGAGCTCTCGACCTCATTGACACCGGCCAGCGCAGTGAAATCGCCGGTATCCGGAGACGGCGCCTGGGGCGTGCTTATCCGGCCTGTGATCTCGCCGACCTCATCCTGTTTTTCGCTGAATGCGGCGACCGGACTCTTCCTCCGGCGCTGCATCATATAGCCCAGACCGCCGAGGGCTGCCAGCACGGCAACCCCGCCGGCCAGATAGAGCGGATTACCCAGAATCTCGTCAACCAGTGTCGGCTCGGGCTCGACCACCTTGGGCGCAACGGCCTTGGGTTTGGGCTGAGCAACCGGTGCAGATGCCGCAGCGACTTCGCTGGCCGCCGCTACGTCGGAGGCTGCCGCGACATCGGAAACAGCGCTGGCGGATTGCGCCAAGGCCGCAGCTTGCGACTTCAGTTCGGCAAGACGCTGCATGTCCTTGAGGTTCTGCTCCAGCATCGCCAAGCGGGTCTTCTCTTCTTCCATCGCCTTGGCCTTGGCAATCGCCTCTTCCTGCGCGGCATTCTTCTTGTCCTGCGCAGTCAGAGCCTTGCCGCCGCCGGCAGCGGTCTGATCGCCGGGAGCTTCGCCCTTGGACAGTTTCAGCACTTCCCTGGCGGAGTCCTTGGCGACCGGTGCCTTGTCCGTCACCGAACTGCTGATCTTGCCGCTGGAGACCTGTTGCGCATCCTGACCCTGGCTGCTCATTGGAGCGGCACTGGCAAGCTTTTGACGATAAGCGTTCCAGTCGGCCGCCTGGGCGCGAATCTCCTTCGCCGCCTCGACTTGCGACACGCCCATCAACTCATCCTGCTCTGGCAGGCGCAGAATTTTGCCGATTTGGATGCGATTCATGTTCTTGCCGTCGAACTGCTCTGCGTTGGCACGATACAAGGCAACCAGCATGCGCTCCAGACTGACATCGACCGGTTTGTTTTCGGCGGCGATCTGGTTCAGCGTATCGCCGCGCTTGACGACGATTTCGCCTGCCGGAACGGCCTTCTCAACCGGCTTGCGCGCAGGCATGGCAGCAGGCTGTTTGGACAGCGCCTTTTCGTCGCTTGGTGCCTCGGCACGCATGGTCTCGGGCTGTTTCTTCAGCGACTCGGCTTCTTCCTGCATTGAAGCAGAACCGGCATCCGCTGGCTCGACAGGAACTGCCGCCTGATCGACGGCCTCAACAGGGGCTGCCGGCGCAACCGGCGCGACGGCTACAACCTCGACCGGTGCGGGCTGTTCCGGAACGTAATCCGGCGGATCGAGCAGGAAGGTGTATTCGCGCAACAGCTTGCCGGACGACCAACTCAAATCCACCAGCAAGCTGACGAAAGGATCGTTGACCGGCTGTGCGCTGGTCACGACGAGGTAGGAATTTCCGTCGGCGCGATGCTCCACCTGAAACTTGAACTTGTTGCCGTAGGGATACTCCAGCCCGGCGCCCTTGTAGGCATCGGCAGAAGCGAGGCGCGCGACGAGACTGGCTTTTTCGGCCTTGCCGACGGAAACCAGTTCGATGTCTGCCTTGAGCGGCTGACCCAATGCGGACACCACATTTATGCCGCCCAGACCCAGAGCCGAGACCGATGCAGACAGCGCCAGAGCGACAACAAACCCGAGCAGTTTCAGTAGTGATTTATGCACGCTACCACCCTCACCTTATTTATTGGACAAGTAAAATAACATCATGGAGTTATCAGCACAAGCTGATAATTCAAGTTCACATCCGCGCTTAATTCCAACCCGACTTGATTCAGGCCCGGCTTAATCCAGATATTTTGCGATCAGGATTTCGGCGATTTGCACGCTGTTCAGCGCCGCGCCCTTGCGTACGTTGTCGCTGACCACCCACAGATCCAGGCCCAGCGGATGCGACACGTCCTCACGGATACGGCCCACGTAGGTCGGATCGGTTCCTGCGGCGTCGACCGGGGTCGGATAGCCGCCTGGCTCACGCTCGTCCATCACCTGCACGCCCGGCGCCTTTTCCAGCAACGCGCGCGCCTCGTCGGCGGTGATCTTTTTCTTCGTCTCGATGTGCACCGCCTCAGAGTGTCCATAGAACACCGGCACGCGCACCGCAGTCGGGTTCACCAGGATGGTGTCGTCTTCCATGATCTTCTGGGTTTCCCACACCATCTTCATCTCTTCCTTGGTGTAGCCGTTCTCCATGAACACATCAATGTGCGGCAGCACGTTGAGCGGGAGATACCCACCGCGTCCTTGATCGGCTTCAACGCCACCATCATCTGGATGGTCGAGCAGTTCGGGTTGGCGATGATGCCGCGGTTCTTGTATTGAGCAATCGCGTGCGGATTCACCTCGGGCACCACCAGCGGGATGTCGCGGTCGTAGCGGAAGTGCGCGGTGTTGTCGATCACCACGCAGCCGGCCGCGGCGGCGATCGGTGCGTACTTCTCGGAAACACTGCCGCCCGCCGAGAACAGGCCGATCTGCGCCTGGGAGAAATCGAAGCCTTCCACGTCGAGCACGGTGATTTCCTTTCCGTTGAAGGTCACGGTCGAACCGGCCGAACGACTGGAAGCCAGCGGGTACAGATTGCGCACCGGGAACTTGCGCTGCTCCAGGATGGACAGCATCGCCTCGCCCACCGCACCGGTCGCACCGAGGATACATACGTCGTATTGCTTGCTCATTTTATTTCTCTCTTGAATTTCAATTCGTTCAAAGGGCCGCGACTACCGCGTCGCCCATCGCCTTGCAGCCGATCTTCGGCATGCCGGCCTCGGCGATATCGCCGGTGCGCAGGCCTTGCTGCAGCGTCTTGCGCACCGCCGTCTCGATGCGCTGCGCGATATCTTCGCGTGCGAAGGTGTAACGCATCATCATCGCGACCGACAAAATGGTCGCCAGCGGATTGGCGATATCCTTGCCGGCGATGTCCGGCGCGGAGCCGTGGCAAGGCTCGTACAGGCCCTTGTTGTTCGCATCCAGCGAAGCGGACGGCAGCATGCCGATGGAGCCGGTCAGCATCGACGCCTCATCCGACAGAATGTCGCCGAAGATGTTGCCGGTCAGGATCACGTCGAACTGCTTGGGCGCGCGCACCAGCTGCATCGCCGCATTGTCCACATACATATGCGACAGCTCCACTTCCGGATATTCCTTCGCCACTTCGGTGACGATCTCGCGCCAGAACATGCTGGTGTCCAGCACGTTGGCCTTGTCCACCGAACACATCTTTTTATTACGCTTCATCGCGATCTGGAAACCGACATGCGCGACGCGGCGAATTTCCGACTCGCTGTAATGCATGGTGTCGAAACCCTGGCGCTCGCCGTTGTCCAGCGTGCGAATGCCGCGCGGCTGGCCGAAATAGATGTCACCAGTGAGTTCGCGCAGGATCATGATATCCAGACCCGACACCAGCTCCGGCTTCAGGCTGGAAGAATTGACCAGCTCCGGATACACCATCGCCGGACGCAGATTGGCGAACAACCCCAGCCCCTTGCGGATACGCAGCAGGCCCTGCTCCGGGCGCATCGGACGCGGCAGGTTATCGTACTGGTAGCCGCCCACGGCACCGAGCAGCACCGCATCGGATTCCTGCGCCAGCTTCAGCGTCGCCTCCGGCAGCGGATCCTGCGCCGCGTCGTAACCCGCGCCGCCGATATGCGCGTGCTCCATCTCGATCTTCAAGCCGTCGCTGCGCAACGCTTCCAATACTTTCACCGCCTGCGCGACGATCTCCGGTCCGATGCCGTCACCCGGCAATACTGCGATCTTCATTTTTTCTTCCAGTCAGAATTACAGATTATTTATGCGTACAGCCAAGGTTGAGCTGCGCGATGCTTTTCCTCGAACGCCTTGATGTCGTCCACGTGTTGCAGCGTCAGACCGATGTCGTCCAGCCCGTTCAGCAAACAATGCTTGCGGTGCGCGTCCACGTCAAACTTGTAAACCGTGCCGTCCGGCAGCGTGATGGTTTGCTGCTCCAGATCGACCTTCAACTTGTAGCCGTTATTGGCTTCCACCGCATTGAACAGCGCATCGACCTTGTCCGCATCCAGCTTGATCGGCAGCAGGCCGTTCTTGAAGCAGTTATTGAAGAAGATGTCGGCAAAGCTCGGCGCGATGATGACGCGGAAGCCGTAGTCTTCCAGCGCCCATGGAGCATGCTCACGAGAGCTGCCGCAACCGAAGTTCTCGCGCGCCAGCAAGACTTGCGCGCCCTGATAGCGCGGCTGATTCAGCACGAAGTCCGGATTCGGCGAACGCTTGCTGTTGTCCATGCCGGGTTCGCCGTGGTCGAGATAGCGCCATTCGTCGAAAGCGTTCGGGCCGAAGCCGGAGCGCTTGATCGATTTCAGGAATTGTTTGGGGATGATGGCGTCGGTATCGACGTTGGCTCTATCCAACGGTACGACAAGGCCATCGAGCAAGGTGAATTTACGCATTACTTGGTAGCCGCCTTTTCCAGTTTTTCGCCACCCGTCTGGATGTCCTTGCCCAAGCCTTCCATGGTGTTGCAACCGGCCAGAACCAATACTGCCAACAACAAAGTGATTGCCTTCATCATCATCTCCTTACAGTTTGCTCACATCGACAAAATGCCCGGCGATTGCCGCAGCAGCCGCCATTTCCGGGCTCACCAAATGCGTGCGCCCGCCCTGCCCCTGCCGCCCTTCGAAGTTGCGATTCGATGTCGCGGCGCAACGCTCGCCCGGCTCCAGCCTGTCGTCGTTCATCGCCAGACACATCGAACAGCCCGGATCGCGCCATTCGAAGCCCGCCTCGATGAATATCTTGTCCAGACCTTCTTTTTCCGCCTGCGCCTTCACCAGACCGGAGCCGGGCACGACCATCGCCAGCTTGACGTTGGTCGCGATCTTCTTGCCCTTGGCCACCGCGGCCGCGGCGCGCATGTCTTCGATGCGCCCGTTGGTGCAGGAACCGATGAACACCTTATCTATCTGTATCTCGCTGATGGGCGTATTCGCCGTCAAGCCCATATAGGCCAAGGCACGCTCCCAGTCGCCGCGCTTCACCGCATCGGGTGCGGAAACCGGATCGGGCACGCGGCCGTCGATGGAGGTGACCATCTCAGGCGACGTCCCCCAGGTCACTTGAGGACGGATAGTTGCGGCATCCAGCTCGACCACCGCGTCGAACGCAGCGCTCGCATCCGAATGCAATGTCTTCCAGTAAGCCACGGCCTTGTCCCAGTTCTCGCCCTGTGGCGCGAAGGGACGGCCCTTGATATAGGTGAAAGTCGTTTCGTCCGCCGCCACCATGCCGGCGCGTGCGCCCGCCTCGATGGCCATGTTGCACAGCGTCATGCGGCCTTCCATGCTCAGCGCACGGATCGCGCTGCCGCCGAACTCGATGGCATAGCCCGTACCGCCCGCGGTGCCTATCTTGCCGACCACCGCCAGCGCGATGTCCTTGGCCGTCACGCCGTGGCCCAATGCGCCCTCGACCTTGACCAGCATCGCCTTCGACTTCTTCGCCACCAGGCATTGCGTCGCCATCACATGCTCGACCTCGGAGGTGCCTATGCCATGCGCCAGCGCCGCGAACGCGCCATGCGTGCTGGTATGCGAATCGCCGCACACCACGGTCATGCCGGGCAGCGTCGCGCCCTGCTCGGGGCCGATCACGTGCACGATGCCCTGGCGGATGTCGTTCATCTTGAACTCGACCACGCCGAATTCGGCGCAGTTGGCATCCAGCGTCTCCACCTGCAAGCGAGAGATCGGGTCGGCGATGCCGCCGCTGCGGTTCGTCGTCGGTACGTTGTGATCCGGCGTCGCCAGCATGGACGCGGTACGCCAAGGCTTGCGGTGCGCCAGCTTCAGGCCTTCGAAGGCCTGAGGACTGGTGACTTCATGCACCAATTGACGGTCGATATAGATCAGCGCAGTGCCGTCGGCATCCTGCTGCACCACGTGTGAATTCCAGAGTTTGTCGTATAGAGTCTGTGCGCTCATGTTGTATCGCCTGCCCAATTCCCGATTTCAAGAGCGCGCGATTATGCCATATATGGCGCGGCTTCGCAGCCTGCAGGCGATCCGACCGGCTGCGCGCACGCCTCGCGGCCATGGAAAAGTTGTGCGATAGTTCCGCCACGCACCCTATTCCCGACAGGCCATCGACATGCTTTGGGAAACCATCAAAAACGCCGCCATCCTCGTCGCCACACTGTATGGCGTGATGCTGTTCGTACTGTTCCTGCGGCAGGATGGCCTCGTCTATTACCCCGATCTGCCCGGCCGCGAATACGAGGCCACGCCCAAGGATTACAAGCTCCCATACGAGAACGTCGCGCTGACCACCTCCGACGGCGCCAGCCTCGCCGCATGGTTCGTTCCCGCCGAGCATCCGCGCGGCACGCTGCTCTATGTCCACGGCAACGCCGGCAACATCTCGCACCGGCTGGACTCGATCAGGCTGTTCCACGACCTGGGCCTGTCGGTGCTCATCTTCGACTACCGGGGCTACGGCCAGAGCAGCGGCGAACCGGACGAGGACGGCACCTACCGCGACGCCGAGGCCGCCTGGCAGCACCTCACCGCGCAACGATGCATCGCGCCGCAGCATATCGTTTTGTTCGGCGAATCGCTGGGCGCGGCGGTCGCGGCGCACCTGGCGGCGCGACACAGGCCAGGCGCGCTGATCCTCGCCTCCGCCTTCACCTCCGTCCCCGACCTGGCCGCCGACCTCTACCCGCTGCTGCCGGTGCGCTGGATCACCCGCTACCGCTACGACACGCGACGCTACCTGCAAGATGTGCACGCGCCGGTGCTGGTCGCCCACAGCCGCGAAGACGAGATCATCCCATTCAGCCACGGCCAATCTCTCCACGACGCCGCGCACGAACCGCGCCAGTTTCTGGAACTGCGCGGTGGTCACAACGACCTGTTCTTCATGAATTCGGAAGCGCTTGCACACGCAACGGAAAGTTTCATCGGACAACATCTGCCCCATCGGCCGTAACCGCGAGAAGCAATATCCGCTAAAATGTCCCTAGTACGATTCAAGGAGCAGCCACGATGCCAACCTCTTTCGCCACCGTTGAACAACAAGCCACCGCATTGCTTCCTGACGAGCGCGCCCGGCTTGCAGAGATCTTGCTTGAATCTTTGCACAACGCGCCTGTGCTTGAGATTGAATCAGCATGGCAGCATGAGATCGCACAGCGCGTCGCACGCTACGAGCGTGGCGAGTTGGAGACTTTCCCCGCAGAGCAGGTTTTTGCCGAAGCCAAGCGCATTACCCGGTGAAACACCGCTCGTTTTGTCGCCGAAGCCAGGCTCGAATTCCTGTCCGAGGTCAGTTATTACAATCGGGCACAAGAAGGTTTAGGTGCGCGATTTTCCGCAGCACTCGAAGAAGCCGCCGCTCGCGCGCTGGTTTATCCGTTGGCCGGCACGCTATCGGCAGAGACAAATACTCGCCGCATGATGGTCAAAGGATTTCCTTTCGCACTACATTACCGCCCTGAGCAAGATGGCATTGTGATATTCGCGGTTGCCAACCATCTGCGCCAACCGAACTACTGGCAGGAACGCACTACAAAATATTGAGTTGCAGTACCCCATAACAACAAACAATCATTCGACAGCATGAACCTGATCCTCCAAGCCCTGCACGACATCCCATCCACCCAGATCGAGCATATCGCCCAACTCTCCGGCGCTACACGCATCGAGCAGATCGCTCCCCATGCCTGGCGGCTGCGCGATACTCGTCCTGAGCTTGTCGAAGCGGCCAAGCCGCACGACGACATCGCCGACTATTGTTTCGAGCACCGCATCGACTACGGCTTCGTGCCGCAGGGCAAACACCTGTCCGGCTTCGGGCTGGTGGTGATGGACATGGATTCGACGCTGATCTCCATCGAGTGCATCGACGAGATCGCCGACATGCAGGGGCTGAAGCCGCAAGTCGCGGCGATCACCGAAGAGGCGATGCGCGGCGAGATCGACTTCGCCGAGAGCCTGCGCCGCCGCGTCGCGCTGCTGGAAGGTCTGGACGAAGGCGCGTTGCAGCGCGTATACGACGAAAGGCTGCAACTGAATCCCGGCGCGGAGATCATGCTCGCGGAACTGAAGAAACACGGCATCAGGACACTGCTGGTGTCCGGCGGCTTCGTGTTCTTCACCGAGCGGCTGAAGGCACGCCTCGGCCTCGACTACGCGCATGCGAACACGCTGGAGATCGTCGACGGCAAGCTCACCGGCAAGGTGCTGGGCGGCATCCTCGACGCGCAAGCCAAGGCCGACTGGCTGATGAAGATGCGCGACGAACTGGGACTGAATCCCGAGCAGGTGATCGCGATGGGCGACGGCGCGAACGACCTGAAGATGATGGCGCAGGCCGGCGTCAGCATCGCCTACCATGCGAAGCCGGTGGTCAGGGCGCAGGCGAGCTACGCGCTGAACTTCGTCGGGCTGGACGGACTAGTGAACTTGCTGGATCACAGCTAGTCGCCCGGACGCCCCCTCCTTCGGAGACTAGTCGATGTCCCTCCACCCCAGTTCCTTCCAGTCTCTCAAGAAGGAACCATAAACACCATACAAGCTTGTCGAAGGCCAGTATTGGCAGGCATCCAGCGGTTCGACAAGCTCACCGCGAACGGTAACTGTTTTGCTGGAACGGACTACCAGACCGCAACCAGATCGCCCGAACACCGGCCCGGCAAGACGCAGCGCAGATCGTCCGGGCTGTCGATGTCGGTAAAAATTCCCTCGTCGCAAGTCCCGACATGCACGACCTCGGAACCGTCGCGCTCCAGCAGGCTCCGGGCCCCGGCATCTCCTTGCAGCGACAGCAGTTCATCAAGGTAATGGGCGGCGAACCCGACCGGATGGCCGCGCCTGCCTTCGCATGCCGGCGCGGCCAGGCCCGCTCCGCCCAACAGCGCATTGCGCACGCCGGCTATGGCCGCCAGTGGCACGGCGGGCATATCGGCCAGCCCGATCAGCCAGCCGGCGGCTTCGCGGTTGGCATACACACCGCGGGCAAGGCTGGCCGCCATGCCCTCCGCCGCATCCTCGCAGAATTCCCAGCATATCGCCGCCGCCCTGGTAACGCCCAGCGCCGCTTCGATCGCATCGCAGAACGCCTCTGATCCCGGCCTGACCACCACGGAGACCTGCCTGAACGTGTACAGCCATGGCAGCAGGCTGTGCGCGGCGAGCGGCAGGGTCACGCCATGCCTTGTGACCGGATGCAGCAACTTGTCCGAACCGAAGCGGCGCGAGGCTCCCGCCGCGAGCACGACGGCGGCGATCTCTCCCGAATCGGACTCAGACATAAGTTTCCCGATCGAACGGCATGCGGCGCAAACGCTTGCCGGTCAGCGCGAACACCGCGTTAGCGACTGCGGGCGCTATCGGCGGCGTGCCCGGTTCGCCTATGCCGGTCGGCGGCTCGCTGCTTTCCACGATATGCACCTCGACCTCGGGCATCTCGGAAAAACGCAGCGTCACATAGTCGTTGAAATTGGATTGCATCACGCGGCCGTTCTCCAGCGTGATCGCGCCGTGCAGCGCGGCTGAGAGTCCGTAGACCATGCCGCCCTCGACCTGCTGGCGCACGCCGTCCGGGTTGACCACCATGCCGCAATCCACTGCCGCCACCACGCGATGCACGCGTATCTTGCCGTTTTGCAACGACACCTCGGCGATCTGCGCCACATAGCTGTCGAACGACTTGTGTACCGCCGCGCCGTAGGCATGCCCCTTGGGCAATTTTTTCTTGCCCCAGCCGGCCTTCTTCGCGGCCAGTTGCAACGCGCCGCGGTAGCGCGAATCGGCGGGCAGGATACCGAGCCGATAAGCCACCGGATCCTTGCCGGCAAGATGCGCCAGTTCGTCCACCATGGTCTCGACGATGAACGCGGTATGCGAGTGCCCCACCGAGCGCCACCATTGCACCGGCACGACATGCTTCGGGCTATGCAGGTCGACCCGAATATTGGGGATCGTATACGGCAGCGTAGCCGCCCCCTCCACCGAGGTGACGTCGACGCCGTCCTTGACCATCATGGATTCGAACGCCGTGCCGGCCATGATGGACTGCCCGACGAGGGTGTGTTTCCACGCCACCGGTTTGCCGTCCTTCGCGATGCCCGCCTCGATATGGTCCACCCACATCGGCCGGTAGTAGCCGCCGCGCATGTCGTCCTCGCGCGTCCACACCACCTTGACCGGTTTGGCCGTCTTGTTCGCCGCCTTCATCGCCTTGGCAACCTGCACCGCCTCGACGACGAAATCGGATTGCGGGTTGGCGCGCCGACCAAAGCCGCCGCCAAGGAACGTGGTGTGTATCTCCACCTGCTCCGGCTTGAGTCCCGCGACCTTCGCTGCCATGTCCCTGTCCACCGTCTGAAACTGCGTGCCGGTCCAGATTGCGCAGTGGTCGGGTTTCAGGTCCACCACCACATTGAGCGGCTCCATCGTCGCGTGCGCGAGAAAGGGCAACTCGTATTCCGCGCTGACGGACTTGTGCGCGTCCTTGATGCCCTGCACGACATCGCCCTCCTTGCGCGCCACCGCGCCCGGCTTCTTCGCCAGTGCCAGATATTCTTCGCGCATCTTAGGCGTGGAAAGCGCCGCGCCCGGCCCTTCGTCCCATTCGATCTCCAGCAAATCGCGCGCGACCTTCGCGGGCCAGAAGCCGTTCGCGGCCACCGCCACGCCGGTGGGCACCTGATACGCGCCCTGCACGCCGGCCACCTTGAGCGCCTCGGTCGCGTCGTAATGCTTTACCCGGCCGCCGAACACCGGACTGCGTGCGACCAGCACCGTCAGCATGCCAGGCAGGTTGACGTCGAGGCCGAACTGCGCGGTGCCGTTGATCTTTTCCGGCGTGTCGAGACGCCTGGTCGGTTTGCCGATCAGCTTGAAATCCTTGGGCTGCTTGAGCTCGACGTTGACCGGCAGCGGCAGCTTGGCCGCCGCATCCGCCAGCGCGCCGTAGCCCAACCGCCTGCCGCTCTGGGCATGGATCACCTGCCCCATCTCCGCGCGGCATTCGCTTTGCGGCACGCCCCATTGCATCGCCGCGGCGCGGATCAGCATCATGCGCGCGCTCGCGCCCACGCGCCGCATCTGATCCCACGACGAGGCGACGCTGGTGCTGCCGCCGGTCATCTGGATGCCGAACGCGGTGTGGTTGTACACCGCCGCCACCGGTGCTGCCTCGACGCGGATGCGGCTCCAGTCCGCCTCCAGCTCCTCGGCCACCAGCATGGGCAACGAGGTATAGACGCCCTGCCCCATCTCGGACTTGTTGACGACGATGGTGATGCTGTCGTCCGGCGCGATGCGGATGAAAGCATTGGGGGGATACACCTGCTGTGCCTTAGTCGGCGGTGCTTCCGCAGCAAAAGCGCGGCCGCCTTTCATCGGAAGATAAAAGCCGATCACCAGCCCGCCCATCAATGCGGCGGAGCCCTTGATGAACTCGCGGCGCGACGGGTCCTGCACGGTCATGTCGTTCATTTCGCGCCTCCCTGCATCTCCGCCGCGCGCTGTATCGCCGAGCGGATGCGGTTGTAGGTGCCGCAGCGGCA